>NZ_JBHVGZ010000101.1:0-28008 GCF_042800355.1 Streptomyces sp. NPDC057623
GCGTATACGGACTTGGACGTGCCACTTGCTGCTTCCCTCGATTCCTTACAGGACAACCCTATTGGGTCCCTGTCCGGGATCTTCGGGGCCCCTCACGCGATGTCCCGGAGCTTGAATCGCCGACGGGTTACCTGAGTTGCGGCTCCAGCTCGATGTCGATCTCCGGCGGCTGGCGCAGCGTGTTGTGGATCGTGCAGTGCGACGCGACCGCGAGGAGGGCCGCGTGGCGCTGCGCGGACAGTGCGGACGGCGGGGTGAGGATCACGCGGACGGACGCGACGCGCGCCGGGCGGTCGATGGCCATGGTGAACTCCGCGCGTACTCGCAACCCGGTGTGGTGCAGCCCGTGGCGCTGGAGATAGCGGCCCGCGTAAAAGGCCACGCAGGTGGCGAGGGAGGCCGCGAACAGTTCGGTGGGTGTGGGCGCGGTGTCCTTGCCACCCGCGTCCGTGGGCTGGTCGACCAAGAGCTGGTGACCACGCACGTCGATGGCGTACGCATCCCCGTCCAGGTGGGTGACCTCGAGAACATGGGCCGCGGCGTTCTCCGGTCGCGATGTCGTCTCCGGCACTGTGCTCGTCATGGCCGCGCCTCTCTCGTGGACATCGGTTGATCCGGTTTCCAGTGGAACGCGGACGACACGGCTCGCACAGGGGCCGAGGGGAGCAGTGGCCAGGGCCGTTCGGCCCCGATGGACGACCGCCGACGCTGAGTGACCCGGTGTCCCGGACGCAGTTGCTGCCCCCTTAACCTAGATACCCCCTGAGGGTATCTAGGTCGGAGGTTGCCAGCCTCTCACCCCACCTCATTTCCCGTACGAGAGTCAGGAGTCCGTCGAGCTGAGCCCCGAGAGCGGGCCTGCCGTCACCGTCTCCGAGTCCGGCATGGCCACCGGGGGACGCGTCCTGGCACCACCTGCGGCGGCTGTTTCGCGGCCCAGGGCACGCGTGTCCGCGGCCTCGTCGACGAGGCGAAGGTGCTCAGGATGTCCGGCGAGTACGTTCCCGTCCGCGCCGAGGTCGCCGACGTACCGCACTTCTCGGCACACGCCCACGCCGGACAGATCATCGAGTGGCTCCGCGGGGCACCCGCCCCGCATGGCACCTATCCGGTGCACGGGGAGCCCGACGCGGCTGAGGCGCTGCGCGACCACTTCGACCGGACGCTGGGCTGGACCGCTGTCGTCCCACGCTCCGGGGAGCGGGTCCTCGTCCGCTGAGCGACCGGGCCCGGTCCAGGCTCAGTACGGAAGGGGCCGCGCGGAGGGAGTGCCCAGATCCGGGGGCCGCGGCAGCTGCGGTGTCCGGGGCGCTTGGCCGCCTGTCTCCGAATAGGGCCGCGAAGCCGTGGCATGGCGGCACTCGGCGGCAGGGGCGAGGCTGGAAGGACAGCGAACGGACGGCGGGGCGGAGATCTCCTGGAGGTGCCATGACTGGTGCGGGCGGGCGTCGGCCGATCGTGGTGGGTGTCGACCCCGATCCTTCGAAGCGGCTGGCGCTCGCCTGGGCCGCCGACGAAGCGGATCGACGTGGCCTGCCGTTGAGGCTCGTCCACGCCCAGGGCTTGCCGACCCGGGGATACCGGTCGGGCGAGCCACGGCCGTCCTGGGAGGAATGGAACCGGGCGCTGCACGGCGTGGGCGACCAAGTACTCAAGGAGGCGGTTGCCTTCGTCGAGTCGCGGCAGCCGACGGTGGAGGTGTCGACCCTGCTGGCGGAGGGTGAGCCGGCGTGGGTCCTGCGAGAGGAGGCGCGGACCGCCTCCCTGGTCGTGGTGGGCTCCTGGCACCTGAGCAGGAGGCGTGAGATGTTCTCCGCCACCTCGGTGGCGCTCCCGCTCACTGCCCACGCTCCCTGCCCGGTCGCCGTCGTACCGGAGCCGGAGCAGGTTGCTCAGAAGCCTCCGTACTTCGTGGTCGGCGTCGACGGCAGTGAGCATTCGGCCGCAGCGGTGGACATGGCCTTCGAGGAGGCGGCCCTTCGCGGAGCGCTCCTGCGGGCCCTGTACGTGTGGCATCCGCCGCTCCTCGGTGTGCTGGACGAGGACGCCGCGGTGCGGGAGTGCCGACGTGTGCTGTCCGAGACGGTCGCGGGCGGCGCTGCGAAGTACCCGGACGTGGAGCTGCACCATGAAGTCGTCCGAGGGCACGCGGTGCAGATCCTGACGGGCGCCTCGGAACATGCCCTGGGCCTGGTCGTGGGGACCCGGGGGCACGGAGGATTCACGGGCATGCTGCTGGGCTCGGTGAGCCAGGGAGTACTGCACCACGCTCACTGCACCGTCATCACGGTCCCGGTGTGAGGGGGCTAACGGCCCGGGCCTCTGCCCCGGACGGCCCTGTTGGCGTCGTCCGGCCCGTCACACGATGAGCAGGCGCCGCCGATCGAGGGCGGCGAACCGGCGAAACGTCCGCCGACCTCCCTGGAGTCCGTGATGGCAGCCTCGTCAAAGTCCCTCCGCGCAACCCGGCCGATTCCATCGGTGACGCGGATTTTGTCACCGCACGGGATCTGATGATGCGCACCGGTACGGACCCGCTGGTACCGGGCGGAGCGGGGGAGCAGGCGGTCGGCGCGGCGCCCGATTCGAGCCCGGGTCCTGCCGTACGACAACTCGCTGCCGACGAGGTCTTCGCCGCGCTGGACATGTCACGGCGTGGCCTGTCGGCAGCGCAGGCACGCGCCAGGCTCGCGCGATACGGGGCCAACGAACTGCCCCCTGCCGGGCGCCGTGACCTGTGGCGGCAGCTGGGGGCGCAGTTCACCGACCTCTTCGCGGTCGTGCTGATCGTCGCCTCGGGGATCACCTTCCTGGCGTACGGGTTGGAAGAGCCGCGTGACATCGGCACCTTCCAACTGGCGGTGGCGATCCTGGGCGTCGTCGTGCTGAACGCCGCCATCGGCTTCGCCCAGGAGTACTCGGCCGAGCGGACGGCCCAGGCGCTGGAGGCGATGGTGCCCCACACCTGCCGGGTGCTGCGCGGCGGTGAGCGGCTGGAGGTGCCCGCTCAGGAGCTGGTGCCGGGCGACCTGGTCGTGCTGGAGGCCGGGGACGCGGTGTCGGCGGACTGCAGGGTGGTGGAGGCGCACGAGCTGGCCGTGAACAACGCCCCGCTGACCGGGGAGAGCAACGCCGTCGGGCGCACGGCCGACCGGGTGGCGGCCGGACCGCCGTTGGAGGCCCGCAACTGCGTGTTCATGGGAACCGACGTCGTCGCCGGATCGGGACGGGCCGTGGTCTTCGCGACTGGTGCGAGGACCGAGTTCGGGCGGATCTACCGGCTGGCCGCGGCGGCTCCCCGGCAGAAGACCCCGCTGCAGCTCCAGGTGGCCTCCATGGCCCGGCGGGTGGCGGGGGCGGCCCTGGCGATCGGCGCCCTGATGTTCGCCGTACGGCTGCCCACAGGGGAGTCCCTGGTGACCCTGTTCGTGTTCGCCCTGGGGGTGATGGTCGCGCTCGTGCCGGAAGGATTGCCCGCCACCCTCTCGGTGTCGCTGGCGATCGGGGTGCGGCGGATGGCGCGCCGCCACGCCTTGATCAAGCAGCTGCTGGCGGTGGAGGCGCTCGGGTCGACCACGGTGGTGTGCACCGACAAGACCGGGACGCTCACCCAGGCGGAGATGACCGTCACGCAGGTGTGGGCGGGGGGCGTGTCGCACCCGGTGAGCGGTGTGGGGTACGGCCCGAGCGGTGCGGTCGCCGATGCTGCTCCGGTGCGTGAACTGCTGCGGGTGGCGGTCCTGTGCTGCAACGCCCGGCTGACTCCGCCCGAAGGCCCCGGGGGACGGAAACACTGGCGGGTGCTCGGTGACACCACCGAGGGGGCGCTGCTCGTCGTCGCGGCCAAGGCCGGCCTCGAACTGGACGCGGAGGAGGCGGCGGCCCCGCGGGTGACGGAGTTCCCCTTCGACTCGGACCGCAAGCTGATGACCACGGTGCACAAGACCGGCGCGGGCTACCAGGCGTGCGTCAAGGGAGCACCGGGGGCGCTGCTGGCGCGGTGTACCGACGTGGAGCGGCAGGGGCGGCGCGGTCCGCTGACCGAGGAGGACCGCGCGGCAGTCGTGGCGGCAAGTGACGCGCTGGCGTCGCAGGGGCTGCGGGTGCTGGCCGTCGCGAGGCGGGAGCTGGATGGGCCACGCCCCGCGCAGCACGAGGCCGAGTCCGGACTCGCGCTGCTGGGACTGGTCGGCATGCTGGACCCGCCGCGTCCCGAGGTCACCGACGCGGTCGCCGCCTGCCGCAGGGCCGGTATCCGGATCGTCATGGTCACCGGCGACCACCCGCTGACCGGGGAGGCCGTGGCCCGCCGCGTCGGGATCGTACGGCGGCCGTATCCGGTCGTGGTGACGGGTGTCCGGCTCGACGCGATGGACGACGAGGCGCTCGACGCGCTGCTCGCCGAGTCGTCCGAGCTGCTGCTGTGCCGGGTCAGCCCCGAGCACAAGATGCGTGTGGTCACCGCCTTCCAGCGGCGGGGCGAGGTGGTGGCGGTCACCGGGGACGGCGCGAACGACGCACCGGCGCTCAAACACGCCGACATCGGCGTGGCGATGGGAGCGTCGGGCACCGACGTCGCCCGCGAGGCCGCCTCGATGGTGCTGCTGGACGACTCGTTCGCGTCCATCGCGGCGGCGGTGCGGCTCGGCAGGTCCGTCTACCAGAACATCCGCAAGTTCCTGGTCTACGTCTTCAGCAGCAACATCGGCGAGCTGGGCCCGATCCTGGCAGCGACGTTTGCCGGGTTTCCGCTGGTGCCCATCAGTGCGGTGCAGATCCTGGCGATCGACCTGGGTTCGGACGTGATGCCCGCCCTGGCGCTGGGCGCGGAACGGCCCGAGCCGGACGTGATGGACCGCCCGCCGCGTTCCCGGCACGCGCGGCTGTTCTCGTCCGCGGTGGTGGGACGCATCCTGTTCCTGGGCGGTATCCAGGCACTGGGCGTGTGCGCGGTGTTCTTCTGGCACATCCATGCATCCGGCATCCCGTTCGACGACTTCACCGAGGGAAATCCCGTCTACCGGGAGGCCATCACGCTGGCCCAGGGTGGGATCGTGCTCAGCCAGTTTTTCATCTCGCTCGCGGTGCGCACCGACCGGCAGAGCATCCTGAAAGTGGGACTGCTGTCCAATCCCGCCCTACTGGCGGCGGGCGGCTTCGGCGTCGCCCTCATGGCGGCCATCAGCTATCTGCCGCCTCTGCAGGCCGTGTTCAACACCGCCCCGCTCGACACCGCCGACTGGGCGGTCCTCGCCGGTTTCGGCACCCTGCCCCTGCTCGCGGACGAGGCCCGCAAGGCGTGGCTGCGTCGCCGCGCCGACCGCCGGAAAGGAGTCCCACGGTGAAGGTGATCGTCGTCGGCTGCGGACGGGTGGGATCCACGCTCACCGGTCTTCTCGCCACGGAAGGGCACGACGTGCGGGTCGTCGACCGGCGTCCCAAGGCCGCCCGGCGGCTGCCCGACAGCCCCCGCATCCGCTTCCACGAGGGCAACGGCTACAGCCGAGCCGTGCTCCAGGCCGCCGGGATCGAGCACGCGGACGCTTTCGTCGCAGTCACCTCCGGGGACAACAGCAACATCGTCAGCGCACGGACGGCGAAGGAGACCTACCGGGTGCCGATCGTGCTCGCCCGCATCTACGATCCCCGACGCGCCGACATCTACCGCGACCTCGGCATCCCCACCATCGCCAGCGTCCGCTGGACCGTGCACCAGATCCACCAGATGCTGCTGCACCGCCACCTGAGCCCCGAACTGAGCTTCGGCAACGGAGAGACGCTGCTCGTCCGTTCCGAGGTGCCCGACTATCTCATCGGGCGGCGGCTGACCGAGTTCGACGTCGACGGCGAGGTCCGCGTTGTCGAGGTCACCCGCGGGGGCTGCTCCCTGATCCCCGCGCACAGCACCCCCGCGCAGGCGGGCGACCTGGTCACCTTCGCCGTCGCCGCCACCGCGTTGGGCAGGCTGCGCGGCTTTCTCGACAAGGAGCTGGGGACGTGAACGTGCTCATCGCCGGCGCGGGGCGGCTCGGCACCCAGATCGCCCAAGTGCTCTCCGCGGCCCGCAACGAGGTCACGCTGATCGACAGCGACGACGACCGCGTGGCCGAACTGGAGGGCCGCATCGCCGCGCGGCTGGTCGCCGGGGACGCCTGCGAACCGGCCCTCCTGGAACACGCGGGTGCGCTGACCGCCGACCTCGTCATCGCCACCACCGGGGACGACGAGGACAACCTCGTCATCAGCCTGCTCGCCAAACGGCAGTTCTCGGTCCCCCGCGTGGCCGCCCGGGTCAACAACGCCGACAACGCCTGGCTGTTCGACGGGCGCTGGGGCGTCGATGTCGCCGTCCCCGCCGCCACTCCGCTGATCTCCCTCATCGAGGAGGCCACCGGCGCCACCGACACAGTCGCCCTGCTCCGGCTCAGCAAGGCGGGCGTCGATGTCATCGAAACGGCCATCACACCGCAGTCCAGGGCGGTGGGCCGTGCCCTGGGAGACGTCCGGCTGCCCGAAGGGACGGTCGTCGCCACCGTCGTCCGCGACGGACAGCCCACGGTGCCGGATCCGTCGATACTGCTCCGCCCCGGCGACGAACTCCTCCTCGTGTCCCACTCCGCGACCGAACAGGAGATCCACGCGGCGTTCCAGTGAACCGCCCCCCGGATGTGGAGCACTGCGGAGCCCGCAACGGTCACTGCCCGGCCGCCGCCCCCTCGTCCTCGGCCGTCCTCGCGGCCCAGCGCCGGCGGACGGTGTCCTCGTGCTCGGCCTGCTCCAGGGCCAGGTCGGCCCGGTCGAGTGCCTCCCGCAGGCGGGGGATCCAGTGGCGCCGCAGGGCACGGACCCGGTGCCGGGTGCTGATGACCTCCGCTCCCAGCAGCTCGGCGGCGGCGTGCGCGGCCCCGTACTCCGCGGCGGCGCGCAGGGCACGGCCGTAGGCCGCCTCGGCGTGCACGAGGGCCGTGTTGGTGGGAGCGGCGGCGGTGGGCGGCCGGGCGGGTACGGATGTGGCGACCGCCGCAGGGTGGCGTACCCCCATGGAGGTCGCCCAGTGCACCCTGATCTCGGCGGGACCGATGTCCGCGGCGGCCGAGTCGAGGGCTCGTTCCCCGCTCAGAAGTAGACCCCGCAGCAGCCATCTCTCGGCCTCGGGCAGCAGGTGCCGCCAGGCTCCGGCGGCTGCCTCCTCCGCGTGCAGCAGCCGCTGGTGTTCCGAGCGGAGGATGCGCAGCTTCTGTTCCAGCAGGTCGGCTCCGCGCTCGGCGACTGCGAGGCTGTGCCGCAGCCGCAGGCGTCCCGCACGACCGGGCGGCGTACGGCGGGCGCCGGTCATCGGGACACCCCCTCATCGAGACCGCCGAGATCGTCGAGGTCCTTCGCCCCGTGGGCGTCGAGGAGCCGCGCGGGGAGCATGGAGAGCTGGCTGCGGGGCAGGGTGAGGAGGGCCCGCCAGCCGCGATCCAGCGAGGTGTCGAGGTCGCGTGGTTCGTCGGCGCGCTGGTTGGCGAAGTCCCGCAGGAACGCCTCCTCGAAGTCCAGGTAGCGGCGATCGGTGGGGCTCAGCGCCGCCTGGCCGACCAGGTCGGCGAGGTCGCGGACCTGCCGGGCACGGGCCAGCGCGGCCAGCAGTTGGGCCGCGACGTCGAGGTGATCGTCACGGGTACGGCCGGGGCCTGCGCCCTTGCGCATCAGCCGGGACAGCGAGGACAGCGCGTCCAGCGGCGGATAAACGCCCCGCGCGTGCGTCTCGGGCGAGAGCACGATCTGGCCCTCGGTGATGTAGCCGGTCAGGTCCGGCACGGGGTGGGTGATGTCGCCCGCGGGCATGGTGAGCACCGGCAGCACGGTGACCGAGCCGGGGCGGCCCTTGATACGCCCGCAGCGTTCGTACAAGGAGGCCAGGTCGCTGTACAAGTAGCCGGGGTAGGCGCGGCGGGCCGGGATCTCCCCTCGGGCGGCGGAGACCTCGCGCAGGGCTTCGGCGTATGTGGTCATGTCGGTCATCACCACGAGGACGTGCCGTCCCTCGGTGAAGGCGAGGTGCTCGGCGACCGTGAGCGCGATGCGCGGCGTGAGGATCCGCTCGATCACCGGGTCGTCGGCGGTGTTCAGCAGTAGGACCAGTTCCCCGGCCGCGGACCGCTCCTCCAAGGCGTCGCGTACGAAGGAGGCGTCGGCGTGGGTCAGTCCCATGCCCGCGAAGACGACGCTGAACGCCTCTCCCGCAACGGTGGCCTGGGCGGCGATCTGGGCGGCCAGTTCCAGGTGCGGCAGCCCGGCCACGGAGAACACCGGCAGTTTCTGCCCGCGTACCAGGGTGGTCAGGGCGTCCACGACTCCGACCCCGGTGAGGACCGGCTCGGACGGCGGTTCGCGCCGCACCGGGTTGATGGGGGCGCCGCCCACCTCGGCGGTGTGGGAGCCGAGGACGGGCGGGCCGCCGTCGAGGGGCGCGCCCCGGCCGTTGCAGACCCGCCCGAGCCAGTCCGTCCCGACGGGGACGCGCAGTGGGCTGCCCGAGAAGGCCGCGCGGACGCCTTCCGGGTCCATGCCTGCGGTGCCCTCCAGGACCTGGACCACCGCCAGGTCGCGGTCGGCATCGAGGACCACGCCGTGGCGCCGTTCGCCCGAGGCGAGGGTGATGTGTACGTACTCGTCCCAGCCGATCCCGGCCACGCCTTCGATGATCGCGAGTGGCCCTCGCAGTTGCCGCACCTTCGTGTACTCGATCTCGTCGGACGGGCTCATGGCCGCATCGCCCCCAGCCTGGCGAGCATCGCGTCCCGCCGCGCCGCCACCCCGGCGGCGTCGTGCGGGCCGGTGTCCTCCCGAGCCCGCAGCAGCGGACCGAAGTCGACCTCCTCGACCGAGGCCGCCGGGACGCCGGAGTCCACCAGCTCACGACAGCGGTCGGCGACCGCGAGGACGGCGTCGGCCAGTGCGGCCGTCTTCTCCGCACCGCAGTACGCGTCCCGCTCCGACAGCGCGCTCTGCTGCAGCACGCCCTCGCGGATCAGCGTGCCCGCCAGCACGCTGATGCGTTCGCGCGCCGGGAGGGCGGCGATGCCGATCAGGTCCACCAGATCGGCCAGCCGGTCGGCCTCCGCCAGCACCGCTCCCACCCGTTCGCGGCGCCGGGACCACGCCGGATCGCCGGCCGTCCGGTGCCCTGCGGCGAGGACCGGTACGTCCCGGGAGAAGGACCCGGCCCAGGAGACCGCAGGATAGTGGCGGGCGTAGGCGAGGTCGCGGTCGAGGGTCCACAGGCAGCGGACGAATCGTTCGGTGTGCGCGGTCACCGGTTCCGTCATGTCCCCGCCGGGCGGGGACACAGCGCCGATCACGGTCACCGAGCCCCGGTCGCCGCCGAGGGTGGTCACTGCGGCGGCCCGTTCGTAAAAGGCCGCGATGGCGGACGCCAAGCCTGCCGGGTAGCCCTCCTCGGCGGGCAGCGCGCCGGTGCGCGAGGCGAACTCGCGCAGCGCCTCCGCCCACCGGGAGGTCGAGTCGGCGATGACGACCACGTCCAGGCCCATGTCGCGGAAGTACTCGGCGACCGTCACCCCCGTGTGGACGCTCGCCTCACGCGCCATCATCGGCATGTTCGAGGTGTTGGCGATCGTCACTGTGCGGTCCGCGAGGCGTCCGCCCGTGCGCGGGTCCCGGAGTTCCGCCAGCTCGGTGATGACGTCGGCCATCTCGTTGCCGCGCTCTCCGCAGCCGACGTACACGATGACGTCCGCGTCGCACCACTTGGCGATCTGCTGCAGCAGCACCGTCTTGCCGGTGCCGAAGCCACCGGGCACTGCAACCGTGCTGCCCCGGGCCACGGGGAAGAGCAGGTCGATCACCCGCTGGCCGGTGTCGAGGGCCTCGTGGCTGTCGACGCGCTCCCGCACCGGACGCGGCCGACGCACCGGCCACAGGGCGCCGACGGACACCTCCGTGCCGCCCACGACAGCGACCGTCGCCTCGCTCGGACGGTCCCCGGCGACGGCGATCGCCTCGACCGTGCCCCCGCAGCCGGACGGCACGAGGACCTTCACCGGCACGGGCCCCGCGTCGTGGAGCTCCCCGAGAGCCTGTCCCTCGGCCACCTGCTCGCCCTGCGCCACCAAGGGGAAGAAGGACCAGGTGCGTTCTCCCGCCGTCGCCCGCTGCGCGCCGGGCAGCAGCCAGTCGCCGGCACCGGACAGGGGGCGCAGGAGGCCGTCGAAGATCCCGCCGAGCAACTCAGGGCCGAGCCACACCGACAGCGGACGGCCCTGAGGCAGAGCCGTCTGCCCCGGAGCGAGCGCGCCAGTGTACTCGTAGGCCTGGACGGTGACCACGTCACCGCTGATGGCCACGACCTCGCCCGGCAGCTCGGCCGGGCCGAGCGACACCAAGTCGTACATTGCGATGCCGCTCGTGTACTCCATCTCGACCAGCGGCCCGGTGACACGCAGGATCCGCGAGACCGGCTGCCTGGCAGCAGCCCGCTGATGTGTCCCAGCGGCCTGCGTCACTCCTCCCACAGGCTCCGCACCTCCGCTCCCATCCGGTCCAGCGCGCGGTCGGCCAGCGCGGTCAGCGAGAGGTCGACCAGTCTCCCCGGTGCCCGGCCCACCACACCTCCGTCGGCGTGCTCGCTCACCTCGGTGCCGGGCCCCAGCAGGACACACGCCCGGCGTTCCAGCCGCTCCCGCATGGACGGGTAACTCGCGATGCCGCGCAGCTTTCGGACCCGTACGGCGGCCGCACGGCGCAGCTCCTCGTACGCTTCCCGGCGAGCGGCGAGTGTCCGGGACCTGGCCTCCCGCCGGGCCCTGACGCGGAGGTCGCGGGCGGTGTCCGCACCATCGGCCTCGCCCTGTCGCCGGGCCTCGTCGAGGATCGACCGGGCTTCGGCACGAGCCTGGTCGAGCAGGGCGTCGGCCTCCCGCTCGACGCGGGCCAGGACCGCTTCCGCGTCGGAACGAGCCGCCCGCAGCAGCTCCACCCGGACCGGGTGGAGGGCGTCTGCCGTCCGGTCGGGGGCCGGGGTCGTCATGGCGGCATCACGGCGATCAGCGGGTGGCGGGCCCCGGGCGCCGCGAAGTCGGACTCCAGTGCCTCGGCCGCGGCGGGGGTGAGGATGACCAGGTCGATGCCGTCCGGCAGGCTCCGCCAGGCCCGGCGCACGGCGTCGGGGTCGTCGGCGAGGAGGACGACGGCTCCGGCCAGGGCCAGGCCGGCCACGCGGGCCCGTTCTCCTAGCGCGGCGACATACCCCATGGTCACGCCTTCCCGATCAGGATCACCGCGACGACCAGACCGTAGATGGCGATGCCCTCGGCCAGGCCGACGATGACCATGGCCCGGCCGAAGAGTTCAGGCCGTTCGCTCAGCGCCGCGAGGGCGGCCGCGCCCGTGTAGGCCACGGCGATGCCCGCCCCGATCGTCGCCCCGGCCACCGCGATCGCCGCACCGATCAGGGCGGCGGATCCGGAGCCGGACTCCTGTGCCTGAGTGGTCGCCGCCTGCGCGGGGCCTCCGCCGAGGGCCAGGGTCAGCACCAAGGTGGCGATCACCAGGAGCACGGCGTCGGAAGCGACCATCCACCACAGGGCCGTCCTGTGGTCCGAACGTCGCAACACGAGGCGTACCGCCACGAATCCTGCCGCGACGACGGGCAGGGCCAAGAACCAGGTGATCACGATTACTCCTCCCCTGCGGGGGCGTACGAGATGGCTGTTTCCCCCGCCGCCGACGGCCCGGCGTCGACGACCGGGCCCGTGAGGTGCTCCACAGGCAGATGCCAGGGCCGGAAAGGGCGGCCCTCGCCCTCGAAGAGCCGGGAGAACAGTTCGTAGAACTCCAGACGCAGTGCCTGAACACCCGCCACCAGCGCCTCCAGCGCGAAGGCCAGGGCATTGCCGAGCAGGAAGACGAACGCTGCGGCGACGACGCCCACCGGCCCCCGCCCCGCCAGCGCCGTCGTGCCGTCCCAGACGATCGCGCCCAGCGCCGCATGCGTGAGGCCGAAGGCCGCGAGCCGCGCGAAGGACACGACGTTGGAGCCGATCCGCACCACCGCGTCGAACAGTTGGATACCGGTCTGCACGGCGCCGCCCGGACCACCCGCCGTGGTCGCGAACAGCCCCACCCCGGCCAGTGCGAGCCCGACGACCGCGATCACAGCCCCCATGACCCCGTACACCGCCTGGCCGAGCCACACATACCCGGCGACGACCGCGAGACCGAGATAGAGCACCGCCCCGGCGATCCCAGTCATCGCAAACAGGGCCGCCGCTGGCCCGCCCTCCCGCCACCGGTTCACGATCCCCGCGGCGTAGGCGAGGGCGAGCAGCACGGCGCCGAGCCCGACGGCGGCGGCCAGCAGCCGCATGGGCTCCTCCAGCGGCTCCAGCCACAGCACGGGCAGCACCCCGGTCGGGCCAAAGAACTCGCCGTACGCCACCCCGGCCAGGGTGGCGGCCAGCCCGGCGCCGGCGACGAAGGGCCACAGCGGGCGCAGTGCCGCCGCTCGGCGCGGTCGGCCCGCGCGCAGCAGGAACGCGATTGCGACCAGCAGCAGCCCGTGTCCGGCATCGCCGAACATCAGGCCGAACATCACCACGTAGACGATCCCGGCCGCCATGGTGGGATCGAGATCAGCGTAGGGCACCGTTCCGTACGTGCTGACCAGAGGCGTGAAGGAGCGGCGTACGGTCCTCGCCGTGGATGCCGGGGGAGCGGCGTCGGCTCCTGTCAGCAAGGTCGGCGGATCGACACCACGGGGGGGCCGTAGCGGCACCAGCGCGCCCCCGGCACCGGCGATGCGCGCCGCCATGGAGCCCATCTCGGTCTCGGGGCACCAACCGGCCAGTGCCGCGACCGTTCCGTGCCGGACCGCGCTACCGAGGCGCTCCTCCAACTGAGCCTCGCCCGCCAGCAGGTCCGTCCGGCCCTCGCGCTCCATGGCATCCAGGTCGGGTGGGGCCTCGCTGAGAGCGGGTTGCGCAGGCTCGGTGCGCATACGCTGGAGCCGCGTCGCCGCGGCCCTGCGGACATCCGGCCCGCCGTCCCCGGCCAGGTCGATGTCCACGCAGCCCGCCTCGGCGATCCGCACCAGGCTCTCCCGCAGCGCCTTCTCGGGGGCCACGACGGCCACCCTGCGCATCCGGACCGGGACCGCCGTCTCAGCCCGGAGCATCGAGCGCCTCCGTCGGCCAGTCCCCGGGGCCGCCACCCCGGGCGGCCAGTTCCAGCGCGCCGCGGGTCCGCCACGCGTCGGCGGACAGCAGTGCCACGGCCCCCACCACCGGCTGCGGACCGAACCCCGACCGGTGCAGCAGTTCATGGCCGTCCCGCTCGACCGCCTCCCACCACCGTGCCTCCGCCCGCCACAGGCCCGCCGCCTCGTCGACTTCGTCCAGCACCCACCTCGCGGTGACCGGCAGCGACTGACGGAAGTCGGCGTACGACCCCGCGCCCACCGCTCGTGTGCCGAGCAGCCGGGCCGCCCGGCGGGCCGAGACCTCCGGCATCCTGCGGCCGACGATGAACACCTCGCGGCCGAACAGCAGGGCGAGCCGCGCCGCCGCCCAGCGCGCCGCGTCGGGAACGGTGATGGCGAGCCGTACGGCGGCGGAGACCCGCATACCGGTGGCGACCGCGGCCGGGGAGTCGCCCCCGGGGTCACCCCAGACGGAGGCCGCCAGCGCGGTGCGCAGCTCCGACGGCGTACGAGTGCGGGCGAGCCGGGTCCAGGCCATGGCCAGCGCGCCCAGACGGTAGGGCGGGGCATGGCGCCGTTCTGCGTCCAACTGTCGCGGGTCGGCCACAAGAGCTCTCAGATGGTGCTCGGTGTTGGAGATCTCGAATCCGGCGGCGAGTGCCCGGATGACGTCCGCGCCGGTGGCCGGTTGCCAGCCCGCGAGGACCCGGAGATGCCACAGCAGTGTCGCCGAGACCGCCCGCTGGGCCTCGTCCGGCGTGGTGCCCGGGGAGACATCGTGCCGGTACGGTGTGGCCGCCAAGTAGCGCAGGGCGTCATCGAGTGTGCGGGACGCGACCACGTCCCTGATGCCTTCGGTGCCCAGACACCTGGTCCGCAGGGCCCGTGCCCGGGTTACGCCCGCCACCCATCCGGCGCCCATCAGAGACCTCCCTCCGGTGGCCTCTCCGGGCCTGGAGCCGGTTGATCCGCCGACGCGAGTGGCGACTCCTCAGCGGGCCCCTCCAACACCAACGCGAGCACACGATCGGCGAGCGCGGGTGTCCGGTTCCTGGCACGGTCGCGGACGGCGGCTGCCTCGCGTTCTGCCTCGGCGAGCAGCGCCGCCGCGTGGGCCTCGGCCGCACGCTCCACCTGCTCGGCGGCGCGTGCCCGCACCCGGCTGGCCTCCTCCAGCGCTTCGGTAACGATCTCCTCCGCCTGCTGCTCGGCTTCCCGTCGGCGCGCCGCGGCGGCTGCCTCGGCCCGCTCGCTGACGGACCGGGCTTCCGCCTCTACTTGTTCGAGCAAGGCCAAGGGCGGTGCGAGCTCCGCACGGAGTTCGGCCGAGCGGTCCGCGGGGACACCGCTTGGTGCGGCACGGCCGGGCGATGCCGCCGGCCGGAACCTCGTAAGAAAGTCCCGGAAACCCGTCACGAGCTCTCCTCCAGGTGGCCCCAGGCCCCGCTTCCCAGTCTCCTTTGTAGGCGATGGCATGTCGCGCCGCGCTGGGCCAGTCGTCCCTGATCGGGGCCGTTCGGCCCGGAGGACGCACCAGTGGATCGATGCGAGACTGACCGCGTAGAGGGACGGCGTCCACGGGAGGCAGCCGTGAGCGACTTCGAGCACAACTCCGCGCAGAAGGAAGCCCGCCGCACCAGTCCGGGCCGCCCCTGGACGCCCCAGGAGGAGCCTCGCCAGGAGGCGTTGGGCCGCTACCTCATGGCAGTCGCAGCCGCCGCGTCGGCGAGGAGCGCCGAGGAGCCGGAGCGTGTTCCCGGTACCCAGCCGCGCACCCCTGACGTACCCGAGCCGCCCGCCGGAGGACCGGCTGTACTCCGGGTGCGGGATGTCATGCAGGTGCCGGCGGCCTCCGTCCCCGGTGACATGCCATTCCGGGACGTCGCCCACGCGCTCGCCCGCGAGCAGGTGAGCGCCGTACCGGTGGTCGATGCCGAGGACCACGTGATCGGTGTCGTCTCGGAGTCGGATCTGCTGGCCAAGGCTGCCGTCACGGCGGAACCGCGTCGGCACGGACCTGTCGGCAGGCTGTGGCAGCACCACCTGTACGAGAAGGGCCACGGGGACACGGCGGCCACTTTGATGACCTTCCCGCCGGTCACCGTCCACCCGGCGGAACGAGTGGCGGATGCTGCGTGGACGGCGGCCCACGCGCGGTTGAAGCGGCTTCCTGTGACTGACTATCGCGGCCGGCTTGTCGGTGTGGTAACCCGGCGCGACCTGCTGCGGGCCCTGATCCGTGACGACGTCGAGATCCGGGCCGAGGTCGAGTCGTTGGTCGGTCAGCACCTGCTGGATCCACGCGCTGTCGAGGTGGACGTGGAGAACGGCGTGGTGACGATGAGGGGGCGACTGAACAAGGCTCTTGTCCCCGAACTGCTCGGGTCGGTACGGGACATCGACGACGTGGTCGGTGTCGTCGACGACACCGAGGCGGTTTGAGCCGTGAGTGTCCACGGGGCGCACGTCACCGCGTGTGGGCGACGAGGAAGTCGGCGGTGCCGGACAGCGTGCTGAGCCGGGGCGTGTCCTCGTCCTCGATGCGGACGCCGGACCTTTCGCTGAGGACCTCGACAAAGCTCAGGAAGTCCAGCGAGTCCATCTCCAGCGCGTCCCGGAACGCGTCGTCGGGCCCCAGGGCGGCCACGTCCGCGCCGGGGACGGCGGAGGAGAGCGACTCCCTGACCATGTCCAGTGCATCGGTTCGGTTCATGTTCACAGCTGCTCCGGGTTCTGCAGGAGGCGGGTGACCGCCGTGAGGTAGCGGGCACCGACGGCACCGTCCGTCGCTCGGTGGTCGGCCGAGAGGGTCGCCGTGACCACGGGCCGCACGCCCAGCAGGCCGTCGACGGCGCACGCCCGGTCGACCACCCGCCCGAAGCCGACCAGGGCCACTTGTGGCGGGTAGATCACGCCGAAGACGGTCTCCACGCCCTGATCGCCGAGGTTGGTGATCGTGATCGTGGCGTCGGACACCTCGGAGCCGCGCAGTCTGCCCGTGCGGGCCCGGGTGACCAGGTCTTTGAGGGCGGTCATCAGCTGCGGGAGCGCCAAGGTGTCGACGTGGTGCAGCGCCGGGGCGACGAGCCCTCCGCCGCGCAGGGACACGGCCACGCCGAGGTGGACGCCCTGGCCCGCGGTGAAGTGGTCGTCGGTCCAGAAACCGTTGAGTTCGGGTACTTCCCGGGCCGCCAGGGCGGCCGCCTTGAGCAGCAGGGCCGCGGGGAGCAGCCGTTCACCGACCGGGCTGCGCCGGTTGTGGTCGTGCAGCCAGTCCATGGCGGGGGCCATGTCCACGGTCGTGGAGAGGTAGTAGTGCGGGATGTCCCGGTTGGCGCGGGTCATCAGGTCGGCGATCGCCTGCCGCATGGCCGCCGTCCGCGCTTCGGACGGACGTGCGGAACGTTCCGGGGTGACGCCCACATGCCCGGGCGGGGCCGGGGCCGCCGGGCCGGGGGCTGCCCGGCGCACGTCCGCGGCACGGACGGCCGACTCCTTGCCGGTCCCCGTCACCGCGGTCAGGTCGACGCCCAGTTCGGCGGCGAGTCGCCGGGCGAGGGGGGTGGCGCGCACGCGCGGTGGCAGCGGAGTGGCCCGGGTGGCCGCAGCTTCCTCGACGTCGGTTCGGGTCACGCGCCCTCCGGGGCCGGATCCGTGCAGCGTCTCCAGATCGACGCCGCTGTGCTCCGCGAGATGCCGGACCAAGGGGCCGGCCTCGATGTGGCCGCGCTGCTGGGCGGCGGACGGCACCGCCACCGGGATCGCCGGGCCGGGGACCGGAGCAGGTTCGGGTGGCGGGGACGGGGGCTTGCGCTCGGGGGGCTTGCCCTTCTTCGGTGCGTGAGGGACCGGTCGTAGCTCCTCCGCCTCGCGGGGTTTCTCCGGTTTCCCTGGCGTTTCCGTCGGCGGCTCGAGCAGCGCGAGCGGCGTCCCCACCGGCACCGTCGTGCCGGGCTCGACGAGCATCTCCGTCATGGTGCCGGTTTCGAAGCACTCCACCTCGATGGTCGACTTGGCGGTTTCGACGACTGCGACGGGATCGCCCTTGTGCACGAGGTCACCGGGTCGCACCAGCCATTCCAGGAGCATGCCCTCGTCCATGTCGGCGCCGAGGGACGGCATGGTGAACTCGCCCATGGTCAGTCCACCGCCCGGTGGACCGCCGCGACAATGTCGGCGGTCTGTGGCAGGGCGGCCTCCTCCAGCCGCCGCGCGTACGGCATGGGCACCTCCGCGCTGCACACCCGCTCGACGGGCGCGTCCAGTTCGTAGAACGACCCTTCCGCGATGCGGGCGGACACCTCGGCGGCGAGGCTTCCTGTCCGCCACGCCTCGTCGATGACCACCGCACGGTGGGTCCGGGCCACGGAGGCCGTGATGGCCGCGTCGTCGAGCGGGCGCAGCGTGCGCAGGTCGATCACCTCGGCGCTGATGCCCTCGGCGGCCAACTCGTCGGCTGCCGCGAGGGCCTTGGGCAGCGAACCGCCGTACGTGATCAGGGAGATGTCGGTGCCGGGCCTGCGGATCGCGGCGTGGTCCAGGTCCACCGGCGTGGTGGTCGGGAGGAGTTCGCCGGAGACGTTGTAGAGGCTTCCGTGCTCGAAGATCAGTACGGGGTCGGGGTCGGCGAGCGCAGGGGCCAGCATGTGGCGTGCGTCCTCAAGGGTGGCGGGGGCGAGGACACGGATGCCGGGGATGTGCGCGTACCAGCCTTCCAGGCTGTGCGAGTGCTGGGCGCCGAGTTGCCGTCCGGCGCCCGTGGTCATGCGGATGACCAGCGGAACGGGCAGCTGGCCGCCCGACATGTGCAGCAGGGTGGCGGCGTTGTTGAGGATCTGGTCGAGGGCGAGCAGGCTGAAGTTGACGGTCATGATCTCGACGATGGGCCGCAGTCCGGCCAAGGCCGCGCCGATGCCGGCGCCCACGAACGCGGACTCAGACAGCGGGGTGTCGCGAACGCGTTCGGGGCCGAACTCCTCCAGCAGGCCTAGGCTGACGCCGAAGCAGCCGCCGTACCGGCCCACGTCCTCGCCCATGAGGAAGGCACGGTAGTCGGAGCGCAATGCCTCGCGCAGCGCCTCGCGCATGGCCTCGCGGTAGGTCGTCTTCGCCTCTGCCGTCGCTTCGGCGCCCATGGTCAACTCACCGCCTTCGACGAGGAACTGGTGACGTGGCGGAGAAGGTGCTCGACAGGCTCCTCGGGTGCCTGTTCGGCCGCTTCGACGGCGTGGTCGATCTCGTCGGTGATCCGCTGCTCGATCCGGGCGAGCTCCTTGTCACTCAGCTCACCGCTCTCGCGCATGCGCTCCATGAGCAGGCTGATCGGGTCGCGGGACTTCCACTGCTCGATCTCTCCCTTCTCGCGGTACCGGTCCGGGTCGTACATCGAATGGGCGCGGAAGCGGTAGGTGCGCAGTTCCAGGAAGTGCGGTCCGGTGCCTGCTCGGATGCCCTCGACGGCCCGTCGGGCGGCCTGCTCGACGGCCTCGACATCCATGCCGTCCACGGCCCAGGCGACCATGCCGTAGGAGGCGGCGCGCATGGCCAGGTCGGTCTGTGCCTCGTGCCGTTCGAGGGCCGTGCCCATGGCGTAGAGGTTGTTCTCGCAGACGAGCAGCAGGGGCAGCTTCCACAGGGCCGCCAGGTTGGCGGTCTCGTGGAACTCGCCTTCGGCGAAGGCCCCGTCGCCGAAGAAGCAGCAGGTGATGTGGGACTGTTCGCGCATACGGTCGGCGAGTGCGAGGCCGGCGGCCAGGGGGAGTCCGCCGGCGACGATGGCGTTGCCGCCGTAGAAGCGCCGGCTTGCGTCGAACAGGTGCATGGATCCGCCCCGGCCTCCGCTGCACCCCGTCGTCCTGCCGTACATCTCGGCCATGACGGCTTCGGCCGTGATCCCGCGGGCCAGGGCGTGGCCGTGTTCCCGGTACGTGGAGACGACCGCGTCCTCTGGGGTCAGTACCTCGTTCACGCCGACGGCGACGGCCTCCTCGCCGATGTAGAGGTGGACGAAACCGCGGATCCTCGCGGCGCTGTACAGCTCGACGCACCTTTCCTCGAAGCGTCGGATGCGAAGCATCGCCTCCAGCAGGTCCGTCCGGTGCCCGGGACCCGGCCGGCCGACCGGCCCGGTGCTCGCTTTGCGCTTACTCGTCTTGGCCGTCGGGGCCTTCTTGCCGGACATCGGGGGCGCCGGGTCCTTCCGCGTACGGTTGGGGCGGGCCACGCTCATGTGGATCCCTCCAAGGTCGACAAGTCGCCGGTGGGCAGACCGAGTTCACGCGCACGCAGCAAACGGCGCATCACCTTCCCGCTGCGGGTCTTCGGCAGGTTCTGGTCGAACGCGATCTCCCGGGGCGCGACGGCGGGGCCCAGCTTGCGGCGGCCGAAGGCCAGCAGCTCCCGCTCCAGACCCGGGGTCGGCTCGACATCTGGGCGCAGCGACACGAACGCCTTGATGACGTTCCCGGCGACCGGATCCGGCCGTCCGATCACCCCGGCCTCAGCCACTGCCGAGTGCTCCATCAGCGCGCTCTCCACTTCGAAGGGGCCGATCAGATGCCCCGCCGACTTGATGACGTCGTCGGCTCGTCCGACGAACCAGTACCAGCCGTCCGCGTCCCGGCGGACGAGGTCTCCGGTCAGGTACCAGCCGTCCGCGAACGCGGCGTCATAGCGCTCCTTGTCGTGCAGATAGCCGCGGAACATCGACGGCCAGCCCGGCCGCAGCGCCAACTCGCCCTCGACGCCAGGGCTTTGCAGCTCCGTGACCCGGCCGTCGGCGACCAGTGCCCGGCCGTCCTCCCCCTGCTTCAGCACGGTTGCCTCGACGCCGGGCAGCGGTCGGCCCATCGAGCCGGGCCGGATCTCGCAGGCCGCGAAGTTCGCGATCATGATGGAGCCGGTCTCCGTCTGCCACCAGTTGTCGTGCACCGGCAGTCCCAGGACGTCCCGGCCCCACGCGACGGCCTCCGGGTTGAGGGGCTCGCCGACGGAGGCGATGAAGCGCAGCGCCGACAGGTCGTGGGAGCGCGGCAGGTCGTACGGGCCCTGGCGGGGTGTGGCGCGCATGAGCATCCGCAGGGCTGTGGGCGCGGTGTACCAGACGGTGACCCGCTGTTCGCCGAGGATCCGGTACCAGCGCCGGGCGTCGTAGTCGCCCTCGTCGACGACCAGCGTCACACCGTGGACGAGCGGGGCGATGATGCCGTACGACATGCCGGTGACCCAGCCAGGGTCGGCGGTGCACCAGTACACGTCCTCGGGGTGCAGGTCGAGCGCGTACGCGGCTGTGGCGTAGTGCGCGACCACGGCCTCGTGCACATGGACCGCGCCTTTTGGAGTGCCGGTGGTCCCGCTGGTGAAGTGCAGCAGGGCCATGTCGTCCGGCGAGGTCGGCGGGATGGTGAAGGTGTCCGGGGCGCCGGACATCAGGGCGTCGAAGGACGCGGTGCCGGGCAGATCCTCCGCGCCGGGGCCGACGATCAGGATGTGCTTCAGCCCGGGGACCGATGCCCGGCGCTCGGCGACCTTGCGCCGGTAGAGGGCCGCGGTGGTGACCAGGACCTGTGCATCGCCGAGACGCAGTCGCTGCTCCACCGGATCGGGTCCGAAGGCGGAGAAGAGCGGGCAGAGCACGCTGGTGTTCTTCAGCGTGCCCAGCACCGCGGTGTACAGCTCGGGGCAGCGGCCGAGCAGCGTGAACACGCGGTCCCCGTGGCCGGCGCCGAGTGACCGCAGGACGTTCGCGAAGCGGGCCGTACGGCGGGCCAGTTCCCCGTAGGTGACGGTCGAGAGGGAGTCGTCCCGGGCGACGCACCGCAGAGCGATCTTGTCCGAGTGGTCCGAGGCCGCGTGCCGGTCGACGGCCTCGTGGGCCATGTTCAGCCCGCCGTCGGGCAGCCCCGTCAGGGCCGTGCGGGCCTGCGCCCAGGTGAATTCGGAGCGGGCCCGGTCGTAGTCGGCGAGACGGGGCGGGACGACCTGTGTGGTGTCTTTGCGGATCGTTTCCCAGTGCATGGGTGCTCCTCCCGGCACTGCCCCCGATCTCCAGGGTCGTCGAGCCAGGCCGCGGCTGCACTTCGGCCACAGGAGACGACCCGGCGGGTCGGCGTACGGCCGACGTGTATGGGGCCGAGGGCCGCCCGCTTCTTGTGGGCCCGAATTGCACGGTGCGCGGTGTCGCTCCGTTTCGCCGTGCCTACTTGTGGCCCTCGGCTCACTTCCATGTCACCGCCGTTGGCCGACGAGTGGTAGGGCCGAACGGGCCGGGACAAGGGACCGGACGGCCTTGTTCGGACTCTGCGGACCGGCCTTCACTCAGGATGCAGCACGACTTTGAGGGCGCCCGTGGTGGTGCTCTGTGCGGCCAATTCGTAGGCGTCCTCCATCCGATCGAGGCCGAAGGTGTGGGTGACCAGCCGGGAGATGGGCAGGTGACCGAATCGCACCAGCTCCAGCAGCCAGGGCGTGGAGGACGTGTCCACCTGGCCGGTGCTGATCGTCACGTTCTTGCGCCACAGGGACTCGAGATGCAGAGTGACCGGTTTGCCGTGGGTGCCGACGTTGGCGATGTGCCCTCCGGCGCGGACGGCGCGGGTGCACAGGACGAAGCCGTCCGGTTCCCCCGACGCCTCGATGACCACGTCGGCGCCCGGTCCCTCGGACAGATCGGCGATCATCGTTCCCGGTGGTTCGGCGGCATCGGCACCCAGCCGGGCCGCGGCTTGCAGCCTGGCGGTGGACAGGTCGGCCACGATGATCCGGCGGGGCGAGTAGAGCCGTGCGAGGAGCACCACGGCGAGACCGATGGGACCTGCGCCCACGACGACGACGGTGTCTCCAGGGCCCACGTGTCCGTTCCGCACTCCGACCTCGTAGGCGGTGGGGAGGAGCTCGGAGAGCAGGACCGCGTCATCGAGGGGGAGAGCGTAAGGCCTCTGGGTCGTGGAGCAGTCGGCGAAGGGCACCCGCACGAACTCGGCCTGGGTCCCGTTGATCTGGTTGCCGAGGATCCACCCTCCGCCCCCACTGCACTGGCCGAGCTTGGTGTCACGGCACGCCGGACAGTGGCCGCAGGCCGACACCGAGGACACGATCACCTGACTCCCGGGGGCCAGGTCGTGGACGTCGCGGCCCACCTCTACGACCTCGCCGACTGCCTCGTGGCCGAGGACCGTCCCCGGCTTCACCTCGGGCAGGTCTCCGCGCAGGATGTGCAGATCTGTGCCGCAGATGGTGGTGGCGTCGACGCGCACGACCGCATCCGTGGGTTCCTCGATCGCCGGATCCGTGACCGTGTCCCAGGAGATCTGTCCGGGGCCGTGGTAGACGAGGGCTCGCATGGTCACCCACTCCCTGGCTACTCGGCCGACTCTCTCCACCGTCGCTCCGGAAGGACTCCCGGGCAACCGGGGGCCATCTGAGCGTTGGACTCCGCAGGATCGTTGACTCCATGGCCTGGTGTTCATGAGCCCGGTGTTCACGGCTGGACGAGTGGGGATGCGGCTGCGCCGATCAATGCCAGCCAGCTACTCAGCTCGGCTGGGTCGGCGGTCCCGCACCGGAATCCGACATGCCCGTCCGGACGGACGGCCACGAGACCGCGACCGGGGTTGTTCGCGAGCCGGAGGACAGTGACGTGGGGACCGGCCACCGTGTCCGGCAGCGGGTCGGCATCGCGCTGCAGCAGGAGGTGCACACCCGGGCGGGCCAGCAGTTCGTGCAGCCGCTGGGGAGGTCCTCCGACGCTGACGGCCTCGTCCGGCAAGCGGTCTCCAGGGCGAGGAGTACCACGCAGGCGCGGTGTTCCCTCCACCGACAGAGGGCTGCGCCGGTAGTTCACCCGCAGCTGGGAAATGAGACGGATGCCCTCGGCGACAAGCCGTCGCCGGTCCAGGAGGGCGGGTATGGCGGGGGCTGCGCGTGGAGCGGCAACCGCCCTCAGCCATGAGGGGATCCGGCCGGTCGATGCCTCTGCCCAGAACGTCGTGTGAGTGAGGATCAGCCGTCGGTGGGCAGCCGGCCTGCGCTCCTCGTCGTAGGAGTCGAGCAGCACTTCGGCACCGAGCCCGTCCCCGGACTCGTCCCAGGAGTGGCCTGCCGCGAAGCCGAGCTTCCAGCCGAGGTTCGCCGCGTCCTGGATGCCGGCGTTCATGCCCTGGCCGGTGGCCGGTGAGTAGTTGTGGGCCGCGTCTCCCGCGAGGAAGAGCCGCCCGCGGCGGAAGCGCCGGGCGATGCTGCATTGCAGCGGCACCCGCGCGGACCACGCGAGACGCTCGATCCGTGCCTGAAGCCCCGCGTCGTTCAGGAGCCGCTGGAGCTCGGCTCTCGGGACGGCGGGTCCGGGTTGGCCGAAGTTCTGTCCGGCCCCGCCGGCAGATGCCCGTGTGGCCAGCAGTCGCCAGGTGGCCTGCTCTCCGAGCGGGAAGAGGAACAACAGTCCTTGGCGTCCCGCGAACACCTGGGCACCGGAAGGGCCGGGGACGCCGCCGAGGTCGAGGTCGGCGAGGACCACCTCTTCGCTGTAGGGCCTGCCGTGCCACCCGATGTCGGCACAGGACCGCACGGTACTGGCCGGACCGTCGCAGCCGACGACGAAGGGGCAGCGGATCTCCTCGATGCCGTGCCGCGAGCGCAGCACGGCCCGCGCGCTCTGGCCGTCGTCGTGGGCAGTGATCAGTTCCGAGCCTCGTTCCACCGTCATCCCACGGTCGGCGAGCGCCTGCGTCAGCACTCTCTCGACGTCCATCTGCCGCACGAGTGACAGATGGGGGAACGCCGTGTCGGACAGCGCGAGGTCCGCGAGCTTCGTCTCGACGACGCGGGAGCCGAGATGAAGGGCGACTGCCGGGGCGGTGTCCGCGAGCTCGAGCAGGGCGTCAGTGACGCCGAGAGGGCGCAGGACTTCAAGCGTGCGGGGGTGCAGGATGAGCGCGCGGGAGGGCCGGAACGGCTCGGGCCGCCGCTCGACCACCCGGATGCGTGCTCCATGGTCATGGGCCTGTAGCGCCAGCGTGAGGCCGGTCGTGCCGGCCCCGACGACCAAGATGTCCACCGCTGTCGTCATGTCCCGGCCTGTATGCGCGACCATGCTTCGGCGTCGTGCGAAGCCGAGCCCTCGATCAGCCCAGGGTCTGCGATCACGTCGTCTCGGCGCAGCCCGGGCAGAACGGCGTAGCGGATCGAACTCGGCACGCTGACCAGCGCCAGAACCCGCCACAGCGACCGCGCGTAGTGCTCGGCGCGCTCCGGGCCGTCCCACTCGTACACGCCGCGGTAGCGACCGCGCTCGTCGTGGGCCAGCCACAGCTTCGAGGTGAAGCCGGGGAAGCCGACGAACAGAGGGGTGTTCAGCAGGCTCTCCTTGCGGAACAGCGCGTGCGCGGGCCCACGGACCAGGCGCAGCCGGAAGGTGACCACCAGCGTGCAGGGGTCCTTCGCCAAGCCGCTGCCGAGGCGTGTTTCCCTGTACACCCGGGCGGAGGTGTCGTCGGCGAAGCGGAGTCGCATCCCCAACCGTTCCTTCGACAGGTGGACCCGCTGCCGCGCGAGCAGCGCGAAGCTGGCGAGAATGCATGCGGCCACGGCCCGCCATGCCTCGCCAGGGGCGAGCGGTGTCTGTTCACCCGTGGTGACGCCCATGGTGGCCTCCTCCCGAAGGGCCGAAACGGGCGTACGACGCCCAGTTCTGCCGCCCCGGCCAGACCGGCCGGGTTCCCCCTCCTACAACCCACCGTGCGGGAATGCGCCACGTCCCGCGAACCGTGGCGGCTTCCCGCTTATCTAGTCCGGCTCCATGTAGGGGCGGCGGAAAACCGGGGCCTGGCCGGTGCCCCACGGGCGTACGGCTGCCAGTGCCTGGGCGACCGCGGACTCCAACGGGCCACTGGTGTCGACCGCGACGGCCTCGGGCCACGGCGGTTCCGCGGTCGCCATGGCGGAGGCGATGTCGAGGTCGGCGTCGGATGTTCCGGGGGCACGGGCGCTCAGGCGGGCCGCTGACACCTCGCCCGGTACGTGGCAGTGCAGGGCCACCAGGTCGGCACTGGTGCGTTCGGCCACGTGCAGAGCCGCCTCCCGCTGTGCCGTGTTGGACCAGGTGGCGTCCAGGACGACGGATTCGCCGGAGGACAGCAGGGTGGAGGCGTGGTCGAGGAGGGTGGCGTAGGTCCTGGACGTCCACTCGGGGGTGTACAGGCCCTCGCCGTAGTCGGCCGCCGCAGACTGCTCGGCGGGGATGCCCGCTGTTTCCTTGCGGAGGCGGTCGCTGCTGAGCAGTGTGACCCCCAGCCGGTCGGCCAGAGCTCCGGAGAGGGTGGACTTCCCACTGCCCGGCAGCCCGCCGACGAGCGTCAGGCCCACGGCGGAGGTCCGCAGGTGACGCAGCGCCGTCGAGACCAGGCGCCGCGCCACTGCCTCAGCGCCGGGCGCGCCTTGGCGTGCCTGGATCAGGGAGACCTTGGCGCGGACGAAGGCCCGGTAGGCGACGTAGTGGTGCCACAGGGAGGGGGGCGCGGGGTCGCCGGAGTACTCGCTGTACTGGGCGAGAAAGTAGGCCGCGGCTTCCGGGGCGCCGAGCTGTTCCAGGTCCATGGCGAGGAAGGCCGCGTCGTCGAGGCCGTCGACATACCGGAGGTGGTCGTCGAACTCCAGGCAGTCCAGGACACGGGGACCGTCGTCGAGACAGAAGATGTCCTCGGAGAGCAGGTCACCGTGGCCGTCGACCACCCGCCCATGTTCGATACGGGAGTCGAACAACCGCTTGCGGCCGGCGAGATAACGGCGCACCAGCCGCTCGACCTCCGCCACGCCCTCGTGCACGAAGCCGTCGTCGGCCAGTGTCCGGACCTGTGTGAAACTGGCCTCCCAGCGCGATGACAGAGCGTCCCGCGTGCCTTGCTCGTCCACCTCGCGGCCGCGGGGCGCCTCGGCGTGCCATGCAGCGAGGTGCCTGGCGACGGCCCGCAGGACGTCATCGACGGCGGCCCCTTCTCGTACCAGGCGGGAAAGGCGGCGGTCCGCAGGCATGCGTCGCATCACCACGAGTGGTTCGGCTTCTTCCGCGTCGGGGCTGTGGATCTCGCCCAGGCCCAGGTAGACGTCGGGGGCGAAGCGGCGGTTGAGGGCGACTTCGCGTTCGCACGCGGCCCGGCGAGCCGTCACCGTCGTGTAGTCCAGGAACCCCAGGTCCACCGGTTTCTTGAGCTTGTAGGCGCGGTCGCCGGCGAAGAACACGGTCGCCGTGTGGGTCTCGCGTACCTCAGCGCGTGGCAGTGGCGCGCCGTCGTGGTCGGCGCTGGGCCGGAGCACGGACGCGTCGGCCCACCCCACCGACCCCGCCGATTTCCTGCGCAGTCCAGGCTCAGCCATGAGGAACGACGACGACGGGGCAGCGCCCGTGGTGAATGGCGGCCTGGGCGACGGGACCGAGGTGAGGCGCGAGCCCGCGACGGTGCTCCCGCCGGCCGACGACCAGCAGTGCGGCACCTTCGGCGGCCTGTACGACGGCCTTGGCAGGGCTTGCGAGACGGATGCTGTCGGCCACCTCCACATGCGGGTACTTCTCGCGCCATGGGCGGAGCGCCGCGCTCAGCTGCGCCTGCGCGTCCCGTGTCATCTCCTCGGTGACGTTGTGGTCCACACCCCAGGGCACACGCGCGTGGAGCGGCACGCTTCGGCCGTGGACGGCCAGGAGAGGGACGTCCCTGGCCGCAGCGGTGTGGAAGGCGAAGTCGAGCAGGTCCTCGGAGGACCCGTGCAGTTTGAGGGCCACGACCACGCGGCTCACCGGTGCCGGAACCGGTCCCTCCCCCTGGGTCTCAGCGCGGACCAGGACCACCGGCCGCTCGGCCCGTGCCACGACAGCCATGCTGACGTCGCCCAGAAAGTAGCTCTCGACGAGCTCCAGTCCCCGCGAACCGAGGACGATCATCTCCGACTCCGACGCCGCCTGGAGCAGGGCGTTCTCCGCGTCGTCGGCGACCAGGCTCTCGACGATGGACAGGCCGGGGTGGCGTGCTTGGAGTTCCGCTCGCGCGGTGTGGACGAGACGCTTCGCCCAGTAGTTCTGATCGACTTCGGAGGGGACGCTGGTAGGTTCCGGCGCCAGCAGCGGCCAGGCGTGCAGCAGGCGCAGGGTGAGCTTGCGCTTCTCGGCCTCGTCGGCGGCCCAGCGGGCAGCGGCAAGACTCTCGGGTGAGCCGTCGAGGCCCACGGTGAGGACGGGTTGCATGGCGGCTGCCTCCGTCTCGTAGGAAGCTGGAAATGACGGTTGAGGAGGCTGATTGCCGGACTGTCCGGGTGTAGCCGACATGCCGAGCGTGGCGCGTTCCCTCATTCGAGGAGTACCCCATTCCCCTCTGCGGCGCATGTGGACCTATGGGTGAGGGGAGGCGGAGTCGCGGAGTCCGGCACGAGAGGAGACAGGGGCGGTGGCGATTCCCCTGGTGGTCGGCGTCGACGGGTCCGAGGCGAGCCTGGAGGCTGTGGACTGGGCCGCCGATGAGGCGGTCCGGCACGCGGTGCCCCTGCACCTTCTGCATGCGGCGGCGCGGGATCACGAGGTGTCCGATGTGATCGGTCATGCCTTGGAACGTGCCACGGAGAGGGTTCCCGCGGTGCGGCTGTCGAGTGAGGTGCTGCACGAGGACGCGGCGTCCGCACTGGTCGACAAGGGGCGCAACGCCTTCGCTCTGGTGCTCGGGTCCAGAGGGTGTCAACGGCCATTTGTTTGCCCCGGTGGCGGCCAGATGTTCCATGCACTCATGGCCGACTCGGCGTCCCCAGTGGCGGCCAGATATCTCCCC
>NZ_JBHVGZ010000102.1:0-27275 GCF_042800355.1 Streptomyces sp. NPDC057623
TCGACGAGCAGGTCGATCTCGCGGTGGTCGCCGTGCCCGCCGAGTACGTCCCCGAAGTGGTCACCGACTGCGGCGAGCACGGCGTGCAGGGCCTGGTCGTGCTCTCCGCCGGGTACGCCGAGAGCGGGCCCGACGGGCGGGAGCGCCAGCGAGAACTAGTCCGGCACGCGCGCGCGTACGGCATGCGCATCATCGGGCCGAACGCCTTCGGGATCATCAACACCTCCGCCGACGTCCGGCTGAACGCCTCCCTGGCGCCCGAGATGCCCCGCCCGGGCCGGATCGGGCTGTTCGCGCAGTCCGGTGCGATCGGGATCGCGCTGCTCTCGCGGCTGCACCGGCGCGGTGGCGGCGTGACCGGGGTCACGGGCGTGTCGACCCTGATCTCGTCCGGCAACCGGGCCGACGTGTCCGGCAACGATGTCCTCCAGTACTGGTACGACGATCCGGACACCGATGTCGTCCTGATGTACCTGGAGTCCATCGGCAACCCGCGCAAGTTCACCCGCCTCGCCCGGCGTACGGCGGCGGCGAAGCCGCTGGTCGTGGTGCAGGGCGCGCGGCACGGCGGCGCGGCGCCCCAGGGGCACGCCGTACGGGCCACGCGGCTGCCGCACGCCACGGTGTCCGCGCTGCTGCGGCAGGCCGGCGTGATCCGGGTGGACACGATCACCGAACTGGTGGACGCGGGTCTGCTGCTCGCCCGCCAGCCGCTGCCGACCGGTCCGCGGGTGGCGATCCTCGGGAACTCCGAGTCGCTGGGGCTGCTGACCTACGACGCCTGCCTCTCCGAGGGACTGCGCCCCTTGCCGCCGCTGGATCTGACGACGGGGGCGTCGGCGGCCGGCTTCCACGAGGCACTGTCGCGCGCCTTGGCCGACGAGACGTGCGACGCGGTCGTCGTCACCGCCATCCCGGCGATCGGGGACGCCTCGACCGGTGACGCGGAGCTGGCGCAAGCGCTGCGGTCGGCGGCCGAGCGGGTGCCGGGGAAGCCCGTGCTCGTGGTGCACGTGGAACTCGGCGGGCTCGCGGAGGCGCTGTCGGCCGCGGCGAGCACCGCACCGCAGGCGGCCACGAAGGCGCCCGGCCTCGCGAGCCGCGCTCACCCCTTCCGCCCCCTGGACTTCCCGGCCGACCCCCTGCCCGAGGCGTCGGACACCTCGGAGAACGCCCCCCGGCTCATCCCCGCCTACCCGGCCGCCGAACGCGCGATCCGCGCCCTCGCCGAAGCCGTCAAGTACTCCCAGTGGCGGCGCGACGCGGCCGACCCCGGCCGGGTGCCCGAGTACGAGAACATCGACGAGAAGGGCGCCGCCCAGCTGATCGGCGGGCTCCTCGCGCGCGGCCAGGGCCTCACCCTGGGCACGGACGAGACCGCCGACCTGCTCGGGAAGTACGGCGTCCGTGTGCACCGCGCCCTGCACGCGCCCACCCCCGACGACGCCGCGGACGCCGCCCACACTCTCGGCTATCCGGTCGCCCTCAAGGCCACCGCCCCCCACCTGCGGCACCGCGCCGACCTCGGTGGTGTGCGGCTCGACCTCGCGGACGAGGAGCAACTGCGCCGGGCCTACACCGAGTTGACCGAGCTGTTCGGCAGGCCGGAGGAGCTGCGGCCGGTCGTGCAGAGCATGGCACCGCGCGGCGTCGACACCGTCGTACGGGCCGTGATCGACCCGGCGGCCGGTGCCGTGCTGTCCTTCGGGCTCGCGGGAGCCGCTTCGCAGCTGCTCGGGGACATGGCGCACCGGCTCATCCCGGTCACCGACCGTGAGGCGACCTCGATCATCCGCTCCATCCGGACGGCACCGCTCCTGTTCGGCTGGCGCGGCTCCACGCCCGTGGACACCCCGGCCCTGGAGGAGCTGCTGCTGCGGGTGTCGCGACTGGTCGACGACCACCCCGAGGTCGTCGCGGTGACCCTGGAGCCGGTCGTCGTCGCCACCCACGGTCTGAGCGTGCTCGGCGCCTCCGTACGCCTCGCGCCGCCGCCCGCGCGCGACGACCTCGGGCCGAGGACCCTGCCCACGTACTGAGACCGCCCTGAGCGGTGCCTCGCAGTCAGTGCGCCCCCGTAGGATGGGCGTCATGGCCAAGACCAGTACTTCGACCCAGGGGCTGCGTGCGGCGATCGAGCGCAGCGGCTACTACCCGGCCCTCGTGGCCGAGGCGGTGGAGGCCGCTGTGGGCGGCGAGCCCGTCCGGTCGTACCTGGTCCACCAGGAGACGACGTTCGACCAGAACGAGGTGCGCCGGCATGTGACCGTGCTCGTGCTCACCGGCAACCGTTTCATCGTGAGCCACACCGACGAGCAGGCCGCGGACACCACCTCCCCGACGCCGTACGCCACCACGTCCACCGAGTCGGTGAAGATCGGCCGGATCTCGTCGGTCGTCGTCAGCCGCGTCGTCGCCAACCCGGAGCAGTACAAGCCGGGCACGCTGCCCCGCGAGGTCGTGCTGACCATCGGATGGGGCGCCGTCTCCCGTATCGACCTGGAGCCCGCGGCCTGCGGCGACCCCAACTGCGAGGCCGACCACGGCTACACGGGCAGCTCGACGGCGGACGACCTCAGCCTGCGCGTCAGCGAGGCCGGCGACGGCCCGGAGACGGTCCGCCAGGCGCTCACCTTCGCGCAGTCGCTCTCCGAGGCGACCGCGGACCTCGCTCGCTGATGTCCCACCCGTCTCCCCCCGCCGCCCATGACCGAGGGCGCTCCGCGCCCGCCCCTTCTGATTCCACCGCCTGGGACTCCCACCCGGAACCCCTCGCCGTCCACTCCGCGCCCGTCCCCGAGTACGGCAGTGGCTCCCTCGCCGACCTGCTGCCCACGCTGGCCGCGGGTATGGCCGTACCGCAGATGACCGCCGCGATCCCCGAGCTGACCGCCGCCGACCGCAACTGCGTGTTCCTGATCGACGGCCTCGGCTGGGAGCAGCTCAAGGCGCATCCCCAGGACGCGCCGTTCATGACCTCGCTGCTGAGCAGCTCGCGCGGCGGCACCGGACGCCCGATCACCGCCGGTTACCCGGCGACCACCGCGACTTCCCTCGCCTCCGTCGGCACCGGCCTGCCGCCGGGCGCGCACGGCCTGCCGGGATACACCGTGCGCAACCCCGAGACCGCCGAGCTGATGAACCAGCTGCGCTGGAAGCCCTGGACGCCGCCGCGCGCCTGGCAGCCGTATCCCACCGTCTTCCAGCTGGCGCAGCAGGCGGGCGTGCACGCGGCCCAGGTGTCCTCGCCCACCTTCCAGAACACCCCGCTCACCAAGGTCGCCCTCAGTGGCGGAACGTTCCTCGGGCGGCTGACCGGCGAGGACCGTATGGACCTTGCGGCCGGGCAACTGGCCGCGGGCGACCGCTCCCTGGTCTACACGTACTACGCCGAGCTCGACGGCGCCGGCCACCGCTACGGCGTCGACTCCGACACCTGGCGCGGGCAGCTCATGTACGTCGACCGGCTCGTCCAGCGCCTCGCCGAGCAACTGCCGCCGCGCAGCGCCCTCTACGTCACCGCCGACCACGGCATGATCGACGTGCCCTTCGACGAAGAGCACCGCATCGACTTCGACGAGGACTGGGAGCTGCGCGCCGGCGTCGCCCTGCTCGGCGGCGAGGGCCGGGCACGGCACGTCTACGCGGTGCCGGGCGCCGCGAACGACGTGCTGACCTGCTGGCGCGAGGTGCTCGGCGAGCAGTTCTGGGTGGCCTCCCGGGACGAGGCGATCGCGGCGGGCTGGTTCGGGCCGCGGATCGACGAGCGGGTGTACGAGCGGATCGGCGACGTGGTCGCCGCCGCGCGGGACGACGTCCTGATCATCGCCTCCGAGCGGGAGCCCAAGGAGTCGGCGATGGTCGGCAACCACGGTTCGATGACCCCCGCAGAGCAGCTGGTCCCCCTGCTCGAAGTACGCTCCTGACGATTCCCCCGTTCCTCCGGTTGCCGAAAGGTGCTCAACTCAACATGCCCGAGCTGGTGTTCTTCTCCGGAACGATGGACTGCGGGAAGTCGACGCTGGCGCTCCAGATCGCCCACAACCGTTCGACTCGCGGTCTGCAGAGCGTGATCTTCACGCGGGAGGACCGGGCGGGGACCGGCAAGCTGTCGTCACGACTGGGGCTGGTGACCGACGCGGTGGAGGCCGCGCCCGATCTGGATCTCTACGCCTTCGTGGTGGACCGTATGTCGCGGGGCGGCAAGGTGGACTACGTCATCCTGGACGAGGCCCAGTTCCTGTTGCCGGAGCAGATCGACCAGCTGGCCCGGATCGTGGACGATCTGGACCTCGATGTGTTCGCGTTCGGTATCACCACGGACTTCCGGACCACGCTGTTCCCCGGTTCGCAGCGGCTGATCGAACTGGCGGACCGGATCGAGGCGCTCCAGGTCGAGGCGATGTGCTGGTGCGGGGCACGGGCCACGCACAACGCCCGCACGGTGGATGGCGACATGGTCGTCGAGGGCGAGCAGGTCCTGGTCGGGGACGTGGGCGTGGCCGAGGAGGCCCTCGGGTACGAGGTGCTGTGCCGCCGTCATCACCGCAGGAGGATGACGAGCGCGACGGCGCGGGCCGCGGCACTGTCGCCCGACGTACTGCCGGTCACCTCGGGCTGACGGCCTCACGACGGCACCTAGCCGACCGGCAGCCGGATGCCGTTCCGCCTCAGAGATACCTGACACCCTGTTCCGCACTGCCGGCCAGGAACCCGGAGAGACGGGCGCCGTAGCGGATCCAGCGGCGGCGCAGGACCGGGGAGCGGGCCAGGTCAGGGGCGTGCAGCAACAGCCAGGACCAGTTCATCACGACCGTCCGGCTGTCCCGGCGCTCGAAGCCGGCATGGCGGTAGGCGGCGTACAGACGGGCGCCGGAGCGGCCGTAGTTCCACTTCTGCCGGGCCAGGGAGGACAGTCCGGCGCGCAGCCGGTAGTGCATGCGGGCGTCGTGGGCGTAGCCGACCCGGTAGCCGCACAGGTGGGCCCGCCAGGACAGGTCCATGTCCTCGCCGCCGCCCCGGTAGCGCTCGTCCCAGCCGCCGATCGTCGTCAGCACCTCCTTCCAGGCGGCGCAGTTGGCGCCGCGCGCGAAAGGCAGGAAGTCCGTCTGATCGGTCATCGGCACCGGCTGCTCGTCGGCGTACGCGGGACTGAGCACACTGCTGTCGAGGCCGCCGCCGAGCAGATCGGCGTCCGGCGCCGCCTCGGCCAGCGCGGCGAGCCAGCCCGGGTCCGCGACGTCGTCGGCGTCGCAGAAGGCGATGAAGTCTCCCCCGGCGGCGGCGATCCCGCGGTTGCGGGCATAGCTCTCCCCGGGCCGTTCGCCGGCCTCGACGATGCGCAGGCCGGGCAGGTCCGGGCGGGCCTTCTCGGCGACCTCGCGGGTCGCGTCGGTGGAGCCGTTGTCGACGACGAGCACTTCCCAGCCGCCGGTGTACGTCTGGGCCGCGAGGGCGCGCAGCTGGGCCGGGAGGGTGAGCGCCCCGTCGCGGACGGGGATCACGACCGAGACGAGTTCCGGGGCCCGCCCGGGTCCGGCCCCGTCCACGCGGGGCTCGTCGACCGAGGAGGTGACGCGGCTGTCCCGCACGAGTGCGGTTGCCGCGGCCCGGGCGGCGGACCCGGTGGCGTCCGTGTCGTCGGCCCGGCGCCGCACCAGCAGCCGCGGCACGGCGACCCACCTGGCCGTACGACCGCTCGTGCCCAGCAGATCACGTCGTACGGCGTAGGCGGCGCCGTCGAGGCCGGGGGCCAGGGTGATGCCGTCGACGAGGCCGTCCGCCCGCAGCCGGAGTGTGCCGCACTGGACGAGGCCGGCGTCCCCGTCGGCGGCCCGGGCCAGGTGGGCCAGCCAGTGGGGGAGGGCTTCGTCGCGGCCGTGCAGGAAGGCGACGTAGGGGGCCCGGGTGGTGCGCGCGGCCTCGACGCAGGTCTCGGCGGCGGTTCCGGGTGCGCAGGGCACGTGGCGCAGGCCCGGGTCCCGCGGTGCGGAGCCGGCCGGGGTGACCACCGTGATCGCGGCGGGTGGCAGGGACTGGTGCCGCAGGCCGCGCACCGCGGGCTCCCAGTCGCCCTCGGGAGCCGCGACGACGACACCGAACTCCGGCAGGCCCCGCTCCATGCCTGTCACCCGCCCACCGCGACCGGTTCCAGGCGGAAGTCGATGTCGTTGGGCGGCGCGACCAGCAGGGGCAGTAGTTCCTCGCGGGTCCTCGCCTCACGGCGCCGGCGTTCCTGGGCGTTCAGGGCGCGGGTGTAGGAGAGCCGCTCCTCGGACCCGAAGCCGGTCCCGGGCGCCTGGGTCAGCGACTGGGGCCAGATCCGGTAGCGGTACAGGACATGGCGCACACTGCGCAGCCGGTACAGCCGGGCCGCCCGCAGGTGGAAGTCGGTGTCGGCGCCCAGCCGGACCGTGCCGTCGAAGCCGCCGAGCCGCTCCAGCACCTCGCGGCGCACCACCGACGAAGGGTGCAGCACCACCGTCGAACGGCCCAGGCGCATCCACAGATTGCCGTTGCGGGGCATCCGGCGGCGGCCGGTGCCCCGGCCCGTGGCGTCGATGAACTCGTAGGCGCAGCCCACCAGATCGGCCTTGCCCCGCTCCAGCAGGGCGAGTTGATGGCGCAGCCGGCCCGGCAGGCTGATGTCGTCGGCGTCCTGGAAGGCGACGTACGTGGTGTCCACGCGCTCCAGGACCTTGTTCTTGATGCGCAGATGCCCGACGTTCTCGGAGGTGCGCAGCACCGTCAGGCGCGGGTCGTCGGACAGCGGGCGCAGCGCGGCCGTCCACCTGTCGTCGGGGGAGCAGTCGTCGACCACGATCAGCCGCAGGTCGGTCCGGTCCTGGGCGAGGACCGAGGCCGCCGCCGCACCCAGGTAGTCCGCGCAGTCGTAGTGCGGCAGGACGACGGTGACCGCCGCCTCCTTGCCGTGTGCCGGTGTCCGCACGGCGTCTCCCTTCCGGGGCCGCCGCAGCGGGCAGCCGCCGATCTCGGCGTCCGGACGCCCCTCGCGCCGGACGCCAGTCGTCTGTCAGCGTCCGGTGCGCGCCGCCGCGGGGTGCTCCTCGGCGGCCGGGCTGCGGAAGTCGCCGTCGTCGCCCCACGGCACGTGCCGCAGTGGGCGGCCGGCCGCGCCGCGTGCGGCGAGACCCGCGGCGACCGTGCAGAACCAGGTCAGGTGTACGGCCTTGACGGTCCAGCGCTTCAGTCCCCGGACGGGCCCGCCGCTGTTGTCCCAGGCGGCGAGCGGCCACAGGCCGTGGAACAGCGTGCCCGTGAGATAGGTCCGCGCGGTCGGCCACGGGTAGTCGGCCGTGCAGGTCACATGGCTGTAGAGCGAACGGCGCAGCCGGCGCAGGGTGTCGTGGGTCCGGCTGACCCGGTAGAAGCTGCCCCGGGCTTCGGGCAGGACCTCCAGGTCGTGCAGCGGGTCGGCCGCGTCGGGATCGAGGAGTTCGAAGAGCACATGGCCGTCGTCGGCCAGCCGGCGTGCCGGGATCCCGGCGGCGACGACGTCGGCCACGACGAGCATGCAGGCCGCCGCCGGACAGGCGCCCGGAGGCACGGTGACGCCGGATATGCGGTCCATCGTCCGCGAGGCGGCCGACGGACGGGGCAGGGCGACGAGGTGCGCGCCGACCGCGCCGGTGCGGCCGCGTTCGTGGAAGCGGTCGACGAGCCGGGCCAGACAGCCGGGAGCGAACTCGACGTCGTCGTCGGTCCACAGCCAGCCGATGTGCCCCAGCGGACGGGACAGCCGCAGTGCCGTGTTGACGGTCCGGAGCTTTCCCCGGCCCGGCAGCGCGAATCCCACGACGGGCACGGGGGCGGCGACCTCGGTGAGCCTGACCAGCCGGTCGAGCGCCTCCGCCTGCTCGCCGGGGCCGTACTGCATGCCCAGCCAGAGGGTCAGTGGCAGGTCGGGACGGGCCGCGCGTACCTCGGCGAGGGCGTCGAGGAGATGACGGAGCGCGGTCTCGTGGGCCGCCGCGTCGCAGCGCGCCACATAGGTCGGAAGCAGCACCCCGAGGCCGCCGGAGGGCAGAGAGGTCTCCAGGTCCACCGGGTCCGGCCGGAGTTCTCCCGACCTGACCAGGGTCACCGGGGTGTGCGGCGGGGGGAGGGGGGCGAAGCCGCGGGCCACGGCGCGCTGCCACCAGATGCGTCCGCTGTCGGTGCGCCCCCGCATTCGCGTCCCTTCGTCGGCCGACCCGTGCACCACCCGTTCCGGCCCTCCGTCAGATATCCGTGAACGAAGGGGAATTCACCGTCGACGCGCGTTCCGTGCAATGTGCGGAATGCGCAGATTTCGACGGGGCGTACTCTAACCGGCGCTCCGAAGTGATCACAAGGCCGGGCACCCTGTTTCTCAGGGGTGGCCGAAATGCCGGGGGTTGCACTTGTGCGGTTCGATGAATCCGCCGGACAGCGGTGCATTGATTCGGGTGGTGACCTGGCCGAATTTCGTTGCTGCCGCGCACGGTTCCCCACGGGCGGCATGCAGGAACGACCGAAAATAGTCGGCCGAATTTTTCCGCCCCGCGGTGCGTGTCGGCGGTGTGTGTGGTCTGTCTCCCCGTCTGTGGCAGGCTAACCGCACGTTATTCCGCGCCATTCGTCGCGGGCGGCGGAGGGAAGGTGTCACACATGAGGTATTCCGCACACGCGGAACAGCAGTTGGGCGGGGTGTCCGGGCCGCCGTCCGGGCGTGACGTCCGGCTGTACGCGCAGGGGATCGTGAAGAGCTACGGCGGCCGCCGGGTCCTGAACGGCGTCGACCTCGTCGTGCACGCCGGCGAGGTCGCGGCGATCGTGGGCAGCAACGGGGCCGGCAAGTCCAGCATGCTCAAGATCTGCGCCGGGCTGCTCGCCCCGGACGCGGGCCGGGTGACCATCACCGGACGCCTCGGCTACTGCCCGCAGAACGCCGGCGTCATGAGCTTCCTCACCCCGCGCGAGCACTTCGCGCTGTTCGGCACCGGCCGGGGCATGGCCAGCCGCGACGCCGACCGCCGGGGCCGCGAACTCGCCTCCAGGCTGGACTGGTCCGTCGCCCGCAGGACCCTGGCCAAGGACCTCTCGGGCGGCACCCGGCAGAAGCTGAACGTGGTCCTCTCCGCCCTCGGCGACCCGGACGTCCTGCTGCTCGACGAGCCCTACCAGGGCTTCGACCGGGGCTCCTACGTGGACTTCTGGCAGAACGTCTGGGGCTGGCGCGACGAGGGCAGGGCGATCGTCGTCGTGACCCACATGCTCAACGAACTCGACCGGGTCGACCACGTGCTCGACCTCAGCCCTCGCAAGCAGGAGGCCGGACGATGAGCCGTACCCTGCGCATGGCCGAGATGACCCTGCGCGAACTGCTGCGCCGGCGCGGGGTGCTGGGCCTGCTCCTTCTCGTGCCGCTGGTGTTCTACCTCGGCCGGCACGACCAGGCGGGCCAGGCCATCCGGTTCGCCAGCCTGGGCGTCGGCTTCGCGGTGAGCACCGCCGCCCTCTTCTCGGCCGTGGGCGGCCGGGAGATCGAACCCCGGCTCACCCTGTCCGGTTTCCGGCCCCGGCACCTGTACCTGGGCCGCCTGATCGCGCTGCTCACCGCCGGGCTGCTGATCTCCGCGCTGTACGCCGTGATTGTGATCGTGGACCAGGACGTGGCCAACCCGCAGGCGGTCTCCCTGGAACTGGCGCTGACCACCCTGGTGGCCGTCCCGCTCGGGCTGCTGCTCGGTCTCGCCGTGCCCCGGGACCTGGAGGGCACCCTGCTGCTGATCTCCGTCATCGGCGCCCAGATGGTGATCGACCCGGCCAAGGACGCGGCCAAGGCGCTGCCCTTCTGGTCGACCCGCGAGATCATCACCTACGCCGTCGACGGTGCCGGCAGCGGTTCCCTCGCCTCGGGCGCGACCCACGCCGTCGTGGTGACCGGACTGCTGGTCCTGGCGAGCGGCGGCGTCATGTCGGTGCGATTGCGGCGGCGTACCCACATGCAATTCGTGTGAATCCACCGGGAGTCCGGGGGTTGCGTCGGGGGCCGAGTCGATCTCGGCCCCCGACGCATTGCGGAACCTGTCAGGAGAATAGAACCCTGTCTCGCCGATACGAACACGTGTAGGGTTGGGGAATCGTCCTGCCGTCGCGCTCTCCGCGTGCCGGTATGGTGTCCCGGCTCGTCACCTCTCCCCCGAAAGGAGAGTTCGTGAACGGTGCACAGCGATTACCACTCGGTGATTCCGCCGAACAAGCCCTCGCCAGGGCGACGGAATTCCTTCTGACCGCCCGCGATGCGGACGGCTGGTGGAATGACTACGAAGTGCGTGGCCCAGGCCAGTTCTGGGCCACAGCGTTTGTCGGAGCCTCTCTCGCGGAATTGCCCGAGGGCCCCGGGCGCGCGGCGGCGATGTCCGCCTGGGAAGTGCTGAGACAGGCACGCGGCCCGTCCGACGGATGGGGCTACTGCCCCCAGGTCCCCGGAGACGCCGACATCACCTCCTGGGTCCTGCGCCTGGCCGAGGCGTTGGGCGCCGAGGACGACCCCCGTGCCGACGAGGGATACCGCTTCGTCGCGGCCCACCTGCAGCAGGACGGCGGCATCTCCAGCTATCTGCCGCACATCGCCGCGCCCTTCCTGGACCGGGTCGCCCCCCGCTGGGACGCCTGGTACGCCAGTCACGCCTGTGTGACCACGGCCGCCGCCGGACTGCTCCGGCTCTCCGTGCGCGAACGGCTGTTGAGCAGGCTCCGGGAGATCCAGCGCTCCGACGGATCGTGGCCCGCCTACTGGTGGCCGGACCGCGAGTACCCCACGGCGCTGGCGGCGGAGGCGCTCACCGCCGGCCGTCCGGACGCGGACCACGCCGAGGCAAGGGCGGCCGCTCGCTGGGCCGCCGCCAGGATCGGCGCCGACGGTGCCGTACGCACCGAGTGGGAGCAGGAGGGCTCCGCCTTCGCCACCGCCTTCGCCCTGCGGGCCGTGGTGGCGGGTGACCTGCCGGAAGGCCGGGACGCCGTCCGCCGTGCGGTCTCCTATCTGATCGACTCCCAGGAGAAGGACGGCGGTTGGCGGCCGTCCGCGTGGTGCCGGGTGCCCGGTCCCATGGAGTTCGATCCCGACGCACGCGAGCACTGGGAGCGGGGCAGGCGCGGGAAGGCCGCGCTGGGCTCCGTCGTCCTGGACACGAAAGCGCTCTACACCACCGCGTCCGTCGTCGCCGCTCTGGCCAGGACGAGGACCGCGGGGGTGCCGGCGGCCGAACAGGGCCGCGCGGACCTCGTATGACGGCGCGCAGCGCGCCACGACCGGACAACTATGGGGGAACGCTGGTGAAGTCATCACCGCAGTTGGTCCAGCGCACGCAAGTCCCGGCCGCGCCGACCCTGCTGGGTCCGGGAGACGTTCTCACCCGGCTTCGGGGCCACCGGCGAGGGCCCGTTCACATCATCGACCCGTTCAAGGTGCCGCAGGAAGAGGCCGTGGAGAAGGCGAAGATCCTCGACGATCTCGGCTATCCCGCCCTCATCCTCGCCAGCACGGACTACGAGTCCTTCGAGTCCCGAATGGACCCGTACATAGCGGCGATCAAGGAGGCCAGCTCCCTGCCGGTGCTGTTGCACTTCCCGCCGCGCAAGGGCCTCGGCTTCCCCCTGGCCCGCGGCGCCGACGCCGTCATGCTGCCCGCGCTGCTCGGCTCACGCGACGACTACTACGTGTGGAAGAGCTATCTGGAGACCCTGGTGAACCTTCCCGGCCTGAGCGAGTCCTGGCCGGAACTGCTGCTCACCGTCGCCCTCACCTTCGGCGAGGACGACAAGACGGGCGATCTGCTGGGGACGGTGCCGGTGGCCACCACGACCACCGAGCAGATCGACCAGTACATCGCGGTCACCCGCAGCTTCGGCTTCCACATGGTCTACCTGTACTCCCGCTACACACAGGTTCCGTCCGACGTGGTCCGGCACTTCCGCCGACGGCTCCACCCCGACCAGATCCTGTTCGTCAGCGGCAACGTCCGGCGCCGGGAGCACGTCACCGCCTACCTGGAGGCGGGCGCCGACTACGTGGGCTTCGCCGGGGCGCTGGAGCAGGGCGACTGGCGTTCGACGCTCGGCGAGATCACGGCGGGCCGTCCGTGACCGCGGCACTGCCCGCGGCCTACTCCGCGTCGATGCTGGTCACCGAGGCCGCCAACCGCGACCACGTCACCGACTTCGTCGCTCGCAACGGCGGCTCCCCCGACCTCGTGGCCCACACCGCGGCGTTGCGCCTCTACCTGCGGGTGCCGCACTTCCTCACCGAGTGGGTCACCGACCCGGGGCGGCGTACCGACGTGGCCCGCGCGCTGGCCATGGACATCGTGGCCATGAAGCTGCTCGACGACCTCATGGACGACGACACCGGGCTCAACCGCATCGAACTCGCCTGTCTGTGCCTGCACCTGCATCTGACGGCGCTGAAGGAGATGTGCGCGCTCGCCGAGGACGCCCGCGTCGTGACGGACCTCCTCGAACGCGACTTCACCGAGGTCTGCACCGGCCAGGTCCGCACCAAGAGCCACCGGGCTCGGACCCTCGACGAGTGGTGCGCCAACGCCAGCACCTACGGCGCCACCTTCCTCGGCTGCTACGGCTCCCTCGCGGCGATCTGCGGCCGTGAGGAGAAGTCCGTCGACCCCTCGCGGCGGTTCGCCGAGGCGTTCGGCACGATCATCACCATCGCCGACGACCTGACCGACTACGACCGCAACGGCGAGCGGGACGGGAACCTCGGCCACCTGATGCGCACCGGGGCCGTCCCCGCACAGGACGTCGAGGCGCTGCTGGAGCGGCTGCGCGCCCAGGCGCTCGGCGCGGCACGGGAGCAGCCGGCCTCCTCGGGGCTGGTCCCCGTCGTCGACGTGTACACCGACGACATACTGGACCGGCTGCTGCCGGGGCACCTGGTGCGCTGACCGCCGGCCGACGGCCTACCGGGGTTCGCTCCGGTAGGCCATCACGTCGTCGAAGACGAACAGGTCGACCTCGCTGTCCGCGAAGTCGTCCAGCACGTGCCGGGCGGTGTGCGCGATGGCCCGGCCGGGTCCGTTGAGCGAGGTGTTGATCAGGGCCGGGACACCGGTCTGCGCCTCGAACGAGGCGAGCAGGCCGTGCAGCCGCGGCTGGTCGGTGCCCAGGGTCTGGATCCGGCAGGTCCCGTTGACGTGCCGGGCCTCCGGGGCGGTGCCCTCCGGCAGCTGGTACTCGAAGAGCATGTACGGGGAGGGCCCCTCGCCCGGGTACAGCTCGGCGAAGCGCTCGTCGCGCATCACGGCGCCGAGCGGGCGGTACCACTCGCGCTGCTTGAGCTTCATGCTCATCCGGGTGCGGATCCCGGACACCGCCGGGTTGCCCAGCAGCGAGCGGTGCCCGAGCGCCCGCGGCCCGAGCTCGGCCGCCCCCTCGGTCAGGGCCACCACGGCGCCGTCCGCGAGCAGGCCGGCGACCGCCGATCCGTCGTAGGGAACGGCCTTCAGGCCCGCCGTGTCCAGGGCGGCCAGGACGTCGGTGCGGGCCTCTCCGGTGCCGTTGGCGTACACGCTGAGCGGCTGGGGGCGCTGACCGAGGACGTAGGTGAGGGCGTAGATGCCGGCGCCCGCCAGGTGGCCCGCGTCGCCGCAGGCCGGTGGCACGGCGATGGACCGGCCGAAGGACTCGCGCAGCGCCGAGTTGGCGACGATGTTCAGGGCGCAGCCGCCGCCGAGGGCGATCGGGCCGACGCCCGTGGCGGTGCGGGTGACGTGCCGGTCCAGGACACTGCGCACGGCTTCGGTGAACAGTTCCTGGAAGGTGGCGACGACATGGGCCGCCGTCTCGAACTCGGGGTTGAACTCGGGGCGCTGGGCGAGCTCGGCACGCACCCGCTCGGCCAGTTCCAGGTCGTGCATCACCTGCGGGTCCACCGCCAGCAGCTGCTCGCGTATGCGGGTGTCAGGCTGTCCGTAGCCGCCGAGTGCCATCACCTTGCCGGCCACGCTGGGGCTCTTGCCGAAGCCCAGCAGATGGCCGATCGCGGTCCAGCCGAAGCCGTTGCCGTACCAGGGCAGCGGGTCCTTCGCGATCCACTCCAGGCGGTCGGCCTCGACCCGGAAGAGGGAGCTGCGGGTGAGCTGTCCGCGGCCCTCGTTGACCAGGACGACGGTGCCGTCCTCGTGGCCCGCGTAGTGGGCGGCGAGAGCGGCGTGCGAGACCTCGTGGGTGACGATCACACAGTCCACGGTCCGGCCCAGCAGGTCGCAGGTGGTCCGGTGGTGCGGTGCCCCGGCGTCGATCCGTTCCATCGCCTGGTCCAGGTCCGGGATCCGCAGCAGGGCGCTGCGGACCGGGGTGCTGACCGCCACCAGGTCGATCCCGTCGGTGTCCACGCACTCCTGGGAGAGCACGTGCTCCAGCGCGATGTCGGAGCGGTGGTCGTGTTTGACGCGGGTGAGGCGTTCGGTCTCGATGGCGAAGACCAGTCGTCCGTCCTCGAAGTAGCCGACGCCGGTGTCGTGGCCGGCGGAGTGGAGAGACAGTACCTTCATCAGCGCTCCTGGTCAGGGGGTCGGAGAGTGGGAACGACCGAGTAGGGGGCCCACTCGACCGCGCGCAGCGGCCGGCCAGTCAGCCCGCGCAGATACAGCTCCGTCCCCACCCCCGCGAACCAGCCGAAGTAGAGCCACTTGATCAGGGCCTTCTGGACGCCGTGCCGCCGCCCGCCGGTGGCGTCGAAGGAAGTCAGCGGCCACAGGCCGGCGAAGAGGATGTGGCCCAGGTAGTGGCGGACCACCGGCAGGGGCCAGTCGGCGAGGTCGACGAGGTGGTTGAGCAGGATCCGGCGGATCCTGCGGCGGGTCTCGCCCGCGGGACCGGCGACGTAGTAGTGGCAGCGGGCATCCGGTACGAGGCGCAGACGGGCCAGCGGATCGGGCAGGTCGGGGTCGAGGAGCCGGAAGCAGACGTAGCCGTCGTCCGAGACGTAGCGGCCGGGCATGCCGCCGGACAGGACGTCGGTGGCCACCAGGATGCAGCAGCCGTGCGGGTAGTTGGTCGCGGGTGCCGCGACCGCCTTGGCGCGGGCCAGCAGGCGCGAGGTGGCGAACTGCTTGGTGTGCGGGATCTTCGTGGCGCCCACCGCGCCCCGGCAGCCGCCCGCCAGGAAGTCCCGCGCCAGGTGCGACAGACAGCCCGGATCGAGGGTCACGTCGTCGTCGACCCAGCCGACGCCGACGCAGCCGAGCAGCTCGGCGATCTCGATCGCGGCGTTGAGCGTACGGGGCTTGCCGGGGCCCGGCAGCGAGAGGCCGCACACGGACACCTCCGGCAGCCGGGCGCGGGCCCGGGCCAGCAGCGCCCGCAGCCGCGTCACGGATTCGTCCGCCTCCTCGGCCGAGGTCCACTGCATGCCCACGAAGAGCACGACGGGGGCCTCCGGCCGGTCCTCGGTCAGTTCGGCGACCCGGTCCAGCAGGGCGTCGAAACGTTCCGCCTGTTCGGCGAGGGTGCCCCGGGAGACGTAGGTCGGGGCGATCAGGGCGAGGGCCGGGGAGCCGGAGCGCAGGGTGTCGGCGGCGGCCCTGGCGTCGGAGAGCAGGGCCGGCCCGCCCGACGGATCGTCGGGCAGGACGTAGCGCACGGGCACCGACCAGGACGGCCGGGGACGAAAGCCCCGGGCCATGGTCCGGCGGACGTGGTGGGTCAGGAACGGTTCACCGCGGCGCCGTCGGCCGCGGTCCGGCAGCGGGTCGTTGAGGCGGACGGCGGGGCCCGGCCGCAGGGACGCGGCCGGGCGGACGCTCTCAGAAGTCACGGTCGGTGTTGGAGGTCGAGCGGGCGAGGCTGCGCAGACCGTCCAGGGTGTTGCGCCACTGGCCGGTCGAGGCCATGTGGGTCAGCAGCGGCTTGGCCATGGAGCGGCGCAGGAAGAATGCGCGGTAGGCGGCCTGGGCGCGGCGCTGGGCGTCGGGCACCAGATAGCCGATCCGCGCGTCGAACTCGCCCCGCACGAACCGGTCCCAGTAGTCGGCGGGTATCTGTCCGGCGGCCACCGACTCGGTGTGCAGCGGGGTGCCCGGCAGCGGGGTCGCGGTGTAGAAGCTCGCGTAGTCCAGCGGGATCCGGCAGGCGAGGTCGACGGTGGCGCGGAACTGCTCCCGGGTCTCGCCCAGCCAGCCGACGATGAAGTAGCCGAAGCCCTTGATGCCCGCCTCGTGCGCGGAGGTGACGGCCCGTTCGATCTTCTCGATGTCGCTCTCCTTGCGCATCCGCTTGAGGATCTCCGGGTCACCGTGCTCGATGCCGAACCGCAGCCGCACGCAGCCCGCCCCGGCCATCGACTTCAGCAGCGGTTCGGGCACCAGGTCGACGCGGGTCGGCGCCTCCCAGCGCACCTTCAGGCCCTGTTCGCCGATGAGCGCGCAGATCTCCCGGACCCGGCCGCGGTGCAGCGTGAACACGTCGTCGTAGAACATGATCTCCTTCACCCCCCACCGCTTCTTCAGCTCCGTCATCTCGCCGACGACGTCCTCGGGGGAGCGGTACATCGACTTCTTGTCGACGGCCTGCTTGAAGCAGAAGCTGCACTTGAAGGGGCAGCCGCGGCTGGAGATCATCGTCGCGAACGGCCGGGGAGCCATGATCGAGTAGTAGTTGTTCATCGGCAGGCCGTCGCGGGAGGGCCAGCCGACCTCCTCCAGGTTCACCATCGGCGCGGCCCCGCCGTCGTGTTCGCGGGTGACCAGACCCCGGATGCCCTCCGGTTTCTCGCCCTGCTCCAGGGCCTCGGCCAGCTCCGGCATGATCGTGATGCCCTCGCCGACACCGACGTAGTCGATGGCCTCGTGGAAGAGGTTCTCGTGCGCGTAGACCTCGGTGTGCGGGCCGCCGAGGATGACCTTGGCACCGGTGCTCTTGGCCGCCTGGCAGGCCTCGACCGCGCCGGGCAGGCCCGGGGTCGTGGTGCTGACGCCGACCAGGTCCGGCTGGAAGTCGGCGAGGAGCTTGCGCAGGCCCTCGCTGTCCAGGCCGAGGGCGGGGGTGTCGACCTGGATGACGTCGTGGAAGCCGGCCGACTTCAGCGCGGTGTGGATGTAGCCGAGACCGAGGTGGGGCAGGACGCCGGCCCGCTTCTGGATCTGGGTGATCTGGCGGGTGTTGAGGCACAGGTCGTGGTGGCGGACCAGCGCGATGCGCAGCTTCCGCCGGCGCCAGCGCGGCAGGCCCGGGCGGGCCGGTGCCTCGGCGACGGCGGTCGAGCAACCGCCCGACGCGCCCCCTGCCGCCGCACCGGTACTGATGACGGGCAGTGTCTTCCGCATGAAGTCCCCTCCTTCTGGGGTTGTGCGGGCGGTGGTGTCATGGGGACTCAGCGGGTTCCTCCGGCCGCGAGGGACTCCAGCTGGAGCAGATACAGGGCCAGCGGCTGGAGCCGGCTGACGCGCTGCGGTGCCCCGGGCCCGCGGCCCGCCGCCAGCAGCCGTTGCAGGACCCGGTCGCGGCTGCGCCACCAGTCCCGTTCGGCGTGCAGGGTGTGGCCGAGCAGCCGGGCGAGGTACGCCAGCCGGTGCCCGAACAGGACGAACCCGTGGCGCTGTGGAACGGCCGCGGCGAACCCCAGGCCCGCGTGCTCGGGGAACGCCTTGTGCAGCGCCTGGTCGTGGAAGGTGCCGTCGATGAGGAACCGCCGTGGCACCGAGGCGAGATGGTCGACGAGCGCGTGATCGAGGTAGGGGGTGTGGACCACCGTGTGCTCGCCGCCGAGCGCGAAGGGTGCCAGGGCGATGGAGCGCCGCGTCCGGTTCCAGAAGAAGAACGAGCCCAGCGGGAGGGGAGCGTCGGCGTGCCGGGCCAGTTCCCGCACGAGCCGGGCGCGGGCCCTCTCCCTGCTCCACAGGGCGTGGGTGCGAGGGCCGAGAAGGTGCTCGACGTGTGCTCCGGTGCGGCCGGCGACCAGCAGCCGGTCCGCCAGCGCCGGCAGGTCCGCGCTGTCGTAGGGGTTCTTCCGGATCAGCTCGATGCTGGGGTTCTGGGCCAGCTCGCCGCCCCCGAGCCCGTCGTACCACAGGCCGCCGTGACGGCGCAGGAAGGCCAGCAGGGGCAGCGTCCAGGCGCCGTCCAGCGTGCCCATGCCCTGGGCCGGGCCCGCGGCGCGCTCCGCGTGGAACTGCGAGCGCGGCCGGTCGACGGTGCGGTGCGGCAGACCGAGGCGCCCGGCGAGATCGGCGGCGACACGGATGTCGGCACCCGGGTCGGGCGGGAACTTCGCGCCGCTGACGCACTCTCGCGGCGGGGCGCCCTGACGGCAGAGCTCCAGCAGGATGTGCCGCGAGTCCCGGCCGCCGCTGAGCGGCAGGACGTACGGCTGAGTCGGCAGCCGACGGGTCACGGCGGCGCGGAACAGCTCGACGAAGCCGTCCACGGCCTCGTCCCGGGTGAGGTCGGCGGGCCCGGAAACGGGAAGTGCGGGGGCGTCGAGGCGCACCCCGTCGCGGGTCCAGGTCAGCGTGGCGGCGGGGGGCAGCGCCCGGATCGCGGTGAAAGGGGTGTCCTCGGCGAGGAAGAAGCCCAGCCGGATGAAGACGGCCAGCGCGTCGTGGTCGAGGTCGGCGCGCTCACCGGGCCGGAGCAGGGCGAGCGGGTCGGGGGAGAGCGTCAGCGAGCCGGCGTCGGACCGGTAGTACAGCGGGTGCATGCCGTACCGGTCGGTGCGGGCGAGGAGGCGTTCGCCGTCCCATTCCCAGGCGGCGAAGATCCCCTCGGGCGGCTGCTCCCCGGCCAGCGGGTCCCCGCTGAGGACATGCCCGAGCCGCGCCTCCTTGTCGCCCTCGGCCCGCACCCCGTCGGGCCCGGGGACCAGCCGGGTACGGGGCTTCACCGGGTTTCCAGCAGGGGCCGGACGGCATCGCCGATCCGGCGGGCCACCGCCTCCTGGTCGAGCACGGACTCGGCGAAGCCGATCGCGGCCTTCTTGTGCTCCTCGATCGCCGACGGGCGGGTGAGCCAGTCGTCGACAGTCCGGAACAGGTCCTCGGGCGCGGCGCAGGCCCGGCCCAGGTCGTGTTCGTGGATGAGCCCCGGCACCCACCGCTCCATCGGCAGACCCGACTCCAGCATGAGCACGGGAATCCCGAAGTAGGCCGCCTCCAGCGTGGTGTTGGGGCCCGCCTTCGAGACGAGCAGTCCGTGCGGCGAGCGGGACGCGCGGTCGATGTAGTCGAAGTACTCGGCCTGGGTGAGCCGACTGTGGAACCGCCAGTGCGGGAGCCGCTGCGCACCGGCCGCGGCGCGACGGGCGAGGTCGGGGTCGTCGTAGCCGACGAACACCAGGTCGGTGTCCGGATGGTGGGCGGCGATGTGGTGCACCAGCTCCAGGTAGACGTCGCCGCCGCGGTTGCAGAAGACGATCAGACGGGGCCGGCCGGAGTCCGTGTCCCCGCCCCAGGGCCCGGCGGCCGGGGCGGCGGACTCGCTGGTCATGAAGTCGCGCAGGTCGTGCTGGGCGACCAGCGGCCCCACCACCCGCACCTGTTCGGGATCGCCGCCCGTGCGCGCGAGGAGGTGGTCCTTGGCCCAGGCGAAGCCCACCAGTGTCAGATCGGGGTGCGCACTGCGGTGCAGCGGCAGCTGGAGCAGCCCCGGGTTGGTGACATGGCTGACCACCCGGGTGCGGATCCCCGCCAGCCGCACGGCGGCCACGCACAGCCGCGCCACGAACCCCTTCGTGCCGACCACCACGTCGGGGGCGGTGGTGCGCAGGTGCTCGGTGAGCGGGGCGAGCGCGGCTTGCTGGCCGGAGGTGGGGGCGACCTCGAAACCGGCGGGGAAACGTTCCTGGAGACGGCCCATCAGACCCATGTAGCGCTCGGTACGCACGGTCGCGTCGGGGCTCTCCAGGGAGATCGTGCGGATCTCGGCCCCCGCCTCGCCCAGCCAGGGCAGGATGGGCTCGGCCTCCAGCAGCGTCACGTCCGCGTCGACGGCGCCGCGCAGCACCCGGGAGAACCGGGTGGCGGCGAGGTAGTTGCCGAACTCCCCCCAGGTCCGGGGGGAAAGCACCTGGATGTGCGGAGGGTCAGGGCGCACGGTGGGGCTCCTCGGTGAGGTCGAGGCAGGCGGGGGAGGGAGACGCGGCGAGCGTGGGGAGGGACTGGTACCAGAGCTGGTACGTCAGCAGAGCCCACAGCTTGCGGGAGGTGTCACGCCGCCCGGCGAGGTGGTCGTCGGTCAGCTTGCGCACGGCACCAGCGTCGAACACGCCGCCGCGGTCCAGCGCGGACGCGGAGAGGGTGTCCAGCAGCAGTGGGCGCAGCTCGTCGCGCAGCAGGGCGGCCAGCGGGGCGCGGAAGCCCAGCTTGGTCCGCCGGACGATGTCCGGCGGCAGCCAGCCGGCGGCGATCCGGCGCAGCAGGTACTTGCCGGTGAAGCGGCGCAGCTTCAGCGCGGTGGGCAGCGCGTTGCCGTACTCGACCAGGTCCAGGTCGAGGAAGGGGGAGCGTAGTTCGAGGGCGCTGCGCATGCCGCCGCGGTCGGTCTTGGTGAGGATCACGTCACGCAGGAAGTGGGCGACGACGGCGAGCTGGCTGCGCTGGACGCCGGTCAGGTCCGGCTGGCCGTCCAGGAGCCGGGAGACCTCGGCGAAGGGGGCGTGACCGGTCAGCGCCGCGCGGGCGTCCGGCCGTAACAGGCCGGGGAGTTCGGCCGGTCCGAAAGGGGCCGCGGAGAGGTAGAAACGGTGCTCCGGGGCCGCCCGCAGTCCGCGCGCCAGCAGGCCCAGGGCCGCGGCGGCGGGCAGATTGCCGGACCGCGCGGGCAGCCGGCGCGCGAGCGTTCGCGCGAGCGCCTCCAGCCGGGGCGCCGGCATCAGCCGCAGCAGGATCTCGATCGCCCGCTCGGCCTGGAAGTACCGGTAGCCGAGGAGGAGTTCGTCGGCGCCGTCGCCGGTGAGCACCCCGCGCACATGCTGCCGTGCGCTCCGGCAGACGATGCGGGTGGGCAGCAGGGAGGGATCGGCGAGGGGCTCGTCGGCCTGGGCGTACTCCGACTCCACCACCTCGGCGAGATCGCGTCCGCTGATCCGGACCACATGGTGTTCGGTGCCCAGGTGCCGGGCTACCGCCCCGGCGTGCGCGCTCTCGTCGAAGTCCTGCTGCTCGAACCCCGCGCTGAACGTCAGCACCGGCTGCCGCGGGGAGAGTTGCTGGGCCACGGCGGCCACCGCGCTGGAGTCCAGGCCCCCGCTCAGCAGCACCCCGAGCCGACGCTCCGTGCTGCTCACCCGGCGGGCGACCGCCGCCCGGAACAGCTCCTCGAAGCGCGCGGACGCCTCCCGGACGCCCGGCGCCCGCCCGGGCGACCCCAGCCGGGGCCGCCAGAACTCCACCTCACGCAGCCGCCCGTCGGCGTACTCCAGATAGCTGCCGGGGCGGACCTTGTACACGCCCTCGACGGCCGAGCCGGGTGCGCAGAAGGCCTGGAGGGTCAGATATCCGGCCAGAGCCCCGACGTCCGGAGTGCGCGGCGCGTCAGGATGGCGCAGCAGCGCGGTGAGTTCGGAGGCGAAGGCGATCCCGTCGGGCACACGCGTGTAGTAGAGCGGCTTCTTGCCCATCGGGTCGCGGCCCAGGACGGTCGTTTGCGTACGCGCGTCGTGCAGGACGAAGGCGTACATGCCGCGCACCCGCTCCAGCACCTTCATGCCGTGCCGCTCGTACAGCTCCAGCAGCACCTCGGTGTCGCTCTCGGTGCGCAACCGGGCTCCCGTGGCGCGCAGTTCGCGGCGCAGCTCCGCGTGGTTGTAGATCTCCCCGTTGAGGACGAGTGCGACGGCGCCGCTCGCCGACACGAACGGCTGCCTGGCCCGGCCGGGGTCGACGAAGGTCAGGGCACAGTGTGCGAAGGTCACGCCGTGGTGATGGCGCCAGCTGCTGCCGTCGGGGCCGCGGTGCGCCACCGCCGCCAGCATCCGTTCGGCCGTGGCACGGCCCATGTCCTGGCCACCGCCGAGATCACTGAATCCCACGAAGCCGCACATACCGGCTACGACCGGCGGGTGGGAGCCAGACCGGCCGGCGACGTGGTCCTGTGCGGCGGCGCCTGGGACAGCGACCGCCTGACCCACGTGATCTGTGTGGCCAGCCCGGAGCGCAGATCCATGCGTGCGGTGAAGCCGAGCCGCTGCCTCGCGCGCTCGACGTCGGCCAGCGTGGCCCCGACATCGCCGATGCGCGCGGGGCCGTACCTCGCGTCCGGTGTCCGGCCGGAGAGCTCGCCGGTCAGAGCCAGGACCTCGTTCATCGACACGGCCTGTCCGGTGCCGATGTTCAGGACACTGCTGCCCTGCTCCGGGGCCGTCCCGGCGAGGGTCAGCGCGCGCACGATGTCCGACACATGGACGAAGTCGCGGACCTGGGTGCCGTCGCCGTAGATCTCGATCGGCTTGTTCTCCAGGGTGGCGCGGATGACCCGGCCGATGAACATGTCCGGGCGCTGGCCGGGGCCGTAGACCGTGAAGAACCTGAGGGCGTGCACCGACAGGGAGGCGTCGCGGCGGGCGGCGAAGGCGAGGGCGAGTCGCTCCGCGGCGAGCTTGGTGACCCCGTAGGGGGACAGCGGGCGGGGGAGGTCGTCCTCGCTCATCGTGCCCTCCGCGCCGCCGTAGACGCTGGACGAGGACGCCATGACCACCCGGGGCACCCCGGCACGGACGCAGGCGTCCATGAGGCGCTGAGTGGCCAGGACGTTGCAGTGCAGATACTCCGGGAATTGCGTCCAGGACGGGCGCACACCGGGCAGCGCGGCTAAGTGGAAGACGGTTTCGGCATTGTCCAGGCAGGCCGACAGATCCGCGGAGACGAGGTCGGCGCGGATGGCGTGGAGAGAACCCAGCTCTGCGGACGGCGCGATTTCACCGGTGGCCCAACTCGATTTCCGGTCGATACCCACCACATTCACGCCATCGCGCCGCAACGCCTCGACGAGATGGGAACCGATGAAACCCGCGGCGCCGGTGACCACCACTTTTCTCGTGGTGTCGACCCCGTGGTGCGCGTCACCCGACATTGCGAATCCCCCTTGGTCCGTTGGTATCCGGTCGTTCAAGGCGGTGCTTTGCGGTGGTGCTGTCCTCGGGCGCAGATCCGCTGCGAGGTACGGAGACTCGGCCCGTCGGAATTTCCGTGGGTGCCGGAGAATTTGGCCGAGAGGTGCTGGTGCACGACGATGGCGTGCAGGGCGAATTGCCCAGAAGACCCGTGGAGTCTAACAGCGAGATGAATCAGCAGCAACGGCCTCCTGGCCCGCCGTGACCCGGGATAAAGCGGCGGACCATATTCCGCATTGGGCGACGCATTCCCGACTCCGTGCAGGCGCTCCAAGGGCCGCATCCCAGGTGCACGCGTCATTCCCAACGGCCGGGAACGGACTTTATGCTGAGGCCTTCCGCCGCCCGGGGAGGGACGCGTTGGCAGGCAGTCCGTTACGGCAACTGTCCGTACTGTTCCGCTATCTGCGCGGCGAACGCCCCTCCGTCCTCCTTCTCGCGGTGCTCGTTCCGCTCGGCATCGGGCTCCAGCTGACGGCACCGCAGATGATGCGCCGGTTCATCGACCACACGCTGTCCCGAAGCCCCTCCGACCTGCTGCTCGCGGTCGCCGGGTGGTATCTGGCGGCGGCCCTCGGACTGCTCGTGGTGACCATCGGCTGCGACGCCGTCGCCGTGCGGCTCGCCTGGCGCACCACCAACCGGCTGCGCGCCGACCTGGTGGCCCACTGTCTGCGCAGGCCCTCCTCCTTCTACCAGCGCCACCCGCCCGGCGAACTCGTCGACCGCGTCGACGGCGACGTCACCCGGCTCGCCGCGGTGATGTCCTCGCTGGTGCTGGAGGTCCTCGCCCAGATGCTGCTGGTCGTCGGGATCCTCGGCGCCCTCTTCCAGCTCGACTGGCGGCTGGCCCTGGTCTTCGCGCCGTTCGCCGCGGGCACCCTGGTGCTGCTGCGCCGGCTCGTGGGCCGGGCCATGCCCTTCGTCGCCGCCCGGCAGGCGTCGTCCGCGGAACTCCTCGGCTTCCTGGAGGAACGTCTCGCCGGCGCCGAGGACCTGCGGACCAACGGCGCCTCCGGTCACACCCTGCGCGCGCTGGAGACACGGCAGGCCGAGCTGCTGCGGCGAGCCCGCCGCGCGGCGCGGGTCTCGGCGCGCTGGCCCGCCACGGTCCAGGGCCTGTCCACCATCAGCGTGGTCCTCGCCCTGGCGGTCAGCGTGTGGCTGCACAGCCGCGGGCAGCTCTCCACCGGCACGGCCTTCGCCTGTCTGTCCTACGCCATGCTGCTGCGCCGTCCGCTGCTGGCCCTGACCACCCGCTTCCACGACCTGGAGGAGGCCGCGGTCAGCGTGCGGCGCCTGAGGGAACTGCTGGACCAGGACGACGACGTAGTCCGCACGGGCGGCCGCCCGCTGCCCGCCGGGCCGCTGGGCGCCCGGTTGGACCACGTGTCCTTCTCGTACGAGTCCGGCGAACCGGTGCTGCGGGACGTCTCCTTCCGGCTGGGTCCCGGGGAGCGGCTCGGCATCGTCGGCCGGACCGGAAGCGGCAAGTCCACCGTCGTACGGCTGCTGTTCGGGCTGCACCACCCCACGAGCGGCAGCGTTGCCGTAGGCGACCAGGACGTGGCCGGCCTAGACACCCGGGCGCTGCGCGGCCGGGTCGCCCTGGTCACCCAGGAGGTGCAGGTCTTCCACGCCACCCTGCGCGACAACCTCACCTTCTTCGACCCCTCCGTCGACGACGACCGGGTGCGGGCGGCGCTGGACGAGGCCGGACTCACCGACTGGTGGCGGGAGTTGGCCGACGGACTGGACACCGTGCTGGGCGACGGGGCGCGCGGGATGTCCGCGGGCGAGGAACAACTCCTCGCGCTGGCCCGGGTGTTCCTGCGGGATCCGGCCGTGGTCCTGATGGACGAGCCGACGGCCCGGCTCGACCCGCACACCGAGCGCCTGCTCATGCCCGCGATGGACCGGTTGCTGGAAGGGCGGACCGCCGTCGTGGTCCAGCACCGGCCGCACGCACTGCGCAACGTCGACCGCATCCTCGTCCTCGACGCGGGGACGGTGGTCGAGCACGGCGAGCAGACCGTGCTCGCGGCCGACCCGACCTCGCGCTTCCACGAACTGCTCCGCGTCGGCTGACGGGGTGGAAGGGTGACCGACATCGACATACGGGGCACGTTCGCGCAGCTCGGCGCCGTGCTGCGCGGCTCGGCCGGTGCCTACTGGACGCTCACCGGGCTGTGGGTGCTGCTGCGGGCCGGAACCCTCGCGGTGGGGCTGCTGTTCCAGCGGCTCTTCGACGCGATCGGCGCCGGCGGCGGGGTCTGGCTGCTCATCGCCTGGGTGGCCGCCATCGAGGGGGCACGGCTGTGCCTCCAGTTCGGCGTGATGATCAGCCGGCTGGAGCCGCAGGTCCAGTACGGCACGACGGCCCGGCTGCGGCGGGAGGTGCTGGGCACCGCCCTGCGCGGACGGGGCGCCGCGTCCCGGACCACGCCGGGGGAGGCTCTGCGGGTGGTGGGTGAGGACATCGACGAGACGGGCTTCTTCGTGGCCTGGGCGCCGACCAACCTCGCGCACTGGCTCTTCGTCGTCGCCTCGCTCACCGTCATGATGCGGATCGACGCGGTGGTCACGATCGCGCTGCTGGCGCTGCTGGTCCTGATCATGGTGGTCACGGCGGCGGTGCACGGCCGGTTCCTGCGTTACCGCAACGTCACCCGTACCGCCTCGGCCGAGGTGGCGGGCGCCCTGCGGGAGGCGGTCGGGGCCGTGAAGGCGGTGCAGGCGGCGGCCGCCGAGGACCATGTGGCAGCCCACATCGGCCGGTTGAACGCCGCCCGTGCCAGGGCGGCGGCGCGCGAGGAGCTGTTCGCGGGCGTACAGCGGACCGTGATCGGCAACGCCGCCCCGCTCGGGGTCGGCGTCGTCCTGCTGCTGACGGCGGGGCGGGCGCACAGCGGGACGTTCAGCGTGGGGGACCTGGCGCTGTTCACCTTCTATCTCCAGATCCTCGCCGAGGCGCTGGCCTCGATCGGGATCCTCTCGGTGCGGCTGCAGCGGGTCTCGGTGGCCCTCGGCCGGATCACGGACTTCCTCGGGAGACGGCCTCGGACACCGGCGTCCCCGTCCGGGCCGATGCCCGTACCCGGTACGGCGCTCTCACCCGAACCGGCCTGCGAGCTAAGGGAGTTGGCCGTCCGCGGGCTGACCGCACGGCACCCCGGGTCGGAACGCGGGATCGAGGACGTCTCCCTCACCGTCGTACGCCACTCCGTCACCGTGATCACCGGAGGCGTCGGCTCGGGGAAGACGACGCTGATCCGGGCCGTCCTCGGGCTGCTGCCGCACGAGCGGGGCACCGTGCTGTGGAACGGCGAGCCGATCGCCGACCCCGCGGCCTTCCTGGTGCCCCCGCGCTGCGGCTACACGCCGCAGGACCCGCGCCTGTTCAGCGGGTCGCTGCGGGAGAACGTCCTGCTGGGACTGGGCGAGAAGGACGACGACGGCGGCCAGAGCCTCTTCGAGGCCGCCGCCCACACCGCGGTCCTGGCCCCCGACACGGCGGCCATGAAGGACGGCGCCGACACCGTCGTGGGCCCACGGGGCCTCAGGCTGTCCGGTGGCCAGCTCCAGCGGACGGCGATCGCCCGGATGCTGGCCACACGCCCCGAACTCCTCGTGCTGGACGACGTCTCCAGCGCCCTGGACCCCGCCACCGAGCAGCTCCTGTGGAGCCGGCTCCTGGACGGCGAGGGCACGGCCACCGTCCTCGCGGTGTCGCACCGGCCCACGTTGCTGCGCGCGGCGGCCCGGGTGGTGGTGATGAAGGACGGACGGCTGGACGCGGTGGGGACGCTGCCGGAGGTGCTCGACGCCTCCGAGGAGATGCGGCGCATCTGGGCGAACTCGGATGCGGAGCCGGGCGGGAGCCCTTCCGGCGGATCCTTGCCGCGCCACGACGGCTAGGGGGTGTTTCGGCAGTCCCGTGCGGTGCCCGCGTCCGCCGCGGCAGCGGCTGGTGTCACAGCCGGTGCGTGCCCTCGGCGTGCCGGACGAAGGCTCTCGTACTGGACGTACTTGGGCCTTTGGTCGGTGCGGCGAGGGTGCGTGCCGGGCGCCGTGGGTGCTGTGCGGGACTTTCGAAACACCCCCTAAAGCGCGTTGCAGAAGGCCGTGATCTGGGCATTTCCCTTGTATGCGTGGGGTGTTGAGGGCT
>NZ_JBHVGZ010000103.1:0-26600 GCF_042800355.1 Streptomyces sp. NPDC057623
GACACACGGCTCCTCAGCCTGCCCACCACCAGCCACAGAAAGCGAAACGGCCCACCGACTCCGTCGGCGGACCGTCACGAAAGATCGAGGTTAGGAAGACCTGGAGTTGATCCGCGCAAAAGCACCTGGAGACGAACGGCCGCCGGACAGAGAAGGGCGCACGCGACTGACGGCCGGGCGCACGGGCCGGGCCCGGGGGACTGCCGCAGCGGTGCCAAGGGGCGGCTCCCGCACAGTGTTTCTCACCGTCATCGCCGGTCTGGGGGCCGTCAGTCCGCTGGCGACGGACATGTACGTGCCGGCGTTACCGGACATGGCGCGCTCCTTGGACACCAGAGTCTCCGACATGCAGACGACACTGACTGCGTTCCTGCTCGGCGTGATCACCGGACAACTCGTCCTGGACCCCATGACCGACCTGGTGGGACGTCGGCCCGTCCTCCTGTCGGGCACCGCCGCCTTCGCGGTGTTCCGTAAGGCGGTGGACTCGGACCGGTCGGAGCCAAGGAGACCAGAGTTCCCACCGGGAACTCGCCGCCTTCGGGTCTCGTTCGTACGGCCTACTTTATGGTGCGGCTCCGGTTCGCGCCGGGTGACGCTGGCCAGGACGGCAGACGGAGGAGGCCTCGTGGTACCCCTGACTCGGATTCCGCTGGAGGGCGAGGGCTGCGTTCTGGTCGAGGCCGAGTCCGCGTACGAGGGCCCGCTGCAGGAGGCCCTGGAACCTGTCGTTCTTCGAGGACTCGGCCCCGTCCAGATGACAACCCGCCTGGCGCCCTTCGTGATCACTCCTCCGGCCGCCACAAGCAGCGCGCGGCCCGGGTTGCTCTGATGCACGCCGATGCCATGAACAACTCCGGTCCAGCCGCCTCGTCCCTGCCCGCTGCCGTGGCGCAGGTCCTTTGCGCGGACGGGAGTGTGGCGGGCGCCGGGTTCCTGGTGGCCGAGGGGCTGCTGGTCACCTGTGCACATGTGATCGTGGCGGCGGGGGGCGGGCCTGGGGAGACGGTGCGGCTGGACTTTCCGCACGTGCCGGATGCACGGGCGGTCGAGGGCCAGGTCGTGGAGGGGATGTGGCGCGCACCGGAGTCCGAGGACGTGGCTGTGGTCCGGCTCACTGGCACATGGCCCGGCATGGGGTCAGTCCCCTTGGGCTCGGCGGAAGGCTGCCGTAACCATCGGGTCAAGTCGTTCGGTTTCCCGGCCCAGGCCCCGCCGGACGGGCACTTCGGTTTCGGAGTGGCCGGCGACCTGCTTCCGCCTTCGACCGTCCGGGGCTCGCTGCTGCAGCTCACCGCCGCCAACGACCTGACCACCGGCTTCAGCGGCGGTCCGGTCCTGGACGAGGTCACAGGCCTTGTCATCGGCATGCTCACCGAGATCACAGCGCCCGACGCGTTCGAGCGGGGGCAGGGCATCGCCTACGTCACCCCGACCCAGGCTCTCCGGGAGATCGTGCCGGAGCTGGAGGTGCGGGAGGTGTGCCCGTACCGGGGACTGGAGCCTTTCAGGGAAGAGCATGCCCACTGGTTCGAGGGGCGCAGGGAGGCGGTACGACAGGTGTTGGCCGGCCTCGCCGGGCAGCGCCGGCTCACGTTGCTGCTCGGGCCGTCCGGTTCGGGGAAGTCGTCGCTGATCCAGGCGGGGGTGCTGCACGCCCTGGCAGAGGGACGGGTGCCAGGGAGCGATCAGTGGCTGCCGATGGTGATCCGTCCCGGACAGGACCTGATCGCCGAGATCGAGAAGGCGGGGCTGCCCGGAGCAGCCGATGACGGGATCGCGGCGGCAGTCAGGCAGAGACTGGCCGCTGAGCCCGGCTGTCAACGTGTCCTGCTCGTCATCGACCAGTTCGAAGAGCTCTTCACGCAGGGCGCCGAAGATCGGTCGCTACAGCACATGACCGCCGCCGACGAGATCACCGCGGCCGCCGCATCGTCCGCTCAGCTGAGCATCGTCCTCGTCATGCGGGATGACTTCTACCCCCAACTCGCCGCTCATGCTCCTACGTTGCTGGACGCCGCGATGCCGGGACTGCTCAATGTGCCAGGTTCGTTGAGCCAGGAGGACCTGTACGACATCATCACGCGGCCCGCGCACAACGTAGGGCTCCAGTTCCAGCCAGGCCTGCCGGAGCAGATCATCGCCGACGTCCTGGCCACGGATGAGGAGGCCCCCGTCACTGCACTGCCCCTGCTGGAGCTGGCGCTGAGCCAGCTGTGGGTGCGGCGGAAGGACGGCTACCTCACGCATGAGGCCTACCGGCGGATCGGGGCGGTCAGCGGAAGTCTGACCACATGGTGCGACAGCGCCCTCGACGAGCTGTCACCCGATCAAGAGCCCCTCGCGAGGCTCATCCTCACCTCCCTGGTCCGTCCCGAAGACCGCAGTCGACGAATCCCAGCCGTCCGTGCGCAGGTCCCGCTCGACGAACTGCGCGGCCTGGCGGCCGGTCCCGACGACGCACGGGGTGGTGACGTCGATGTCGTCCTGGCCGCCCTGACACGCCACCGCATCATCACCACGCAGACGTTCCGCGACCCCGAGCAGCACCCCGATGCCCCTCCGGGAGAGCCGGTCGCGGAACTGATCCATGATGCGCTCATCCGCGACTGGGGTGTGCTGGGCGCGTGGATCCGTCAAGAGCACCAGTTCCAGGAATGGCTCGACAGCACGCGTGAACGGCGGGCACGGTGGGCCGAGGAGAACGACCCGGGAGACCTGCTGGCAGGAACGGCGCTCGCCGAGGGCCTCAATTGGTCACGGCAACGCGGTCTGCCCGACGACATCTCCGCTTACATCACCGCAAGCAAACGACGCCAAGAGGCCGTCGCCCAGCGCCGCAGACGCCTCAACACCACCCTTGCGACCCTGCTGGTGCTCGCGCTGCTAGCCGCCGGGGGTACGTTATGGCAATGGCGGGAGGCGGTCGCCGGACGCGAGGCGGCACTGTCACGGCAGTTGGCCGTCCAGTCCGACCGGCTCATCAGAACCAACCCCGAACTCGCTTCACTGTTGGCCATCCAGGCATACCGCGCCAGTCCAACCGCGGAGGCGCTCCATAGCCTGCGCACCGCCGCCGACCTCCCCCTGCAGCGGCGCTTGTCCGGCCATGCCCGTACGGTGACCTCGGTCGCGTTCAGTCCAGACGGCAAGACCCTGGCCACCGGCAGTAACGACCACACCGCGCGGCTGTGGGACGCAACCACCGGCAAGACCCGCCACGTTTTGAAGAAGCACACGGACGAGGTGTATTCGGTCGCTTTCAGCCCCGACGGCAAGACACTCGCGACCGCAAGCCGCGACACATTTGTGTACTTGTGGGAAGTGGCCACCGGTGAGCCCGTTGCCAGACTCAGCGGACACCCTGACGTAGTGAGCTCGGTGGCGTTCAGCCCCGATGGCAAGATCCTCGCCGCGGCGAGTGGCAACGAGGTGCAATTCTGGGATTTGACCGCCAATGAGGCGGGCCCTGTGCTGACGGCACCCACGGGAGCGGTGAACTCGGTCGCGTTCAGCCCAGACAGCAAGACTCTGGCCAGCGGCAGTGACGACTCCCGGGCACGGCTGTGGGACGTGGCCACCGGCAAGCTCCTCGATACGCTGCCGGGGCACACCGCTCCGGTGGTCGCGGTCTCCTTCAGCCCTGATGGCAAGACTCTCGCCACCGCCGGAGACGATGTCACTGTATTGCTGTGGGACCTGGGCACGCGCAAGCCCGCCACGACTCTGACCGCCGACACCGAATCGGTCGCCTTCAGCCCCGACAGCAAAACATTGGCCACTGCGGGCGGCTTTCAGGGCGATCACTCCGTGCGGCTGTGGGACGCGGCCACCGGCGCCACGACCACGGCACTGACGGGGCATAGCGATCAGGTGTCTCACATGGCGTTCAGTCCTGACGGCAAGATCCTTGCCAGCGCTGGAAGGGACCGCAGCGTACGGTTGTGGAACCTGACTCCGGCTGTGACGGGCACCACGCTGGCAGGACACGCCGATTCAGTGCAGGCAGTAGCGTTCAGCCCTGACGGCCAAACCCTCGCCACGGGCAGCGGAGACAAAACGGCCTGGCTGTGGGACGTCGCCACCGGGACGGCCCGCCGCACCTTGGAGGGACACACCGATGCGGTGAGCACGGTGGCGTTCAGTCATGACGGCGAGACACTGGCCACGGGCAGTTTCGACTCTACGGTCCGGCTGTGGGAGGCGGCCACCGGCAAGCTCCTCCACCTTCTTCAGGGGCATATCAGCGGTGTGACTTCGGTGGCGTTCAGTCCTGACGACAAGACCCTCGCCAGCACCGGAACCGACCGGACCGTGAGGCTGTGGGAAGCCGCCACCGGGACCCACCGTGCCACGCTGAAAGGACACACGGACGAGGTGACCTCGGTCGCGTACGCCCCGGACGGCGAGACCCTCGCCACCGGCAGCTATGACTACAGCGCTCGGCTGTGGGACGTGACCACGGGAACCACTCGACATGTCCTGCGGGGGCACAACGGCGCGGTCAGATCGGTGGCGTTCAGCCCTGACGGCGAGACCCTCGCCACCGCCAGCAATGACGAGACAGCACGACTGTGGGACGTGGCGACAGCCAAGACTCGCACCACCCTGACCGGGCACACGAGCGAGGTGCACTCTGTGGCCTTCAGCCCCGACGGTGAAACCCCTGCCACTGCCAGCAGCGACCACACCGCACGACTATGGGACAGGGCCTCCGGAAAAGAGCGCGTCACACTGACCAGACACACCGATCCTGTGATCGCAGTAGCGTTCAGCCCTCACGACCACATGGTCGCCACAGGCAGCACGGATTTCACCGCGCGATTGTGGAGTGTCGCCCTCCCTCAACCCGCCGCGGCGATCGGAAAGATCTGCGGTGCCGTCAACCGAGACCTGACTTCCCAGGAACGCACCGCCTATCTCCCAGGTCAATCGGCCGATGCTGTCTGCCCCACCCACACGTAGCCCCAACAATGGAGCCGCCTCCCAACTCCGCCCGTCAGTAATCAGCGACGATCCCTGAGGTTTCCGCTCTGCAGATAACGTGGCTTGGGGGAACGGGTGCAGTTTCGGTGGGATGTCTGGCGGGAGGGCGGATGAGGCGCCCTGCGATCCAAGGGAACCCGTCAACTGCCATCGCCCACCTGGCCTTCGGGTTCGGCCGGATGCGACGGTCGGCAAGTTCCGGAACCGAGCACTGCGCAAGCCGCCAGTGCCAGTACGTGCAGCCGGACCATGGCACACGTCGGGTCAACATCTCAATATGCGAATGGCAAACAATAAGGATGGCGAAATGAAGAGTTGAGCTGTCTACATCTTAGTCATGAACTGGGTCAATCCTGAACTGAAGCTGCTGATGCGCGAGGAGTAATGCGAAAGATCGAGATGCAGGAGTGCGCCGCAGGGGTGCAGAATGACAGAAAGGCTTCCTCTCATCCCCGCCACTAGGGGGCATCCATGCGCGGCGTCGGTATTCATCTGTCCAGCCCCATGCGCAATGGTATAGGTGCTGCTCTCTTGAGTTTGGCGCTGGTCGCAATGAATGCTGAGACCGCCATGGCGGAGCAACCCGCCACGTTGCCGGGGGAGTTGGTGGGTAGCTGGATTACCGAAGACAAGTCAAGTTACGCAGAATTTGAATCCGATTGGACCTATGTGTACAAAGAAGGCAACTATACCGAGGTTGGAGAGTTCGAAATCCAAGGGAAGACCATCCAGTATTCACCCAAGGTGGCACTGGAAAAGCAAGATGAGCAGTCCCTCCCTGCGCCGTATTCGGAAACCTGGAGCGTGGAAAGGGGTGACGATGGAATTGATGAGCTAACCACTAATGGGGAAAGTGTCAGTTTGCTCTATTCTGAAATGACTATCGGTAATTGTGCATAGAAATATTCCCATGTCTCAAGGGCGGGAGAGCCCCGTAACGCGATCACTGAGTGAGGCTTTCCAACCTCATACTGATGGTGCGAGGTGGAGGCCCAGTACGGCTTGCTGCCCGGCCGACAGGTTCTCCTAGCGCCCCCGGTAGGGCACCTGGGCGGTGCCGCCAGCACCTTGGTGCGCCTTGTCGGCCTAGCGCGGGATGTCGGCTTGGGTGAGGGCGTCGATGATGCCGTGGGTGCGGGCCGGCCCGGATGTCGTGGACCGCGCCGGGCAGTGCGGGTGATGCCCACAGCAGGTTTCCGAACGGATCGGCGATCACCTGCACGTTCATTCCGTGCCGGTGGTTTGCCGGAGTAGTACGGCCGGTCGGCGGCGGCCAGATCCGGCGCACGGGCCGCAAGGATCTCGACGGCTTCAGCCACGTACCGATACGCGGTGGTGGTACCGACGCCGAAACCGGCGGCGAGCTGGGCGTAGGTGTGTCCGCACCGCAAATGGGTCAGGACGAGCAGGGCCTGTCGACTCGCTGGAAGCCGGCGCCACCGCGTCCCACGCTCGCACTGTTGCGTGACCAGCAGGTCGGACAGGTTGCTCTTGGTCGACAACCCATCTACCAGGAGCTTCACCCTTCCCCTCACGCAGCTCTTGTCAACTCAGCCTGCGCGCAACCAGCTTGGCAAAGACTCAGCGCTTCTCCCACACGGGCACCGATGGCAGTCCGAGTTGTGTGCGAGCACGGTCGGTGAGTTCCTGCACCAGAGCCGTCTTGGCGCGCGCATACTCACCCGGCCCTGTACCAGCGGCGGCGATCGCCCGCTTGAGCTGCGTGTATCGGGTCGCGTCCTCGGGATGGGTGCGCAGGTAGTCCCGGAAGATCCGCTGGTTCCGGGTAGACCAACTCGCCAGGGTCACCACGTGCAGGATATGGCTGCGGACCCCGTCATCTGCGCGGACGTACAGCAGCCGGTCAGTCATCCCGTTGTTGTGCGGGTGAAAGCCGAGGTCGGCGAGCGCCGCTTGGTGGGGTGCGGTGTGCCTGAGGTCGTGGACAGCGGCCATCAGGTCGATGACGGGTTTGGCCGCCAGCCCCGGGACAGCTGTCGAGCCGATGTGCTCGATTTCCACGAACAGCCCAGGTGCCGCTGCTCGGAGAGCATCGATGGCGGCAGCGGCATGCCGGGGCCAGCTCGGGTCATAGTCGGCTACGTGGACGACGCTGGGCTCTGACACGGCCGTCATCCTGGTCAACGCAGGCTGCGATGTCCATCGGTATTCCGCCCAGCCACCACGCCCTCCCTCACCATCTGAGGTGTGGTTCAGGCGTGTGCGCCGGCGTGCTCGGGTCACCAGGCCGTGGCGGTGGCGCGGCTACCGTGGGTGCACGGCGTAGGTCAGGTGCGTCACCCGTGGCGACGGCTCCGAACGGACCGGCTTCAATGCGACCCTGGACGCGTCCACGCCGTCGAACAGGCGGGTGCCGGCGCCGAGAAGCACCGGTGACAGCGCGATCGAGAACTCGTCGACGAGACCGGCGTTCAGGTGCTCCAGGATCGTCGCGCCGCCGCCGGCGATGCGGACGTCGCGGTCGCCGGCGGCCTCGCGGGCCTGGTCGAGGGCGTGCTCGATGCCGTCGTTGACGAAGTGGAACGTGGTGCCGCCGGGCCGTTCCCACGGGTCACGCTTGGTGTGCGTCACGACGAAGACCGGGGTGTGGAAGGGTGCCTCCTCCGGCCATGCGTGCTCGCCGAGGTCGAACATGCGCTTGCCCATGACGCTCGCGCCGGTGCGCTCGAACGTCTCCCGCGCGATGTCGTTGTCGCGGCCCTCCTCGCCGCCCTCGCCCAGCTTCAGGTTCTGCCGGATGAACCGCAGCGGGAACAGCCACTGCTGGAGCTCCGTCCACTGGGCCTGCCAGCGCTGAACGTCCGGGTCGGCCTGCTTGCCGGGCGCGAAGAAGTCGTCAACGGGCACGGACTCGGGCGCGATGAAGCCGTCCAGTGACATCGTCACGCTGAAGAACACCTTCCCGGCCATCAGCCCTCCGCCCCCTTCCGCGCGAGGTCGGTGACGTAGGCCGCCAGGCTGCTCAGAGTCTGCTGGCCGCCCTCGACCGCGTGGTACTTCTCGACCGCCTCGTCGCGCAGTTCCCTGGTCGGAAACACGGTGCGCATCACGATCCGGGTCGCCGCGCCGTCCTGCGTGAAGGTCAGGACCGACTCGAATGCGTTCGGGTCGTCGCGCGACTCACCGTGCAGCAGCGCGATCCGCTCCGGCGGGGCGATCAGCAGCCAGCGGATCCACTCGGAGTAGTCGGTCCCGTCCGGCCCGTGCAGCACGAACTCCCACTCACCGCCCTCGCGGAACTCGAAGGACCGCGTGGTGGTGGTGAACCCCTCCGGCCCCCACCACCGCGACAGGTGCCGGACCTCGGTGAACGCCTCGAACACCAGCTCCCGGGGGGCGTCGATGACCCGGGAGATCACGATCTCCCGGTCGGCCGTCGCCGGCTCCGCCCGCGCTTCTCGCCTTGCCGCTGCCATCGGTCATTCCTCCTGCCGTGTCTGCTTGAGGTCCTGCACGTAGGTGTCCAGCCGGTCGAAACTCTCGTTCCAGAACCGCTCGAATCCGCCGACCCACTCGTGGACCGGCCGCAGCCCGCTGGCGTCGAGGCCGTAGAGGCGCTGCTTGCCCGCACCGCGGACCCGCACCAGCCCCACCTCCCGGAGTACCCGCAGGTGCTTTGACGCCTGCGGCTGGCTCATCCCCAGCTCCTGGGCCAGGTCGGTCACCGGCCACTCACCCGCCCGCAGTAGCGCCAGGATGTCCCGGCGCTGCGGCTCGGCGATCGCGTTGAACGCGTCCGACGTCGTCGCTGCTCGTGCCATGACAGCCATCGTATGCCCATATAGGCATGCGTCAACCGGTTGGGGATCTGGCGAGTCCCGCCGGATGGCGATGCAGGCCCCCGGCCCCGGCCCCCTCTCGGCTATGGGGGTGCGGTGAATCGCCCGTCCGGGTGCCTGTGCAGCCTCGTCGGCCGCGCCGACGCGCTGGGATGCGGTGCGGTGTGGGATCAGCCGGACCGCATGCCCGTCCACCTTCGCCGATACCGGAGCGACCGTCCGAAATCGGTCTGGGCCTGCTCGGCCAAACGATTCAACCCCCGCTCCTCGACCGCCAGTTCCTCACGCCCGACCTGTAACTCCTGTGCAGCTGTCTGGCGATGGCGCCGGTAGTGAACCGGGGGAGTCCGTTCAGCTCTGTGTCGGAGCCGTGGCGCCGACACTGGCCGGATCACGCCACAAGTTGCCTAGTAACCAGGGGAGGTGGGCTGTTCTACTGGAGAGACTCCTGAGAGACGGGCCATTGCCAGGTGCCGTCGGGCAGCCATCGCGCTCCTTCAGCTGACCGGGGCGGGCGAGACGAGGGGGGGCACAAGGTGAGTGGTGCGGGGGACGGTACGCCTTCGGGGCGGCGGATGAGTCTGGGAGAGGTTGCCGCATTGGTCTCCGCGGCCACCGCTGTCGTCGGCCTCCTGCTGGCGGTGTTCGGCGTGCCACTCATCGGGGGCTCACCATCGGGCAACCGTCCCGTGGCCGGTGGGGCCGCCGCGGCGTCCGTCGCACCGGACCCGTCCGCATCATCCGCATCATCCGCATCGTCCGGGTCGTCCGTGTCGGCCACGCCGCCGAGCAGCCCGGCGCCATCACCCTCCGCATTGCCGAGTGGTTGGCGTCGTGTCAGCGCACCCGATCTCAGGGCCGTCTTCGCCGTCCCCGACGGCTGGACTCAGGACGTCGACAGTGACATCCAGAGCAACTGGAGTTCCCCCGACGAAAGCCACGCCATGAGTCTCAAGCGGGACTTGTCGTACGGATCGACCCCGAAGGCAGCCGGCGCAGGACAGCTCGAGTGGTACCGCGACACGGCGGTGTCCAAGATGGCCGACCTCAAGGTCGTCACCCACCCGACCCGGCAGAACGGCGAGAGTGCCCTCTGGCTGGAGATCGACTACCACTGGGCAGGCCAATCCGAGGCCCGCAGACGCGTCGAGCTGTTCGTCGCGGGCAAGGCCGGCCATGTCTACCAGCTGCTCTTCGACACCGCCGTCACCCCTGGGAAGCTGGCAACTCAGAAACAGCTGTTCGCAACCGCACGCGCCCATCTACTCATCGACGAGAGTGTGCGACCGTCATGACTGGGCGTCCCCGCTGACCGGGTCACGGGTGACGAGCCCAAAACGCCGGTGGTCATGCCCCGTTGCTCCCCGCACTGTTCTGCGTACCTGACCGAGGACGTCGGCCCAGCAGTTCGGCCAGGCCCTGGCGGGTGGCGGCGATGACGACGCGGTCCTGGGGGCGCAGTACGTAGCCGGGGTGGAGGTCCCACACCAGGCCTGCGGGGCGGTCGCTGCCCTCGAAGGCCCGTGGCACAGCGCCGAGGTCGGGGAGGCGCTCGCCCGGCTCGGCGGTGTCGAGAGCCAGTACACGCCAGGCGCCGGGGCGGAAGGACTCGGCGATGGTCCTGCTCTCCAACTGGGGGTGTCCAGAGACATTCAGGGCGGCGAACAACAGGACCCGGCGTTCGACGGGGACGGCGCCCAGGATCTGGCGGCCCATCATGGCGCTGGCGAAGGCCGGGGCCGCGAGGGTGGAGACGCTGCGGCTGCGGGTCAAGGCGCGTGGGTGGGCGGCGCGCAGGGTGCGGTAGACGGCCTTGGCGAAGTCGTCGTCGTACAGGCGCAGCGCCGTCCGGAGATCGGGCTTGACGGATCGTGCGTACAGGGCGGCTTCGAGGTTGGTGGTGTCGTGGCTGGTCAGGGCGAGCAGGGAGTGCGCGCGGTGGATCTTGGCGGCTTCGAGGACGCCTTCCTGGGTGACGTCCCCGAGGATGACCGGGACGCGCAGGCGGCGGGCGAGTGGGATACCGCGCGCCTCGGGGTCTTCTTCAACGCAGACCACGGGAACGTCGAGCTCCGTCAGCCGGGACAGCACCCGGGTGCCGATCTTGCCGAGGCCGAGCAGGACGACGTGGCCGGACAGCCCGCGCGGTGGGCGGCGCAGCGCTGAGGCGGTGCGGAAGGTGCCGAGGGCTTCCAGCGCCGTGGCGAGCAGGACGGGAAGGAAGAGTAACCCTGCGAGCCCGGTGAGGAGTTGAAGGATCTGGCGGGAGGTGGGCTCATCGAGGGCCGGGTCGTTGATGGCGAACAGATCGAGGAGGGTGAGGTAGGCGGCATGCAGGGCATGCGGTTCGCTGGTCTGCCAGGTGGCGATCGCCAGTCCCAGGACAGACGTGGACAGGCCGGCCAGCGTCCAGCGCAGCCGCCGGGAGAAGAGCTGTCCGAGCGGCAGGCCCCGTCTTGTCAGCCGGCCGGACGGGGGAGTGGAGCCGGTGTGCGTGACGGCCTCCAGGACCACGGCGCCACGGCCGGGGGCGGCGGTGACCGTGTCGTCGTCGGGCAGCAGCGCGGGTCCTTCCTGGCCGCTGGCGTCCGAACCTTCCGTTCCTGCCGGATCGTTGGTGGTCGAGGAGAGCAGAGCCAGCGTGCACAGGCCGGTGTCAGCGGGCTCGCCATGGCCCGGCGGGGTGCGCTCCACCGCCCGTAGCAGCAGCCCGTCGGCCTGTACGACCTTGCTCGTGCCGGCGACGGCGGTGGCCGCGAGGGCGGGCGCCGCCGTGTCGGCATCCGACAGAACGGTGGTGGAGGTGTCCAGGGCCGCCGGGTCCAGGCCGGGCACGGCGAGTGCGGCGGCTTGGTCGAGGAGCTCCTCCAGGTGCTGGCCGAGCTTGCGGTTGTAGAGCCGGATGACCAGACGCAGCCGAGGGTTGAGGCGGCGGGCGGCGAGCGCGGCGTGGATGTTGGTCTCGTCGTCGTCATGCACGAGCGCCAGTGCGGCCGCTTCCCGGACGCCTGCCTCGGCGAGAACGGCCTCGTCGAGTTCGACGGCCTCGATCACGCGGGGGACGTCGAGCGCCCGGCCGGTGAGGGTGTCGTCGGTCCGGCTGATGACGTCCTGTATCCGGCGTAGCAGGGCCGAGACCCGTGCCTGTCCCACCGAGCCGGGCCGCTCGCCGGTCGGTACGACGAGGGTGACCCGTTCCCGGTAGACCGCGCGCAGCTCGGTGGCCAGCCGTTCCGCGAGCGCGTCGTCGCCGGCCACGATCATGTGTTCCGGGCGTGCCGCCCCGCGAGTTGGCTGGGGGAAGGTGACCATGACGTGCGACCTCCGGTCGGGTGAGGGAGAGAACGGTGGCAACCGCGATCGGCGCAGCGTGGGGTCCGCAGACCGCCGACCAGACTTTCCGAGTACGCCGCTTGGACCGTACATGTTCTCTACGCGGCTCCGGCATGCCGAATCGCTTACCGGGACTCACCGCTCAACAGGGCGCGAGAGATGCCGAGTTGGTTCACTTGCCCTCCGCCGGCCCGTGACTTGGCCGGTCGGGTCTCACGGCTCGATCAGTCCGACGCGGATGGCGTAGCGCGCACCTTCCAGGCTGCCCTTGAGGCCGAGTTTCTGGAGCATGTCGGCGCGGTGGTGTTCGACGGTCTTGGGGCTGATGATGAGCATGCCGGCGATCTCTTGTGACTTGTGCGGATGAGGGCGTTGACGGCGCCGGGGTAGGTGAAGGGTTCGCGAGCGGCCTGGAGTCCGGTCAGGCGAGGCATGGCCAGGTCTGGCCGGTGAACGCGAGTTGCTTCGAGAGCTTCGGCGCCGTCGCCGGCCTCGGCGAGCACGGTGAGGTCGGGTTCGCTGTCAAGGATGAGGCGCACTCCGCGTCGCACCGTGAGGCCTTCGTGAGGCTCTCCTGCGCGACGCGGCAGATGGCCGAGCAGACCCCTGTGACGAACAAGGGGTTCAGTGCTCGCAGAGGGAGAATTCTCGTTCGTAGAGCTGCTCGTTGTGTTCGTTGACGAAGAACTTGCGTTCCTGCATGAGTTGTTCGCGGTATTCCTTGGCCTGTTCAAGCGTCATGGTCGAGGTGTCGGACCATGGCTGTTGCGGGGGCACATCGGAGGTCGAGACGACCTGTTCCGACGGGTCGACCAGGAAGAACGCGAGAATTTTGCGATGTCCCGGGCGGGTGGGGTCCATGAGGCGGAATGAGCCGACGCGGTGTTGCAGGGTGTTCGGGAACGCCAGGCACCGGCCCGCTGGGGTCGACGCCGAGCCCAGCACCTGGTTCAGCGCGTCTTCGTCCTCCAGGCCGTAGACCTCGCGCAGACCGTTGTCGTCGTTCTGTTCGTAGTCCGGGTCGTCGAGTGCCGCGCGGAAGCTCAGCCGGCTCTCGGTGATGTTCTCGCTGTCCCAGTAGTAGATGCCGGTCGAGACGATCCGCTCGTTCAGCATCCCCTCGACATGCCACGAACCGCCGGCGTACTCGGGCTTGTCCGGGGTGAGATGAATGGTGGCGAGCTTGACGATGACCTGGAGACGGCGACCGCGCAGGTCGACCCGGGTGGAGTCGTCGGGCAGCTCGGGCGGAGTGAAGGCCGGGGCGTCCGGGACCACCGGGCGGCGGTTCTCCCACCAGTCGTCCTGGGCCTCTCCCCACAGATGGACGGCCTCTGCGTAGGCCCCGGCATCGCTGTAGGAGGACTTGTCCGGATACTCCGGCTTCGAGTCGTACCACCCGTAAGGATCGGCCTCGATCCGCAGGGGCCGCGGATGGCGCAGATCGGTGAGCACGTTCTCCAGTAGCGGGCGCACGCGCGCGAACAAGTCCGGCAGGACGCAGGCCAGTTCGCGATGAGTATCGGGGTGGACGTTGTTGACGTACGAACGGAAAGTGACATCGCCGTCGTCACTCACATCGACGTCAGTGGGCAGCCACTGGAATCTCTCCGAGAACTCGTGCCGCGAATAGCGGTCCGTCGGGTTCTGCCAGGCCCGCTCGGGCGCGCCGCTCACGTCACGCACCAGGCAGAACAGGGAGGGATGAACCAGATCCAGTACCTGACCGTCGGATCCGGGATGCCAGTCCTGTTCCGCTTCGGGGACCTGTTCCAGAACCCGAACCGCCTCGCGCAGCCGGGACCTGAGCTCGTCGTCGATCAGTGTGTCCGACTGCCATACCCCGTCGACGGCGGAGACCTCTACGCCGGTGCGTCCGTCCCGCAGTGCGGCGTAATGCGCGAGTTCGGCAAGCACGTAGCGAACCTGCGCTTCGGTGAGGCCCTGGGCGACCGCTTCCTGCGTCCACCTGGCGGCGATGTCGGCGTCGTTCATCTTGCCGAACCACCCCGGCTTCGCCCGAATGTGGGCGCTGCACTGCATGATCTGCAGTTCCCGCAGGGTTCGGGGCGTCGCGAACGCTATGGAACGGGACGCATGAAAGGGCAGCGGGAAAGCAGACAGGCCAGACAATTCTCTTGGTCCTCCCAGTCGGTGTGCGGCGGCGGGAAGGATACTTCAGCAGACTGACACCGCAGTCCTGGCCCCAGTCATCGCTGGTCGTGATGCTCTTGCCTTCCGTCCGTGCGGCGGCCCTCCGTCCGGGCGAAGGCCCCGATGGAGAGTCGTGAAGGACGGCCACGGGCCTACTCGCCCGGCGGAACTCGAACGAAGCCCTCGGCCCAACCGTCCTCGTCGAGTTCGCAGGCGTCGAAGTAGAAGCACTCCGGTTCATCACGGAAGCCGGGTAGCTGTCGAGCCTGGCGCACGCGCTCTTCAACCCGTTCGAGGGTTGAGTAGATGCCGAGCAGTTTTACGTCGTCGCCGTCCGACTCGTCGCAGAACACACCGCTCTCGTCGACATGCACGGTCGAACCGTCGTCGCCGGCTTCGTTCTGGTGGCCGACATGCCACAGCGGATACACGATCACGAGCGCGAAGCTATCAGCCGTCTAGTGCGTGGACGTTCGGGGCCCGTCACGTCCTGCGGTGCTCGCCCGAGGCGATCGTGAGATGGAGGGCGATCCGGTCGACGGTCCGGGCGAGGGCCTTGGTGTCTTCGGGTCGCACCCAGAACGGGACGCGGTCAACCCCGGCGGCCGCGACGTAGGCGTCGACGTCCGCGGGTTCGCTGCCGAAGAGGGTGACGGGGAGCGGTGCGTCGCTGCCGGGTTTGCGGGCTGTCTTCTTGAACTCCCGGAAGGAAAGATCGTCGTCACCGTCACTCGGTAGCCGCTGAGGACATCCCCGAGTACGTGATCGACGGGGGCCGTCGCACGGTACCGGCGTGGGCAGGCTTCGCGGACGGGCTCAGCCTCCGCCGGGGCCTGAGCCCGGCTTCGAGATGTCGAGTCACGACCTCAAGCCCGAGCCTCTTTCGAGGAGCGATCCGGACCGCCTGTCGGCTCCTGTGTGGGCTGAAGACGGTAGAGGGGTGGTGGTCGCCATATGAGAGGGAGAGCAGACGTGGACGTGTACGAAGCTGTGGACAGTCGCCGGGCTGTGCGGGCGTTCAGCGATGAGCCGGTGTCCAAGGAGATACTCGAACGCGTGCTGACCGCAGCGACGCGGGCTCCGTCGAGTGGGAACCTCCAGCCGTGGCATGTGTATGTCGTGACCGGCGAGCCCCTGGCCGAGCTGAAGAGGCGTGCGACGGCCAGGGCACTGGCGGGAGACCCGGGGGATGAGCGGGAGTATCCGATGTACCCGGCCGAACTGACCTCGCCGTACGTGGACCGCTTTTCCGCTGCGGCTGCTCAGCGGTACGAGACACTGGGGATCGAGCGCGACGACCCCGACAGGCCCATGAAGATGGCCGCTTTGAACTCGCAGGCGTTCGGGGCCCCGGTCGTGCTGTTCTGCTACCTCGATCGGCTGCGTACCGGGCGGGCGGACGTGGCAGAGACAGTCAGTTTCATCGGCGGGTGACCGAGCATGCCGGTCAGAGAAGACGTGATCAATCGGTCGCCAGTAAGCCTGGCATCGCTCATGGCCCCACGGACGCCTTCCGGAACCTGGTCCGCCACCGGTAATTCGGCAACGACCTCATCGGCCTTGAGGCCGCAGCTTCCGCCACCGGGCATGCGGCCACGGGAAGGCGGGGGCGCCGACGACCCTTCTCAGCTGCCGAAGGACCAAGGGCCGAAGCGGCCCCACGCGATGAAGACGGCAAGTGCGAGATAGACCGTGTTCAGGAGCACCAGTTTGGACTGACCGAGGCGGCCGTGGGTGATCATGGCGCCGACCATGAGGGCGATCCAGCATGCTGCTGTCACCGGCACCATGACCGGTGCGATGTCGAGCACAGCAGGCAGGATCAGGCCGATCGCGGCCAGGAGTTCGAGGACCCCGAGGGTCTTGATGAAACCGGTGCTCGCGTTGTGCGTCCATTCCCCGCCGTGCTGCGCGGCCAGTCTCGCCTTGGGGATGAGGGTCTTGCTGATGCCGCCGGCCAGGGCGACCGAGGCCAGCAGTCCGGCGGCGATCCAGAGAGTGAGGTTCATGGGTGGACTTCCGGGCTTCTGTGAGGTGGGTGCGGTGTCGGGGGTACCGGTGGCGCGTCAGCCGCCGAAGGCCGGTGCGTTGTCGTGCGCCCAGTCGGCGAAGGTGCGCGCGGGTCGGCCCAGCAGGTCTTCCACGGTGCTGGTGGTGGGTCCTGGGCGATGGGCGTAGTCGGCCAGGGAGCCGAGCAGTCGGTCGGGCACCTCCGCGGGCAGCCCTTGCGCGAGCATGCCCTGGCGTATGTGCTCCGGCGGGAGCTCCTGGAAGGACAGTGCCCGGCCGAGGGTGGCGCCGATGAGGCGCACCTTCTCCATCTGGTCCAGCGGCTGAGGTCCGGTCAGGGTGTGGATCGAGCCCGGGGGAAGGCTGCCGTGGAGGGCGCGTGTGGCGACCGCCGCGATGTCGGTTTCGTGGATGGGCGAGGTGGTGGCTCGGCCGTATGCGCCGCGCACCACGTCACCGGACCTGATCTGCGGCGCCCACGCCAGTGCGTTGGCAGCGAAGTCGGCCAGGCGCAGGATCGTCCAGTCCAGGCCGGAGCTGCTGACGAGGTCCTCGGCGTGCCGGAACTGCGCGGCGAAGCAAGCTTCCCCCGCGGGATACTCCACGGTGGTGCCCGACAGCAGCACCACACGCCGCACGCCCTGCCTGACGGCGAGCCGCAGGAGTTCGCCAAGTCCCGGGCCGGTGGCGCGCGGGCTGATCTGCAGGGCCTGCACTCCTTCCAGCGCCGCCTCGATCCACTGTGGGCGGAACAGGTCGCCGCTGACGGCTTGGACGCCGTCCGGGAGCGGGGCCGAGCCGGGACCGCGCGTGACCGCTGTGATGGCCGTGATGGCCGTGCTTTCCGTGCCGCCCTGTAGCAGCAGGTTCATCACCTGACGCCCGACGACGCCGTTGGCTCCAGTGATCAGGATCATGACAGTTACTCCTTTGGTTGATATTGCGTGCGGCTGGCGCTGGGGAGAAGTGCATGTGCCGGTGGTCGGTGATGGTGAGTCGGCCCGTCGGTGGTCGTCAGTCGCGCCTGTGCCCCAGGTGCCGGGGCGGTGAGCCCGTGAGCGGGGTCGAGTCGAGGTACCTGACCTCGTAGACACGTTCGCTGAACTTCCAGCCGTCGGAGGTGCGCTCGTAGCCGTCGTGATAGAGGGCGTAGTTCAGGTGCGAGCTGCCGTCGTGCATCCGCCCGAACTCCTGGATGTACACGCGCCCGACCGCGGTGTCGCCGTCAAGCCGGACAATGCCGGGGTGGACGTTCTGCACGAAGAACTCCCACAGCCCTTGCCCCCACTCGATCCCCGCGCGGATCTCCTCGCGGCCGACGAACTCCTTGTCGATGTGCGGCCAGCGCATGGCGCCGTCGGGCGTGAACAGTGAGGCGACGCGGTCGAAGTCGCGCATCATCACAGCGTCGTTGACCTCGGCGCGTAGCTCCTCGATCTCGAAGCGATCGACGACGGCCCGCATAGCGCTCATCGGATCCCCTTGCCCTGTCGATGCGTCGGGGAGGCGTCTGACGCCTGCCCGGTGGATGATGTTTCCAGCATCGACGCAGGTCAGTGGCGGAACAAGGTAGAGTCCGTGGAGCTATTCATAACGTGGGAGTTATGCATGGAGCTGCGCGACATCGAGATCTTCCTGACGCTGGCCGAAGAACTGCACTTCGGCCGCACGGCCGAACGGCTTCATGTGTCCCAGGCCCGCGTCAGCCAAGCCATCCGCAGACAAGAACGCCGCCTCGGCGTGGCCCTGTTCGATCGCACCAGCCGACGCGTGGCCCTGACTCCTGTCGGCCGGCGCCTGCGGGAAGACCTGCAGCAGGCTCTCGACCTCCTCCACGCCGGACTCGCCCGCGCCCAAGCAGCTGGCCCGGGCACGCACCGGACCCTTCGGCTGGGTGTCTTCGGCCACGCCGGACACGAACTGCGCCCCCTCGTCGACGCGTTCCGCACCCGTTACCCCGGCAGCGACATCCAGTTCGGCGAGATCAACGGCACCGACGCGTTCACCGCCCTGCGCACCGGCGAGCACGACGCGCACGTGCTGTGGCTGCCCGTCGCCGAACCGGACCTCACCGTCGGCCCCACCGTGCTCACCGGAGGCCGCGTGCTGGCCGTGGCCGCAGACCATCCGCTCGCCCAACGCGGCACCGCGTCCCTGGAAGACCTCGCCGACAACCACGTAGTCGACCTCGGCTCCGAAGCCCCCGAGTACTGGGTCGCTTCCATGGTCCCCACCCGCACCCCGCTCGGCCGCCGCATCCCCCGAGGCCCCGCCGCGCGGACCTTCCACGAGATCCTCTCCCTGGTCGCCGCCGGACGCTGCGTCCACCCGCTGGGCGAAATCGCCGCCCGCTACAACAAGCCCCCCGGCATCGTCTTCCTGCCCCTCCATGACGCCCCCACCCTCGAATGGGCGCTCACCTGGCGTACCACCGCCGACAGCCCCACCATCCGCGCACTGGCCCAAACCGCCGCCGACCTCGGCCCCATCGCACTGTGACAGCGGCAACGGGCAGCGACTGGGGGAGGCAGGCGGCCAACCCGGCCGCTACGTCCGCCACAGCACTGTCCGCGCGGCCCCGGGTATCCGGGTGTGGCCGCGAAGCATTCCTCCCGCGTCGGTAGTCACCTGTTGATCAGTCAGCTGGTGCAAACCGGCTGCCGAGCATGTCCGCGACGCCCTCCATCAGGGCAGCGCGGGCCGACGATTCAGGCCGGGCGAAGGACGGCCAGGGAGAGTCATCGGCGGTCTGCTTTCGTCGGGGCATCTGCGAACAGGCCTGAGGGCCGCACGGCCGTGTGTCGGCCGCGCGGCAGTGATGCGCGAGGGGTGGAGCCGGAGGGCTCCAGGTCAGCCGGTCGTTCCGGTCACCGTGCCGCCCGACTTGGTGACGTTGTACGTCACCGTGGCGCCGCTCCAGAAGTGGAAGGTGAGCCTCACCCGGGAGCCGTCCTTCAGGGAGTTCACGAACTCGGGGGTGAGCTTGATGGAGTCGCCGGTGTAGGCGGTGAAGGAGGCGTCCCACTGCTGGTAGCCGGCCCAGTCCGCCGGGCCGGCGTTGCTTCCGTCGTCGTACTTGGCCGCCATCGTCGCCAGCAGGTCACCGCGGAACCGGGTGGGGATGGTCAGGCCGCCGGTGTCTCCGGAGGCATTCGACAGCACCGGGACGTCGTAGGTGATCACCTTGATCCGCCACGGCACCCCGCGCGAGAACCTGGCCTCCAGCGTCGCGTTGACTCCGTACGTCCGATCGCCGGCCAGCTCGGTGAGCGCGGCGGCCGTCAGCGTGAGCTGGGTGCCGGAGACGGTGTAGTCCCGGCCCTGCACGAGGTTGCGGTTGCCGTGCCTGAGTCCCTGGAAGTCGGTGCCGTTCGGGTTCAGGGTGAGCGTCTGGCTGGTGATGGGGCTCGACTTCGACAGGAACACCTGGTCGGTGGAGGCGGTTCCGGAGCGGGTGGTCCAGCTCGACCTGATCTGGGCGAACAGCTCGGCGTCCCGCCACTGGAGGGTGTTGCGGTTCAGGAACTGACCGGCGTCCCACAGCATGGTGGTGAGCCTGCGCTCGCGGGCGTAGTTGCCCAGGAACTCGAAGTACTTGAGCTGCTCGCCCGCCTCGATGACGCCGGGGCGGTTGTGGTCGTAGGCGAGCAGGGCGTACTCGCCGACGATGACCGGGATGCCGCGCGCGGTGAAGGCGTTGTGCACCCGGTCGAACTGAGCGGTCAGGTCCTGCTGCGAGGTGGCGTCGAAGCGGGTGTAGCCGTTGATGTTCACGCTGAACGGCCACCACCCGTAGAAGTGGATGGTCGTGGCCACCATGGGGTCGCGCAGGTCGGCGAGTTCGGCGGCCAGCGCGTCGAGTCGGCCCTGCTCGGAGTTCGTGTACAGGGTGGGCAGGACGAGCAGACGGTCGGCGTTGCGGCCGCCGGACTCCCGCACGATCGCGTGGAACACCCTGTCGAGTTCCGCCAGCAGCCGGTAGTTCTGGTCGTCGCCGGACGTGCCGCTGAACTGCGGCTCGTTGATGCTTTCGAGGACGAGCCGGGCCGGGTAGTCGCGGAACTCGGCCGCTATCTGCGTCCAGGTCGCCCTGTACCGGGCGAGAACGGCGTCGTGGTCCGTCGACAGGTTGTTGACCCACATCCACGAGTCGTGATGCATGTTCAGCATCACGTACAGGTTCTCGTCCAGGGCCCAGTCGACGACCTGCCGCACCTTCGCCATCCAGGCCGGGTCGATCCTGTAGTCGGGCGCGGCGCCCTGGTGGGTGCCCCAGGTGACCGGCAGGCGGATGCTCTTGAAGCCCTGTGACCTGACCTTTTGCAGGAGTGCCCTGGCCACGGGCGGGTTGCCCCAGGAGGTCTCGTCGGGGATGGCGTCGTAGGTGTTGCCCATGTTCCAGCCGGGCTGCATGGCCGCCACCGCGCTGCGGGCGGCCGGGGCGCTGGGCGGCGGTACCGGCGGATCGGCCGCCTGGGCGGTGGCGGGCAGCAGGGGCAGCAGCGCGATCGCCAGCAGGAGTGCCGCGAGTCTCCTGGTGCGTCGCCGGAAGAGGAGCCTTGGAGAGAGAAGCCTTGAGGCGAGAAACCTTGCCAGTCGCGTCGTCAACACGTGCACCTTCCGGTGGGGGCGGCTCGAATGTCAGGAGCCGTCTGAGGTGGCTGAGGTGGCTGAGGTGTCTACAGAGGAGAAACTTTCGTTGTGCGCGGCGGAGAAATTAACATGAAGATGTGTCAGAGGCCACAGGTGCGTCCGTAGGAGATGCGAGAATGACGCGGCGCGGCCCTACGGCGCTGACGAGCGGTTGGATGATCGGGAAGGTCACTTTGGCGGACAACGCAGCAGATGGACCGGCGGATCCGGACCGCAAGGAGCGCGACGCGCCCAAGTCGGTCACGATCGCGTACATCGCCGAGTCCGCCGGGGTTTCGGTTCCGACCGTCTCCAAGGTGCTCAACGGAAAGTCGGGGGTGTCCGCGGACACGCGCGCCCGTGTCGAGGAGCTGATCAACCGGTACGGCTATCGCAAGCCGGCCGGGAGCAACCGGAGCAATGTCATCGAACTCGTGTTCCGCGAGCTCAAGGACATGTGGGCGGTCGAGATCATCCGGGGCGTGGAACGGGTGGCCCGCCAGCACCGCGTCGGCGTCATGGTCTCCGAGTTCGGCCTGCACGAAAGCAAGGCTCCGGCCTGGGACGACACGGTGTCCCGGCGTCCGAACTGCGTGCTGTCCGTGGCGCAGTTGTCCGAGGCCGAACGCGAGCAGCTGACGGCGAAGGGAATCCCGTTCGTCGTCTTCGACCCGATCGTGGAGCTACCGGACGACGTCCCGTACGTGGGAGCGACGAACTGGTCCGGAGGCCGGACCGCGACCCGCCACCTCGCCGAACTCGGGCACCGCCGCATCGCGATGATCAGCGGCCCCGAGGGCCAACTGTGCTGCGCCGCCCGGCTGGACGGCTACCGCTCCGCGCTGCGGGCGGCCGGCCTGCCCGTCGATCCGGAGATCATCGTGCACGCCGGCCTCACGCGCGACGACGGCTGCGCCGCGGCGCGTTCCCTGCTGGCCCTGCCGGAACGCCCGACCGCGATCTTCGCCGCCAACGACCTACAGGCGCTCGGTGTCTACCAGGCGGCCCGCGAGGCCGGGTTGCGCATCCCGGACGACCTGAGCGTCGTCGGCTTCGACGACCTGCCGGTCGTGGCCTGGGTGGACCCACCCCTGACAACCGTCCACCAGCCCCTGACCGAGATGGCCGTGGCCGCGACCGAACTGGCGCTCACACTCGGCCGAGGAGAGGAGGCCCCCCAGGTCGGGCTTGAGATCGCGACGACCCTTACGGTCCGGGCGAGTACGGCTCCGCCCAAGGGCTGAGGAGCGCGGCTCGACGCCGTCGCGTCGCCCTGCTTCTCCGGTGTGTCCGGGCACTTGGTGTGCGCTGCGATAGGGGAGGGCATTGACCGCGACGGGGCCTGTGGCTAACCTCCGCTGGAAACTATCTGGCATGAAGATGCGAAACTTTCTCACCGCTGCCGAGTGAAGGGACTCGATGAGGGTGTCGAGCAGGCCCGAGACGGGCGCCACCATCAGCAACCCTGTGATCCCCGGCTTCCACCCGGATCCGAGCATCTGCCGGGCGGGCGAGGACTACTACCTCGCGTGCTCCAGCTTCGAGTACTTCCCCGGTATCCCCGTCTTCCACAGTCGGGACCTGGTGCACTGGACCCAGATCGGCAACGCCCTCGACCGGCCCGGTCAGCTGCGCCTGCCGCCCGAGACCCCCTCGTCCGGCGGCCTCTACGCACCCACGCTCCGCTATCACGACGGCCGCTTCTGGCTGATCGTCACGAACGTGAGCAGCGACGGCAACGTACTGTTCACGGCCACCGACCCGGCCGGCCCCTGGTCCGATCCGATCCGGCTGCCCGACGTGCACGGCATCGACCCGGACCTCGCCTGGGACGACGACGGCAACTGCTGGTGCACCGTCGCGGGAGTCAGTCAGTTCCGCATCGACCCCCACACCGGTGAGACGTTCGGTGAGCCGACGCGCCTCTGGTCCGGCGCCCCCGGTGCCAAGGCCCCCGAGGCACCGCACCTGTACCGCATCGGCGACTACTGGTACCTGCTCATCGCCGAAGGCGGAACCGAACGGTGCCATGGCGTCTCGATCGCCCGTGGCCGCACCCCCAACGGCCCGTTCGAGCCCTGCCCGGCCAATCCGATCCTGACCCACCGCGGCACCGACCACCCCATTCAGAACACCGGACACGGGGATCTGGTGCAGGGGCCGGACGGTTCCTGGTGGATGGTCTTCCTCGGGGTCCGACCACACGGCGGCACTCCGGGCTGGCACGTCCTCGGCCGGGAGACCTTCCTGGCTCCGGTGAGCTGGGTCGACGACTGGCCGGTCGTCGGGGAAGTGTCACCCGTCATGGCCGCGCCCCCGTGGCCGCTCCAGGAGCCCGCCGTCGTGCCGGTCCGCGACGACTTCGATCTCAGCGAACTCGCCGTCGGCTGGATCTCGCCCCGCTTCCGGCCCGCGCGGGACTGCACCACGAAGGAACGGGCCGGCTGGCTGAGTCTGCACGCCCGCGGGGAGTCACTCGACGACCCCGAGGTCACCTTCCTCGGTCGACGCCAGCAGCATCCCTCCTGCCGTACCCGGGCGCTGGCCGACCCGGCCGAGGGACGCGGTGGCCTGGCCGTCCGGCTCGACGAGCAGCACCACTACGAGATCGAAGCGACCCCCGGACACGTACGGGTCCTCGCCCGCGTCGGCCCGCTCCACTCGGTGGTGGCCACCCACCCGACGACCGACGGTCCCGTGGTGCTCAGGATCGACATGACCGCCACCCGACAGGTCTCCGACGCCCGCCAGGGACCGGACACCGTCTCGCTCGGCGTCGAGGACGAGGACGGCACGTTCGTCGAACTGGCGGCGCTCGACGGCCGTTACCTGTCCACCGAGGTCGCCGGCGGCTTCACCGGCCGGGTCATCGGCCTGTACGCCTCGGCCGGAACGGTCCACTTCGACTGGTTCGACTACGAGGCCCTCACGGACTGAACCCCGAACTCACCCGGCCCCGACCGCCATGGCTCGGTGGGGCCGGGGTACCTCACAGCGAGCCGGGGTACGTGACTGCAATCGCCCCTGAAGGCCGGCCTGGAAGCGGAGGTCGACGGGATCGAGGGACGCGGAGTTCATCGAGTGGCGGGTGACGCACCGACAGCACCCCAGCCCCGGCCACGTCGTCCCGGTGAGGCGCCGCCCGGCGCGGCCCACCGGGTTCCCCTGCTTGCGTCAGCCGCCGCTGCCTCGATCGCCCGGTTCAGGCACTGCTCCAGCATGGGGCGTCTTCGCGTCCGACAAAGGAGCGGCGTCGGTGCGGGACGCTCTCGGCAGCCGAGCGAGGCAGGGCGATTGCGCGTGATCACTACGAGAGCCTGGGCATCCCGACGTCATCGTGCCGTCGCGGTCGCTGCGAGAGGACGTCGCCCAGCCGACCCGCGCCTTCGATGCGATAGCCGACAGCTCTCCAACCCCCAGGGACTGCCCTCATGTCTTCGGCACCGTCGTGGAGTTCATCGTCCGGCGGGCGGTCTTCGACTGTGAGGGCAGCGAGCTCGGGCCGCTGACTCGGACGCCCCATTGCTGCCTGCGGCGCGGCATTCAACCGCTCGGATCAGCCGCCCGCAGACTCGCACTGGGCATCCCGCGGGCAGTCCCGTGGGACAGCACACCGCGCCCGATGCCTCCGACGCATGCCGGCTTTCAGCTGTCAGTGTCCTCGGTCTGGTCCTCCTCCTTCGCCGCAGTCGGCTGAGCAGCGGGGGCGGTGTAGAAGACGGATTTGCCTTGCTTGGAACGCTCAGCCTGGCTCCTGGCCACGAGACCCTCAAGGGTGACGCGCACGACCTTGGTCGTGGTCTGGCGCTCGGGGTAAGCCTGGCCGAGTGTTTCGGAGATCTCCGCAGCGGAGCGCGGTTCTGTCTGCTCGGCGAGGGAGCGGCGGATGAGCTCGACCAGGGTGGGCTGGGCCGCCTTCGTGGCAGCCGTCTTAGTTGCCGTCTTAGCTGCGGTCTTGGTGGAGGGCTGCTTGGCCGCTGCCTTCGCCGGCGTGGCGGGGGCCTTCCGTGTCCTCTTCTTCGGGCCGCTGTCGGCACTGGCCTTTCGCCGGGGGGAGGGCACCATGGTGCCTTCAGGCTCCGGCGCAGACGCGGCGGGCGCTTCGGTGATGCCGAGAGCCTGCTGCATGTTCACCAGCACGGTGTGGTCCTGCTGCAGGGCGGCAAGCTGCTCTTGCAGGGAGGCGAGTTCCGCGCCGATGCGTTCCTGCTCCTTGACGTTGCGTTCGAGGTCACCGGTTACCTGGGCCACGTACTGCGATGTGAGTTCTGTGGGGGGAGTTGTTGTCTCGGGCATGAGATCGACCTTTCGTCGGCGTATGACTGTGCGGCAGGGGCTGCACACCCCTGTTAGGTGAACGAGCCGATGCCCGTGGGGACGTCGAAAGTACCGGAAGTTACCTTGGCGTACAGATGGTACGGACAAACAGCGCCGGTTGTTCCGTCCGGGTTGCCTCTTCTTGACGCGAGGGCACTCTCATGGCTGCGGTGCCATGTCCGGGAGGGTCGCACTGCGGGTTGCTTTCGTGCCCGCGGGCGGAGGCAGTTGCCAGAACACCTCGCTGGTCGTCCGATGGTGATGCCCTGCGTGCGGGATACGTGCGGTCACCAGCCGGTCGAGGAGTTCTTTTCCATGCCTCGCCGGATCTGCCCGTCACCCAGACGCGTGAACTCGCGGTCCGGTCGACCTCATCACCAGTAACCGGGCGCCCAGCGACTGCTACCCGCTCTCCCAGGACCCGGGTCGTCGGCCGAGTCGCTGCTGGACCGGCTGATCAGCGCCGGCCACCAGGCCATCATGAACGGCCCCAGCTACCGACCCAACAAGCCTCCGGAGAACGGCGGTTACTCTCGCTTCACCCACATCAAAGGAGGTTCAGATGCTCGAAGGTGTGTTGATCGCCGAAAGCCTGCAAGCCGGAGCCGAGCTGACCGGGATCCAGCTGCAGATCACCAAGCTGACGCGAGTCGAGATGACGGACGTCGGGGATGCCCAGCCGCGGCTCTGGACCCTGCTGGACTTCACCGCCGACGAGGCCGAGGCTCCGCGACTCGCAGATCAGCTCGCCTCTAACCTGTCTTCAACGGGAGGTTGGTACACCGACTTCCACACTCCATCCGACACGTTCGTGGTCTTCGCCAACAAGGTCTTCAGCTATCCACGCGGGCAAGCCGAAGGCCGCCGCGAAGCTCAGGACTACGGCCGCTCCGTCGGGATCCCGGAACAGCAACTCGACTGGCGAGACTGACCCTCGGGCTCGGCTACTGAACTTGATTGAGTGATGTCGGTGGCGTTCACGTCACAGCGGCCGGGCGCCTCAGGTAGCCCTTGGCCGGTGAGATACGGGCAGGGCGGCGGGCTGACCGACGTCGGGAGGGCCACGCGGGAGCGGTTTCGGCTGCAGGCCGTGGAACGCTTCGAGGGTGGGGAGAAGAATCGGGAGATCGCTGCCGCGCTGAGGGTGAGCGAGCGGTCGGTGGAGCGGTGGCGTCGGGCCTGGCGCGAACGTGGCGAGGCGGGCGTGCTGTCGAAGGGCTCGCCGGGTCGGCCCCGCCTCAGCGAGGCCCAGGTCGCCCGACTGGAGCGGGAGTTAGAGGCTGTTGTCGTTCCGATCTTGAGGGGTGTGGACCGAACGGGAGTTTCGATGGGGTGAGCTAGCCTGTCCGCCGTGGACCACGCCCCCGA
>NZ_JBHVGZ010000104.1:0-6727 GCF_042800355.1 Streptomyces sp. NPDC057623
GGCAGATCGTGCTGCCGCTGTGCCGCCCGGCGATGGCGGCCCTGGCGACGCTGCTGTCCATCTGGATCTACAACGACTTCTTCTGGGCCCTCGTGCTGATCTCCACCGGCGAGAACATGCCGATCACCTCGGCGCTGAACAACCTCACCGGCGCGTACTTCACCGACCCCAACCTGGTCGCCGCCGGCGCCCTGCTCACCGCGATCCCCACGCTGATCGTCTACTTCGTGCTCCAGCGCCAGTTCGTCAGCGGCCTCACCCTCGGCGCCAACAAGGGCTGACGGCCCTCAGCTTGAAAGAGATCCCCGTGCACAACCCCTTCACCCCGGTCGCCTCGGTGTCCGTGGACCCTCGCAAGGCCCGCGTCCACGAGGAGGGCTGGCAGTCCTGGAGCCCGAGCGGCTCCTACGCCCTCGGCGACAAGCCGCACCGTCCGACCAACGACAACTGGGCGACGGTCTGTTACCGCCCCGGCGTCACCGTCCCGGAGGGCGCCTTCCAGGGCGAGGGCCTGCTGGCGCTCGACCCCGGCGACGGCACGCCGGTCCGCCTGTGGGCGGCGACGGACCCGCTGACCGACGTCCCCTCCATCCGGCTGGTCGTGACGGACGGCGTGGCAGAGGTCAGCGCCGACGGCCCGGTGAAGGAGTGGACGGGTGCCACCGTCCAGTCGGTGCTGGGCGAGTGGGCCGACAGCCTCCAGCTCACGGCCCCCCGCCCGGCCCCGACGGTCTGGTGCTCCTGGTACGAGTACTTCACCGCCGTCACCGAGGACGACATCCACGAGAACCTCCGTGCGATGGACACCCTCGACCTGCCCATCGACGTCGTCCAGATCGACGACGGCTACCAGAAGGCCCTCGGCGACTGGCTCACCCTCTCCGGCCGCTTCCGCTCCCGCGCGGGCATCGCGGACGCGATCAGGGCGCGGGGCCGGCGCGCCGGTATCTGGACGGCGCCCTTCCTGGTCGACCCGGCGAGCGACCTGGCCGCCGAGCACCCCGAGTGGCTGGTCCGGGACGAGGACGGCGGCTTCACGCACGCCGGCCGCAACTGGGGCCACGACCTGCGCGTCCTGGACACCACGCATCCCGAGGCGGCGGCGTATCTGACGGAGGTCTTCCGGACCCTGCGCGCCGAGGGCTACGACTACTTCAAGGTCGACTTCCTCTACGCGGGCGCGCTGGACGGCGTACGACACGGCGGAGACGACGGGGACGCAGCCGCGCTGACGGCGTACCGCTCCGGGATCGAGCTGATCCGCGAGGCGATCGGCGAGGACGCCTACCTGCTGGGCTGCGGTGCGCCCATGCTGGCGTCCATCGGCCTGTTCGACGCGATGCGGGTCAGCCCCGACACGGGCCCGCACCGCCGCCCCGAGGCCGACGACTACAGCCAACCCGGCCAGGACCCCGCCGAGTTCACGGGCGTCGGCCGCCAGTGGCAGCACGGCCGGCTCTGGATCAACGACCCGGACTGCCTGATGGCCCGCCCGGCCGTCGAGACCCGGGAGCGGTGGGCCGCGCACGTCGAGGCGACCGGCGGCCTCATGGCCTCCAGCGACCGGCTGCTGTCGCTGGACGAGTGGGGCGTGGCCACCACGCGCCGGCTCCTCGGGGGAGAGGCCCGATGAAGCGCGAACTCTCCGTCCCCGGCATCGCCTACGGCGGTGACTACAACCCCGAGCAGTGGCCCGAGGAGGTCTGGGCCGAGGACATGCGCCTGATGCGCGAGGCCGGGGTGACCATGGTCAGCGTCGGCATCTTCTCCTGGGCGCTGCTGGAGCCGAAGGAGGGCGCGTACGACTTCTCCCTCCTGGACCGCGTCCTCGACCTGCTGCACTCCCATGGCATCGCGGCCGACCTCGCGACCCCGACGGCGGCGCCCCCGGCGTGGTTCTTCAAGGCCCACCCCGAGGCGCTGCCCGTCGACAAGGACGGCCGGGGACTGTCGTACGGCAGCCGCCAGACGTTCTGCGCGTCGAGTCCCGCCTACCGGGAGGCGGCCCTGCGGATGGCGCGGGCGCTGGCCGGGCGGTTCGCGGACCATCCGGCGGTGGCGATGTGGCACGTCCACAACGAGTACGGCTGCCACAACGCGGAGTGCTACTGCGACGAGAGCGCCGCCGCGTTCCGGCGCTGGCTGCGCAGGCGGTACGCGGACGACCTGGCGGCCCTCAACGACGCCTGGGGCACCCGTTTCTGGAGCCAGTGGTACTACGACTGGGACGAGATCCTCCCGCCCCGCCCCACCGGCGCCGTGCCCAACCCCACCCACCAGCTCGACTGGCGCCGCTTCTCCAGCGACGAGCTGCTGTCGCTGTACGCGGCGGAGCGCGAGGTGCTGCTGGAGGCGGCCCCGACCATCCCCGCCACCACCAACTTCATGGCGATGTACAACTTCGACGCCCTCGACTACTGGCGCTGGGCCCCGAAGCTGGACATCGTCTCCAACGACCACTACCTCCAGTCCGCCGACCCCGAGTCCGAGATCGACCTCGCGCTCAGCGGCGACCTGGTCCGCTCCCTCGCGGGCGGCCCCTGGCTGCTGATGGAGCACTCGACGGGCGCCGTGAACTGGCAGCCGGTGAACCGGGCGAAGGGGCCGGGTGAGCTGCGGCGCAACGCGCTGGCCCACGTGGCCCGGGGCGCCGACGGCATCGCCTACTTCCAGTGGCGCGCGGCGAAGGCGGGCGCCGAGCAGTGGCACTCGGCGATGCTTCCGCACGCGGGCACCGACAGCCAGATCTGGCGGGACGTGGTCCGGCTCGGCGCGGACCTGAAGGCGCTCGCCGAGGTGCGCGGCAGCGTCGGCACGGCCGAGGTGGCGATCGTCTGGGACTGGAACGCCCGCTGGGCGATGGAACTCCCCTCCCAGCCGAGCGGCGAGCTGCGCTTCCACGACCTGGTCCGTGCCTGGTACGAGCCGCTGTGGCGGGCAGGCGTCGCGGTGGACTTCGTCCGCCCGGACGCGGACCTGTCGGCCTACCGCCTGGTCCTGGCGCCGAGCCTCTACCTGGTGGACGACGAGGGCGCGGCCAATCTCACCGGTTTCGCGGAGCGCGGCGGCACCCTGGCCGTAGGCTTCCACAGTGGCGCGGTCGACGAGAACTGCCACGTCCGGCTGGGCGGTTACCCGGGCGCGTTCCGGGAGGCGCTCGGCGTGCGGACCGACGAGCTGTTCCCGCTGCTGCCGGGGGAGTCGGTGGGCCTGAGCGGCGGCGGTACCGGGACCCTCTGGTCGGAGCGGGTCCGCCTGTCCGGCGCCGAGGCGGTCGCCTCGTACACGACCGGCCCGCTGAACGGTGTACCGGCGGTGACCCGTCACGCGCACGGCACCGGCCTGACCTGGTACCTGGCCACGCTGCCGGATCGCGAGACGCTGGCCGCGCTCGTGGACCGTATCCGCACGGAGGCGGGAGTGGAGCCGGTGCGCAGCACGCCGCAGGGCGTCGAGGCGGTCCTGCGGCGCGGCCCGGACGCCGACTACCTCTTCCTGCTCAACCACACCGACCGGCCCGCGCATGTGGCGGTCGCGCCGGACGCCACCGAACTGCTCACGGGCAAGCCGGTGCCGGGGGCGGTCAGCGTCGCGGCGGGGGAGACGGCGGTGGTGCGGGAGCCGCGCTGAGCCCTGGCCCCCGGAGACGCCCGGCTCGGACGGGGGCGTACGACGATGTGGCGTCCGGAGTGTCAGGGGGAGGGGAACGGGGATGGGAAGGGGGAAGGGACGTGAGCCGTGAGCGGTTCCGGGGCCCCCGGGGCTCCGGTGCCGCAACCGGCGCCGAGCGCCGGGCCGTGCCCCACGTCGACAACTGCTGACGACCCGGAAACGCCGGCCCGACGTCCGCGGGCCGGGAGCGCGGACCGGGCGTGTCTCGGCGAGAGCGAGATGAACGATCATGGACGAGCCCGTCATCACCGGCCGGACGACGACGCGGCCGCTCGACGACGTGGTCGGCGAGGCCCTCACGGCCCGCGTCACCGTCGATGAGCGCGGCAGGGTGACCGGGTGGAACGCGGGGGCCGAGCGGCTGCTGGGGTACGCGGCCGAAGAGGTCGTCGGGCGGCCGGCGGGCGAGCTGCTGGCCGAGCCGGTACCGGCCGAGGACCTGCCTCCCTTCGCTCAGCTGCCCAGATGGCACGGCAGCCTGTCCCTCCGGCACCGCGACGGCCGACGGCTTCGGACCAAGGTCCTGGCGCACCACAGGACGTCCGGGCCGGGCGAATGGCTGCTGGTGCGCGCCCTCGGCGGGCAGCGGCCCGAGCTGCTCGACGACACCTTCGTGACCTGGAGCTTCGCCCAGTCCCCCTGCTGCGCGCTGGCGCTCTACGACACCAGGCTCCGGCTGCGCCGGGCCAACGCGGAGATGGAACACTCGGTGGCCCTCACCGAGGAGGACATGCTCGGGCTGCGCGTCAACGAGATCGTGGACGGTCCCGCCGGAGACCGGGCCGAACAGAGCATGGCGCGGGTGCTGGAGACCGGCGAGCCGCAGTACAACGAGAACTTCCTGCGCGTCACCGGTGAGACACGCGAGCACGCCTGGTCGGTCTTCATGTCGGCGCTGCGCGACGCGAGGGGCGAGGTGCGGGGCGTCTGCCTCACCGCGCACGACACGACCGAGCAGTACTGGGCCCGCAAGCGGCTCCAGCTGATCGCGGAGGCCGGCCGCCGCATCGGCACCACCCTCGACGTGATGCGTACGGCGCAGGAGCTGGCGGACGTGACCGTCCCGGAACTCGCCGACTTCGTCAGCGTCGACCTGCTGACCGCCCTGGACGACCTGCACGAGCCGCTCCCGGAGGCCGGCACCCTGGTCGCCCCGCTCGTGCTGCGCCGGGCCGCCCACCAGTCCGTGACCCCGGGCGTGCCGGAGGCGGTCATCGCCCTGGGCGAAGTGGACGAGTACCCGGAGGGCTCCGCGCCGGTCGAGACGCTCCGCTCGGGACGGGCCACGGTGTACGAGATGACGCACCCGGCGATCACCGCGCTGGTCGCCCGCGACCCGGCCCGGGCCTCCCGGGTCCGTGAGTTCGGTGTGCACTCGGTGATGGCGGTTCCGCTGTCGGCCCGCGGCACCAACCTGGGCGTCGCGGTTCTGGTCCGCCACCGCCAGGCCCAGCTCTTCCAGCAGGACGACGTGGTGCTGGCCGAGGAGCTGGCGGCCAGGGCGGCCGTCTGCATCGACAACGCCCGCCGCTACACCCGTGAACGCGGCACGGCGGTGATGCTCCAGCGCAGCCTGCTGCCGCAGCGGCTCCCCGAGCAGGCGGCGGTGGAGGTCGCCTCCCGCTATCTCCCGGCGGGCGCGCACGCCGGGGTCGGCGGCGACTGGTTCGACGTGATCCCGTTGTCCGGGGCGCGGGTGGCGCTCGTCGTCGGCGACATCGTCGGCCACGGCATCCACGCCTCCGCGACCATGGGCCGCCTGCGCACCGCCGTACGCACCCTCGCCGACATCGACCTGCCCCCGGACGAGCTGCTCACCCACCTCGACGACCTCGTGGCCCGCCTCTCGACCGACCGGGGGCCCGGCGACCGCGGCCCCGAGAGCGGCGCCGCGGGCGAGGTCGGCGCGACCTGCCTGTACGCCGTGTACGACCCGATCTCCCAGCGCTGCTGCCTGGCGCGGGCCGGGCATCCGCTCCCGGCCGTGGTGAGCCCCGACGGCGTCGCCGACCTCGTCCACCTCCCGGCGGGCCCTCCGCTGGGCCTGGGCGGCCTGCCCTTCGAGTCGGCCGAGATCGACCTGCCGGAGGGCAGCCTGCTCGCCCTCTACACCAACGGCCTGATCAAGTCCCCGGACCGCGACACCGACGAGGGCGTCTTCCGCCTCCGCCACCTGCTCACCGGCCCGGAGCCGAACCTGGACGCGCTGTGCGACAGGATCCTCACCGATCTGCTGCCACCCCGCCCGCCCGACGACGTGGCTCTGCTCGTGGCCCGTACCCGGGCACTCGACGCGAGCCAGGTCGCCACCTGGGACGTTCCGTCAGACCCCTCCGCCGTCGCCCAGACCCGCAAGGACGCGCTGGCCCAGCTGGACTCCTGGGACCTGGAGGACGCCGCCTTCGTCACCGAACTGGTCGTCAGCGAACTCGTCACCAACGCCATCCGGCACGCGGAACCCCCGATCCAGCTCCGCCTCATCCATCTCACCCACGACAACTCCCTCATCTGCGAGGTCTCCGACGGGGGCAACACGGCCCCGCATCTGCGCCGGGCCCGCAGCTACGACGAGGGCGGTCGCGGCCTCCTGCTGGTCGCCCAGCTGACCCAGCGCTGGGGCACCCGCCAGACCGCCAAGGGCAAGACCATCTGGGCGGAACAACACCTGGAGCCGGCGCCGCCGGAGGGCTTCTACTGACGAACACTCACCCGGCGCTGCAGCGGCCGTAGTCGGCGGGATGAGCGCAGTCGGGCCATGCTCGGGCTGGTGCGGTGCTACGCGGCCTTGCGCCGCGCCGCACGCGTGCCCGGGGCGGCGGGCTCGTGTGCGTCCTCGAACTCGAAGACCTCGTCGTCCCCGAAGTCCGGGGCCTGGAAGGGGTCGGTCGTCGGGGGCGGTGATACGGCGGTGGAACGGCGGGTCTGCCCTTCCGGGGCGGAGAACAGCGACGTCGGTTCGATGGGAGGTCTGCCTTTCGTTACAGGCCCGTGAGCGGGCCTGGTGTGCCGTGACCGGGCACAGCGGTCCTAGAGCTTGGTCATCTTGGCGTAGGGG
>NZ_JBHVGZ010000104.1:6826-26004 GCF_042800355.1 Streptomyces sp. NPDC057623
ATGGGAGGTCTGCCTTTCGTTACAGGCCCGTGAGCGGGCCTGGTGTGCCGTGACCGGGCACAGCGGTCCTAGAGCTTGGTCATCTTGGCGTAGGGGGACAGGATCCGCATCTGCGCGGAGCCGAAATCCACGAGCGCCGCGATTCCGTCCTCGATGCCGACCACCCGGCCGAGACCGTACACATCGTGAGTGACCTGATCACCCATGGCGAAGTGCTTGGGAGCAGGTGCGACCGGCGCCTTGAAGGGGCTGGTGGGCAGATGACGCTTCGGTACAGCAGGCTTAGTCATTGTCCCCAGTATGCGCCTTGATGTGTCCCGTTCGAGGCGGTTGGCCGGCCGCGGCCGGTGCCATCGGGGTCGGCACTCCTGTCGAGCCTAAGGGCGCAGCAGCAGGAGGTGTCCGGGTGCTGCCCGCCACTGTGGACCGACTCTCGACGGTCCTGACGCGGGCAAGGGGTCGGCGCGGGACGCCCTCTCCGCGACGAGATCGACAGGCGCGTCCGTCGATGGGCCCCACCACGAACAGTGGGGCCCTTCTGTGTCCGGCCGGAAGGACAGCCCGCGGGCGCGGCCGGAACCCCGCTAGGCGGCCTTGCGCCGCGTCCCACGCGTGCCCGGGGCGGCGGGCTCGTGTGCGTCCTCGAACTCGAAGACCTCGTCGTCCCCGAAGTCCGGGGCCTGGAAGGGGTCGGTCGTCGGGGGCGGTGATACGGCGGTGGAACGGCGGGTCTGCCCTTCCGGGGCGGAGAACAGCGACGTCGGTTCGATGGGAGGTCTGCCTTTCGTTACAGGCCCGTGAGCGGGCCTGGTGTGCCGTGACCGGGCACAGCGGTCCTAGAGCTTGGTCATCTTGGCGTAGGGGCTCAGGATCCGCATCTGCGCGGAGCCGAAATCCACGAGCGCCGCGATTCCGTCCTCGATGCCGACCACCCGGCCGAGACCGTACACATCGTGAGTGACCTGATCACCCATGGCGAAGTGCTTGGGAGCAGGTGCGACGGGGGCCTTGAAGGGGCTGGTGGGCAGATGGCGCTTCGGTGCCGCAGGCTTTGTCATGGCTCAGTATGAGCCTACGAGCGTCCTGCCCGCTGTGGCCGTCGGCACAGATCCACACGGGGCAACCGCGCCAAGCCGAGCCGGCCGAACGCCACCAGGACCGCCCCGCCTGCCCTGCCCGGGCCTCTGAGCTGGCGGAAGGCATCACATCGCGCCCGGTGAGGCACTGGCGCACGCTACGAGATTCGAACTCGTGAGGGGGTGCCTCCCACACGCTTTCCGAATGTTCGTCTGGGGGTTCGGCGGCGATCAGGGGCGTCCTGACCTGCGGCGGAGTGGGGTATCAGGAGGGCGGTGGACGGTGCTGGACGGATGTGAATGAGACCAGAACTGAGACCAGGGTGCCGGGTCATACCTTCTTGACAACGATGGTGTCCGGGAGGAGCTTCTCCAGGTCGTCTACGTCCGAAGTGAAGACTGTGACCTGCCCTTTCTGCTGGCTTGCGATGACAGCGAGCACGGCATCGATCGCGTACTTGTGACCGTGCAGCTTGGCGTCATCCAGGAGATGCCGGGCCTGGCGGGCCTCGTCCTTTCCGATATCGGCGACCGTGAGCCGGGAGAGCACCCAGTTCCAGCGCTGCTCGGTGGTCCTGCCGTCGTACGCCTCGACCAGCGTCATGGGAGACGTCACCACTTCGGCCTCACCCCCAGCCGCGAGGGCGAGCCAGGCGATCATCCTGCGGTCGCCGCGCACGGCCAGGGACAGGGCCTCGCAGTCGAGTACGAAGACGCGCAGTGGCCGCTGCCTGTGCTCACCGGCGCGCTTCTTCACGCGGCCTCTCCGGCATCGTGTCCTTCGGCGATGCGACGGCGCTCGTGCTCGGCGTCGAGATCGTCCAGTTCCGCGAGGGCTGCCACGCTCTCGTCTTCGGTGACCGGCCCGTGTTCCTCCTGCAGCCAGTCGACCAGCTCCAGCAGCCGGTCCCGATCGCGCTTGAAGCGCAGCGCTTCGGCTACATACGCCGAAAGTCCCCGCTCAGCCGCGTCGGCGCGGATCTCGTCGAGGAGATCTTCGGGGATCGTCACCGTGACTTTTTTCGTCGCCATACTAGAGACCATACTCCTGGTGTAAGCGCCCTTACCGGTGGCGCTGAACCAGTCAGACCCAGGATGCAGATGGATGATCCGGGAGTCTTCCCCGATGTTGATCGCTGGGACACACCGTTTCACTCGGTCACCCCGTGTCGTTCACTCCCGCCAGCGCATGCATCGGCTGGTGCGGATAGTTGCCCTTCGACGCGGTGAGCCTCCTGCCGTTGGCGGAACCACAAGAGGAGGGGCCGTGTCCCTGCTGCCTTCGGCAGACGTCTTTAGATCGATCGAGCTAAAGGTTTCACAGATGCTCGGTGGGCAGTTGGTGTGTCCACATGCGCCCGGGGAGAGGTGTTCGGTGGGTGAACACCTCACGCTCTCGGAGGCGAAGGATGCGGCGGCGCGAGATGCCAATGACGTTGCGCTTCGGGACGCGCTGTGGCGATGCGTAGGCCGCGATGCCCGTAGTGACCTGCCGAACTTGGCTCAGCGCAGCCAGTTGCTCGCGTTGTATTTCGTCATCCCCTACCTCCGGAAGTCGGCCGGGAGAGTGTCGCGGAGGCTCTGCGTCGACGTCGCCGAGGTGAGGTCGGCCATGGTGTTCGGTGCGTTGTACGGTCTGGCGCTGGCCACCGAAGGCGACGACGTCCGTGACGAGGTTGTCCGATCCGCCAACGCGGCCGGCTGGGCGGTGGAACGGGCTGATCCGTCCGAGCGCACGACGGATCCGCACAGCCTTGTCGACCGCGCGAGCCGATGTGATGACGGCTACTCGCCCATCCGTAACGAGTCGGACATCCAGGTGGTCGACGAGATGGACCCTTTGTTGTGGGGGCGCATCAGCGGCGAACGCATGGGCGCTACCTTGCACCGCCTTGGGCTCTTGGGCGAGTTCCTCGCCTTGGGTTCGGAGCATGTGCCCGAGGGGGAGTCCGACGAACTCGACGGACCGCAGAAGGAAGCCGAGTGAGCTCAAGCGCACGGCGACTGTCGCAGTGGCTGGCCGAGCCAATGCCCCTGCGCAAGGTGGCAGATCTCCTCGGGGTCGACCCATCGAAGGCATCCGGGCTGGTGAGGGCGAACCGCTTTCCATGCCGTGTCACGAAGTTGAAGGGAAAATACGTGGCCCTTCCCGCCGATGTGATGGTGGCCCTGGGGATCGATGATCCAATCGTGCGGACGGGCGACCTGTTGGCCGGTGCTGAATTCGCGAGGCGATGGGACTGAAGGGCGGTCGCCGGAGGCTGAGTGCAAGGTCAGAGGGCCGGGCCGGGCAAACGGCTCGACCCTCTGGGGCGGCATGCGACATGGAAGGCGCTGGTAGGGCTGACGTGGATGGTCAGTGCACTACCTGGCTGCGGGCTGCTTCTGGGCGGCACGTGCTGCGATGCGGGGGCAAGCCTCACCTGAGGCTGATCTTGGCCGTCGGCCTTCAGCGTGCAAGTTGGCGAACGAACGCTTGGACGGCGTCCCACCGTCGTTGCCGGAGGCACGTCGTCATGCCGTACAGAATGCCACACATATCGGAAATAAATGAGACCGCAACTGAGACCAAGACATGTTGAGAACCCCGGCCGCCGAAGCGGTCCGGGGTTCTCGTTTCGCCTGTTCAGGCGGCTGCGGAGGATACGAGATTCGAACTCGTGAGGGGTTGCCCCCAACACGCTTTCCAACTGTCCGCGCGGCCGTCCGGGGTCGTTCGTAAGGGTTCGCGGGGCAGGTCAGAGGGGGTGCGTGTACGGCGGTGAACGATGGCGGCCGTCGGCGTACTGGACAAAGACCAGGACAACGAACAGCGCGGCGGCGGCTACTTGTCGCGAGGTCTTGGCCCAGGGCTACCACCTTCGGCGGTACAAGTGGAGAAGAAGTTCTTACACACAGGCCGTGTACTGCAAGTACGCAGGTCAGAGAGTTACGCGTCCGACTATGTGGGGGATCTGTGCACAGGTTGCCGAGGGTTACACACAACCCTATCCACAGAAAATGACCTCTTATCAACAGAACTGCGCGCGTTACCCCCAAGGGGTGTGGATAACGCCCTTGGTTGACGGCTCATCACGTGCCACGATTTCCTCACGGTGCGCAACGAACTTCCGTCCCCACCCGGTTATGACGGCCTCGCTGCACAACGGAGTCGTCGTCAAGACCGGGAACGGAGGGAGTCAAGGTGTCGACAGCGTCAGGCCATCCTCAAGTCGCGACCGCCGTAGGGGCCGCGCAGCCGAAGCTGCACGCGTTTGTCGACGAGGCTGGTCAAAGGTCTCGATCCGAGAAGTCGAGCGATCACTTCGTCATGTCGGCTGTTGTCGTGGCAGACGGTGACCTGCCGCAAGCTGCTGCGTTCCTTGCTGCACTTCGCACAGACCTGAGGCGACGCTCTGGGGATGTCCTGCACTGGCAGAACTTCAAGTCCCACCCTGATCGGCTCCATGCGGCGAAGTCTCTCGCGGCGCAGGAGTGGGCCACTGTCTCCAGCGTTATCGTCTGTAAGAGGCATCTGCCGGCGGGGGCGACTCGTCTCGACGACGATCAGGCGTACCTCTACACCTTTCGCTTTCTGCTGGAGCGCCTGTCGTGGCTGGCGCGCGACTCCGGATCGATGCTGGAGTACACCCTTGCGCATGTGGTGCGCTTCAAGCTGGCGAAGCTTCGCCAGTACGAATCGATCCTGCAAGCGCAGAATCCGAACGAGTGCCGGATCGCCTGGCAGGCTCTTGATCCCCGGGGCGGGCGTCTGGATCAGCCGTCGCGAGTCGAGATGTTGCAGTGTGCCGACCTTGCGGCCTCGGCCACGTATGCCGCCTTCAACGAGGATCGGTTCGGCAATACGGAGCCGCGCTACCTGCAAGAGTTGAGTCGCCGCCTGTATCGGCGTGGTGCTGCGCCGCTTACGTCGTACGGCCTCAAGATGCACCCGTGGAACAACAACACAAGGGCCGCCTACCCGTGGGTAGCGGCCTTGTGAGCACGTCGGCCGGCTTAAGCCGCCCTTGGCGGGTGCTGACGTTTCCGACCAGCAGACGACCGTCCGTGCACTACCAACTGTAGACGGTGACGACGGCAAGTCAACGGGCAAAGCATGACAAAGAGTATGTGAGTTCCTCCGAATTAGAACACTTGATCCACCTGTAGGAACGGTGTCCGTCTTGTAACTGTCCGCATGGTCGTAAGTAGGAATGCCGACGGCCCGCATTGACCAATGCGGGCCGTCGGGTGCGTTTGGGCTAGTTGATGGGCGTGCTGTAGCGCAGCACCCATCCGGGGCCCGGACGGTGCACGGTGACCTCAACGGCGCGACCGCTCGCCGTGTAGCCGGTGTGCGTGATCTGGATCAGGTTGGTGCCGACCTCGACTCCGAACGCCTCTGCTTCGACCGGAGTCGCCGCGTACTGCGTGACCTCCTCAAGCGCTTCGGTCTGCTCGAACCCGGCGTCACGCATCCGGCTGATGATGCCGCCAAGGCCGGGGTCGGGGTTCTCGATGCTCGCTGCCTCCGCGACATCCATAGGGACATACGAGTCGGCAAGCTGCACCAGGCGCTCACCGTCGTACATGTGCCGTGCGCGGATGACGGTCTGGTCGGAAGCCGTGATGTCGAGAAGCTCAGCGACGTGGGCGGGCGCGGTGTCGCGACGGATCGCGGTTTCCACTCGGGGGCTGCCCCCGAGTCGCTTGATCTCGGTCTCGAAGGCGCCACGGCTTTCGCCGGCCTCCCGCCGAGCGGTGCTGTAGCGCTCAGTGGCGTCACGGACGATGGCGGTGTTGCTGCTCACTTCGGTCTTTCCTCTCAGACTGCGGGCAGGTCGATGGGCCACTCATAGCTGAGCGACCAGAGGGTCACGGGCATGACGTGGACGCAGACTTCCACGGCCCTGCCGCTGTCGGTCAGGCCGACATGGGTGATCTCGTAGACCAACCTGTCGGTTGCGATGCCGAGCGACTCGGCTTCCGCCTTTGTCGGAGGCCGTACGTTGAGGGACTCGCGGATGCGGGTCTGTTGGTAGCCGAGTTCAGCAAGACGGGACTTGCTTCCGCCATCCCCAGTGTCTTGCTGCTCCAACTGGGTACCGAACGCCACGTCGCCAGGAAAGTACGAGGTCGCCACCTGAACAACCGTGGCGTCAGCACGCATGACCCGCGCCCTGACGAGTGCCTTCGCGGCGTGATGGATGCCGAGGATCTCGGCAACCTCCTTCGGTGGACGCTCCCGGCTGATCACGGTTGTGGCGTTCGAGGTCATCCCGAGCCGGGCGATCTCGGCCGCGAAGGCGCCACGGGCGCCAGCCTCTTCCCGGGCCGACTTGATGTAGCGACCTGTTCCGTCCCGGTGGATCTTCCCGAGGATCGGTGACACGAAGGTGCCCTCACCCCTGCGGGAAATGATCAGACCCTCGTCTTCCAGAACCCGGTACACGTCGCGTGCGGTCTGGTAGGCGACGCCTTCGGATTCCTGAAGCTCCCGGACTTGGGGCAGGGCGGACCCCGGGGGGTACACCCCCTGCCGAATCTTCGTCCGCAGGTCAGCGGCGATCCGCTGAACCTTCGGGACCTTGGTCTCCTCCACGCGTGACTCCCTTGATGTGCGACTCGCGACCCCAGTCTTGCAGAACTAGTCCTACAAGGATAGTCGGGATCGTTTCGTGGTTGCTCGGTCGAATCTCAGGTTCCCTGAACTAGTTCTGTTGACACCCCTTCCGGAGCGTGCATTAATCGTCACAGCGCACCGCAGAACTAGTTCAGTGGGGCGACGGGAGGGCCTTCTTTGGGCTGCTCCGAACAGGGCGGAGCACGCTGCAAGACCGCCCGCTAAGGCCCAGGTGAAACAGGGTTTCGGCCCGTACTGGGGAGGTGGCCCGGCGACCGCGAGCAACGGCCGGAGAGTGGGGACTAGGTCCCCCTTGCAGTGCTGTTTCCCGTCCCTTCTACCGAGGAGTCCCGATGCTTCGACGACATCTTTTGGCGCCACCGTGTGGGACCGACACGGATGGCACCGCCCACTGAGTCTCCAAGCCCTTCCGTGCGCGGGGTGCCCCGGCTGTCCGGGGTCACGCATCGCGTACGGGGGTCATGTCGCAGCGGCTAGAGCTGCGGCCGGTTGCCTCCCTCGCCCGTCCGGCTCCGCGCTCAGCGTGGTGGTCGTACGGACGGGGCTGAGGGGAGCCGGATTGACCGACTTCAACGGCGCGCGGCTCCCGGGGTGCCTCCCGGGAGCCGCTGTTCGGGCCGTTCACCCCGTGAGAGGACCACGACCCAATGAACCCCATCGTGACTGTTCAGGATGCTGTTACCGCGTTCGCCGACTGGAACGAGCCGACGGATGCCGAGCTGGACGCCATCGACCAGGAGATGCCGGTCATCCTCGCCGACATCGAGCTGCTGGACGCGCACATCGCCACCATCGACCGCACGCCGACCGAGCTGGACGAGCGCCGACTGCGCCGGGCCCGCCGGCGGGCGCTGGCCGCGCGGGTGGAGCTGACCAACCACGCGGTCACGGTCGCGGGGGTCGGGGCGTGATGGCGGGGGAGTTCACGGCGCAGATGTCCGTGTTCAAGGGGCGTTGGCGCCTGTACGTGGTCCTGCTGAACACCACCGATCCGTGGCCTGAGTTCAGCTTCGACCGGGCCGCGCCGGTGCCGACGTTCACGGAGCGCGTGAACGCGCTCAGCGTGCTCGGCTTCGAGCCGGTGCCGGGTGCCGGGTGGCAGTGGACTGAGGACACCGAGATCCCCTTTGACCCCGCCTCGCCGGTCGTGCTGATCGCGGGCATCCAGGTGCGTTCATGGACGGGGGCGGACGCGTGAACGCCGCTCAGATCCGTTCAGCCGAGCGCGCTCTTTCGGTCGGTACGTGGCTGATCGTGGCGGGCGCGATGCTGTATTCGATCCTCACCGTCACCCCGCTCGCGGCTGAGCACACGCCGGATGAGTGGGACTGGACGGCGCCGATCCTCCCGCTCGTGGTGGACGCCGCTGTCGTCATCGTCGTGCGGCTGGATGCGGTGCTGGCCCGGTTGGGTGGGCACGGTGGTCGGTGGCCGGTCGTGCTGCGCTGGATGACCGGCTGCATGACCCTGGCCCTGAACGTCGCCGACTCCGCGCTGATGAAGGACCTGGTGGGCGTGGCTGTGCACGCGGTCGCGCCGCTGCTGCTGATCGTCACGGCGGAGACCGGGCTGGCCTACCGGCGCGCCATCGCCGCCGCCGTGACGGCGTTGGAAGAGCGGCAGCAAGCCGAGCGTGAGGCACGGCGGCAGGCCGCGCGCGAGGAGCGTGAGACGGCTGCCCGTATGGCTCGTGAGGAGCGCGAGCACGCCGCGCTGCTGGCGCGTGAACAGCGTGAGCACGAAGCGGCGTTGGCTCGCGAGCAGGCCGAGCGAGAAGAGCGGGCCCGCCGCGAGGAACGCGTAGAGCGGGAGCGCCGTGAACGCGAGCGTGAACAGCGTGAACAAGAGCGGCAGACGCTTGAACAGCAGGCCCAGCAGCGGGCTGAAGACGAGAAGCGCAAGCGCGCCGAAAAGGCGAGGCTTGAACGGGCCGCGTTGCTGGACGGCCCGCCCGTGAACAGCAAGCTGCCCGAGGACCACGCCCGGCGGATCATCGCCGCCGCAGTGGCCGAGGGTGTGTCCGTGCGGCGCGCGGCGGACCTGTGCGGCTGGTCGGTCGGCTGGGTCTCCGCCCGCTACGCCGAACACCGCGAGCCCGGCACCGGCGGCGCTGAACTGGCGATCGCGAACCTCTGATGGCCTCCCTACCGGTCTATGTCTGGCGTCTGGCGCCGGACGGGTTGGCCACCCGCCGTCAGCTCCGCGCGAAAGGGCTGCGGCCTGGTGGTCAGGACGTGGTGGCCCAGATCGAGCGCCCCCGCCGTCGCCGTCCGCCGCTGGTCGCCTACCTCTACCGCGTCGACCTGGCGAAGCCCGTGCGGCCCATGACGCCGGCCAAGTGGGCGGCGCTCGACAAGGCCAACGCCGCCCGCCGCACCTGCCCGCAGTGCCGTACCGACGCCGGTTACGTCATCCCCGCCGAGCTGGGGGTGTGCGTGCCGTGCGCGTACCCCGACGACGAACAGCGCGCCGCCTGAAACCCCTTCGACCTGGGAGTTCCGCTGTGTCCAGCCGTACCCGTACCCGCTCCGTGAAGACCGGCGCGGGTGTCCACACCGTCCGCATCCCCCGCCAGCGCGGGCGGCGCTCCGACCCGTTCGTGATCGTCGTCCCCGAGCGCCCTTCTCTGACCCGCGAAGCGCTCGGCTTCCTCGGCCGCGCGCTGTGGCGCTTCCGTTCCGCGCTCGCCCCGACCGGCCTTTCCGCCCTCGCGTTCCTGGTGGCCGCGCTGCTGCACGTGATCGCCTGGTGGTCCGGTCTCGTCATCGCGCCGATGGCGGCCGTGCCGCTGGTGTGGCTGCTGGTCATGCAGCGCCGCCGCCCCGCGAGCGGCTCCACCTTGGGCTGGCGTATCGGGCTGGCCGTGCTCGCCACGCTCTCCGCCGTCTGGCTGGCGCTGGCCGCCGGGTTCGGCCCGCACACCGGCCCGCTCGTACTGCTGTGGCTGCTCATCCTCATCGCCGCGCAGACCACCTGGTTCATCGTCCGCCCGTCCCGCTGACCTGAGGAGAACCCATGGCGCAGAACACCAACGGCCAGCGTGCGCGCGGGCCCGTGAACGACCCCAAGACCGGCAAGTTCGCCAACGCCGGGGCCGCCGCCGGCGGTTTCGTCGGCGCGCTGGGCGGCTCGATCGTCCCGCCGATCAACGTCACCGTGAACAACAACAGGAACGCGGCCCGCGCGGGCGGGGGTGGTTCGCATGCCCAGTCCCTGCTGCCGTCCCCGGAGTTCACCTCCCCGGCGCAGGTACGGAACTACTGCAACACCCTGCGGGCGGCCGGTGTGACGCTATCGATCGAGGTGGCCATGGCTGCCGAGATCCTCAAGGGCGTGCTGGCTGCCGTGCCGGACCCCGACGGCCGCGCGTTCGGCTCCCGTATCCGCGCTCAGAAGGTGGCCCGCAAGATGCAGGGCGCCGCCAACGACCTGCGCGACGCGGCGAAGAAGGCCGCTGCCTGCTACTCGACGTTCCAGCAGGAGTACGAGGAAGAGATCAACCGCGTCCGTCACCGCGCCCGCAAGCCGCAGCAGCCGGTCATCAACTGGGCCCAGCAGTAAGGAGGCACGGCGATGGCCAACAACAGCAAGCGCACCCGCACGCGCATGAAACACCTGGGAGACGGACTCGTGGCCACCTATGAAGAGCCGATTTACCCGCGGGGCTCCGGCGGCGGCGTCGGCTCCTACCTGATCAGCCGGGCGATGCCGCACCTTCCCCCGTGGCTGGGGGTCGCCGGGGTGGGCATCGCTGGCGGGCTGGGCAGTCTCCAGTGGGCGGAAAGTGCGGCGGCCGGGGTCGGTCTGACCCTCGCGTCCGTCGCGCTCACCGGCGCCACGTGGTGGATGGGCAAGTCCACCACCCAGCAGCGGCGTCTGCACTCCGCCGTCACGGTCGCGGCCGGGTCGGCGTGGCTGACGGCCGCGTGCCTGGCCGGGCCGTTGGCGGGCCCGCTGCCCGACATGTATCTGATCGGCGGGCCGGTGCTCGCCTTGTCGTGGAACGTGCGGATGGTCCTGCGCCGCAACGACGACCCCACCGGCGAGAGCGGCGACAAGGGCTTGCTGGCGAAGGTGGGGCTGGCGCGGGCGCAGATCGGCAACGCGAAGGTGGAGCCGAACCGGGTCACCGCGCCGGTCGCGTTGGAGGCCGGTGAGCAGACCAACGAGGACGTCACCAAGGCTCTGGCGCGGATCGCGTCCGCGCTGGACCTGCCGACGTCCGCCGTGCGCTACACCCCGAACCCCGGCTCCGCGCGGCGCGGCGAGCTGGTGATCGTGCCCGAGGACATGCTGTCCGAGGTGGTGGAGTGGGAAGGCCCCTCGAACCTGGGCGGCTCGATCGCCGAACCGCTCGATCTGGGCCGCTACGACGACGGGGCCCCGCTGCTGATCTGGCTGCCGGGTGACCCGGACGCCGGCCGCAACTCCACGCACCTGCTGATCGCGGGCGGGACCGGCTCCGGCAAGGGCGACACCGCGCTGAACCTCCTCACGGAGATCCTCTCCCGCCGGGACGTCATCGTGATGTTCTCCGACCCCAAGGCGTTCCAGGACTTCGCGCCGCTGCGCCCCGGCCTGGACTGGGGTGTCGAGGGCGGAACCGACACCGAAGTCATGGTGGAGGCCGTCAACGCCGCCATCCCCGCCCGAACCCGCTGGCTCGGGGCCCACGGCTACCGCCAGTGGACCCCCGCAGCCGCGCAGCAGCAGAACGACCCCGAGCACACCTGCCGCGCGGACGGCCGCGCGTGCGGCTGTGAGGGCATGCCGTTCATGGTGGCCTGGTTCGAGGAAGCCGCCAACACCCTGCGGGCCCTGGGCGACGACGCGTTCACCGGGATCGCTCAGGAAGCCCGCTCCGCCGGGATCTCCCTGATCGTCTCGCTTCAGCGGCCGTCGTACGACCAGATGTCCACCTCCACCCGCGCTTCCCTCCCGTCGGTGATCGCGCTCGGCTGCGACGCGCGCGATGAGGGGTTCTCCCTGCCGGACGAGGTACTGGCCGCTGGCGCGCACCCGGGCGCGTGGGGCAACCGGCGGCCCGGCTACTGCTACGTCGTCAGCCCTGGTATCCCCGAGGACCGCTATCCCTCTCCGGCTCGCACTCGCCGCTTCACCCAGGGCGCGGTGAAGGTGATGGAAGCCCTCGCCGCGTGGGCGCAGAGCAACGGCGCAGCAGCCGACCCCGTCACCGCCGGCGCGGTCTCGTCCATCGCGGGACGCGCCTACACCGGCCGGACCAGCGCGAGCGACACGGACGCGCCTCAGCTCACGCTCGTGAACGGGGAGGACGACATGGACGGCGGGCTGCTGGTCGACCCGGAGGACGCGCACATCGACCCCGAGGCCGACCTCCCGGAGCCCGAGGAGGGCGACGACTTCCCGCTGTTCGGGCAGGAGAGCGGACACAAGCCCTCCCCCGAGGAGGCGCGGGAGCTGTTCGCTCGTGCGCTGGAGGAGTTCGAGCACGACGGTCAGATGATCGTCGGCCCGAAGGACTTCACCGACTGGTGCGACCGGCACAGCCTCTCCCGCTCTTGGGTGTCCAAGCGGCTGAAGGACGCGGCTCTTGAGGGCCGCCTGGAGGCAACGAACGCCACCGGCCGGTGGCGCATCGTACCCGTCCTCGCGGCTGCCTGACGCCCGTCACATGTGACGGGCGCGTCACACCCAAACCCCTAGGCAGGCGCGGGTGTGACGCGCCGTAACAGCGGCCCGTCACACCCCCTCACACCTGCCTGACACCCACCCGCGCGGGCCCGCGTCACACCCACGACGCGGGCCCGCGCGGCTCACCCGAGGGAGTCCTTATGGTCCACCCCGAGCGACCCACGGCCGTCGAAGTCCACCACCCCCAACCCGTCACCATGTACCCGTCCGCCGCGCCGCTCGTTCCCGTCCAGCCAGGCACCGTCCCGGCGGTGGCGAGCGTGGTCCTGCCGGACGGCCGTGTCGTCACCGGCTACGCCATCGAGCCCGCCAAGGCTGAACCCGTCGCGGCCAAGCCGCCCGTCTCCCGCGCGGCCGTCAACGTCGCCCTCGGGGGCCTCGGCTTCCTCGCCGTGTGCGGCGGACTGCTCCTGCTCACCACGTTCATCACCGCGTTGACCGCGCTGATCACTCAGCTCATCACGCTCGCCGCCGTGATCTTCGGCGGATGGATCGCTGTGCAGGTGTTCAGCGCGAGCGGCCACAAGGGCGGGACCACGGTCAACATCCGCAAAGCGGTCATTAAGCGCAACCGCTTCTACCAGTAGCTACGCCAAGGGCGGCCCCCGTCTCGCCAAAGTCCGGGGCCGCCCTTGTCTCCAGTCCTCAACAGACCTGTGGAGGTCTCCCAGCATGACCCAACCGACACACATCCAGCGAGCCCCCAGCTCGCCGCCGACCATCCCCGGCATCGACCTGGAGTGTCTGCCGCTGCTCGCATCCGCCCTCACAGCGGCCGAACGCGGCTGGCCGGTCATCCCGCTCAACCCCGGCAGCAAGCGCCCGGCAGGCCACGCCGAACGCGTCTGCCCCGGCACCGGGCGGTGCGCCGACGCGCACCACACCCCGGAAGAGCGGGCCACCACTGACCCCGAGCTGATCCACGCCGCGTGGGGCCACCGGCCCTACAACGTAGGGATCGCTACCGGTCCGGCCGGGCTGCTCGTCATCGACCTGGATCCGGTCAAGGCGCAAGAGCCGAAAGGAGCGCCGGACGGCGCCACTTCATTGCAGGCGCTCTGCGAGCGCGCCGGGCAGGTGCTCCCGGACACCTACCGGGTGCGGACCGCGCGCGGTGAACACCTCTACTTCACCGCCCCCGCTGGGATGCGGTTGAAGTGCAGTGTTGACCGCCTCGGGCCGCACATCGACACCCGCGCATGGGGCGGCTACGTCGTCGCGCCGGGCAGCACCACCCCCGACGGCAGCTACGAGGTCGCCCACGACGCGCCTGTTGTCGAGCTGCCGGACTGGCTTGCCGCGTTACTCAGCGAGCCGCACAAGCCCGCCCGGGTGCCCGTGCAGGTTCATGACGGCACCCGTGCCGCACGAGTCGCTCTTGAGCGTGAGTGCGCGGTCGTCGCCTCGGCGTCCGAGGGCGGGCCGCACGGGCGGAACAACACCCTGCACCGAAGCGCCTGCAAGGTGGCTCGGTTCGTCGCGTGGGGCGACATTCCCCGGCACGTGGTGGAGGAGGCAATCCAGGGGGCGGGGGAGGCTACGGGTCTGCCGTCGGCCGAGTGCCGCACCACCATCCGCAGCGCCATGGATTGGGTCATCGCCCACGCCACGGCACGGGAGGCGGCATGACGGCGCCGACTCCCCCCGCCCTGGATTGCCCCACCACCACCCCGACCGGTCCGCACACCGCTCCACAGCCTGTGAACGCCACGGCCGTGGGCGGCCGAAAGGGCGTCGCCGAAGGCGTCCCCACTGCTGTTCGCCCTGACCCGCGCTGCGGTGACGGCCGCTACCCCGTCGCGTGGCTGCGCATCACCGCACCGCGCGGCGCCGCGCCCACGGCCACCTCGACGTGCCTGTGCGGCCGTGACCGCAGCGCCGTTGGCCACGGCAAGGTGCTCGCCCTGATCGCCGACCACGAAGGCCACCGCGACCTCTGCCCGCTCCGCATCCCCCAGGAAGGGAGGGCCGCCGCATGAGCGACCCGACCCCCACCACGTCCCCGATCGTCGGTGCCGAGCTGCTCGATGAGGTCGAAGCCTTCCACCGGCGGTTCAACGTCTTTCCCACCGAGGCCGCCTACGTCGCCGTCACGCTGTGGGACGCCCACGCGCACCTGCTGGACGCGTTCGACTCCACCCCCCGGCTCGCGTTCCTGTCCCCGGAGCCGGGGTCGGGTAAGTCGCGGGCGCTGGAAGTCGTCGAAACGCTCGTGCCGCGCTCCATGGCGGCTGTGGACGCCTCCGCCGCCGCGCTGTTCCGGTCCGTCTCCGGCGTTGACGGCGGTCGCCCCACGATCCTGTTTGACGAGATCGACACGATCTTCGGGCCCAAAGCCGGGGAGAACGAACAGCTTCGGGGGTTCATCAACGCTGGCCACACCCGGGGCAGGGTGATGTACCGGTGCGTCGGGGACGGCGCCAACCAGCAGGTACAGGGCTTCCCCTCCTACTGCGCCGTCGCCGTCGCCGGACTCGGCAACCTCCCCGACACGATCATGACCCGTTCGGTCATCATCCGCATGCGCCGCAGGGCCCGCAACGAGAAGGTGGAGCAATTCCGCACCCGCATCCACGTCCGTGAGGGCAATCAGCTCCGGGACCGGCTCGCCAAGTGGACCGAGACCGTACAAGAGCAGGTCACCGACTCCTTCCCCGAGATGCCGGACGGGGTCGCCGACCGGCCGGCGGACGTGTGGGAACCCCTTATCGCAATCGCGGATGCGGCGGGCGGTGACTGGCCGCAGCGTGCCCGGGAAGCGTGCATGACGCTGGTCAAGGCGGCACAGGTCAACGACAAGGGCAGCATCGGCATCCGCTTGCTGACCGAGCTGCGCGACCACGTGATGACAGGCATCGATCGCTTGCCCACCGTCGCGATCCTCGACCGGCTCAACGCCCTCGATGACGCACCGTGGGCCGATCTGAACGGCAAGCCGCTCGACAATCGGCGGCTCTCCCGAATGCTCTCCGAGTACGTCACCGCCGACGGCGACCCCATCGCGCCCCGCAACATCAAGACCGGCGGAAGCGTACTCAAGGGCTACTACGCCACCGATCTCCACGACGCATGGCAGCGCTACTGCCCCCCGTCCCCGGAGAATCCGCTACCTCCGCTACCCGGCACCGAAAACACGGTCTGACCAGCAGAAACGGGGTAGCGGCAAGCGCCGCCGCGAGCCGCTACCCCAACGCTACCCATCCGCTACCGCTACCCCTATCCGCTACCTCCGTCAGGCCCCTGACCTGCGAGGTAGCGGAGGTAGCGGAAGTAGCGGCCCTCAGAGAAGGGGCCAAGAGCCCCGTCATGCGACGAAGGAGAGTCACCGCGTGGACACGGCCCAACTCGCCGATGCCGTAGACACCACCCTCGTTCTACTGACCGTTGAGGAAGCCGCCCGGCGCCTCCGGATCGGCCGCACCACGTGCTACGGGCTCATCCGCTCTGGAGAGCTGGAGTCCATCGACATCGGCCGTCTGCGTCGCGTCCCCGCCGACGCGCCGGCCGCGTACCTCGCCCGCCGACGCGCGGCGCATCAGGCCTCTTGACCACACCCGGGAAGGCGGGCAGTCCTCCGGGACTGCCCGCCTTCTCGTTTTCCGTCCTGACAGCGAGAAAGCAGGAGCCTGCCTGTGGCAGAGAAGAAGAAGGGCACCCGCCGCGCCAACGGCGAATCCGCGATCTACCTCGGGGCGGACGACCGTTGGCACGCGCGCGTCCCGATGGGCTACAAGGACAACGGGGAGCCCTACCGCCGGCACTTGACGCGCAAGACGCGCGAGGACCTGGTTGAGGAAGTCAAAAAGCTGGAGAAGCAGCGCGACGGAGGTTCGGCCCAGCAGCCGGGCAAGGCGTGGACGGTGGAGAAGTGGCTTCAGCACTGGGTGGAGAACATCGCCAAGCCGACCGTCAGCGAGAACACGTACGACGGCTACGAGGTGGCCGTCCGCGTGCACCTCGTGCCCGGTGTCGGCAAGCACCGCCTTGACCGCTTGCAGCCTGAGCACCTGGAAAGCCTGTACCGCCGTATGCAGGCGAATGGGGAGCGCAAGGCCGGTACGGCTCACCAGGCCCACCGCACCGCCCGAACCGCGCTGGGGGAGGCGGTACGGCGTGGCTACGCAGCGAAGAATGCCGCCGCACTGGCGAAGCCGCCACGGATGGAAGAGGACGAATCCGAGGTAGAGCCCTACTCCGTGGAAGAGGTTCAGTGCCTGTTGCTCGAAGCCAACAAGCGCCGGAACAGCGCTCGCTGGATGCTCGCTCTCGCGCTCGGACTGCGGCAGGGCGAGACCCTCGGACTGCGCTGGTCTGACGTCGACCTGGACAACGAGTACCTGAAGCTGCGCCGGAACCGCCTGCGCCCCCGGTACGAGCACGGGTGCCCGGAAGCCTCACCGTGCGGCCGGAAGGCGGGGTACTGCCCGGACAAGGTGCAGGTGCGGCGTGAGACCAAGAACACCAAGTCGCGTGCAGGCCGCCGTGCCGTGCCCCTGCCGGGCCCGGTGGTCGCCATGCTCCGCGCACACCGAGAGACGCAGGAGCGGGAACGCAAGGCGGCCGGCGACCTGTGGACCGAGTCGGACTACGTGTTCACCAAGCCGCTCGGTGGCCCCCTGAGCCCGAACACGGACTATCACGACTGGAAGCGGCTGCTGGAAGACGCGGGGGTTCGGAACGCCCGGCTGCACGATGCCCGGCATACGGCCGCCACCGTGCTCATGCTGCTCGGTGTCCCGGCCCGCGTTATCGACCAGATCATGGGGTGGGAGCCGGGCACCTCCGCGAGCATGCGGGCGCGGTACCTGCATGTGCCGGACGCCATGCTGAAGGACGTCGCCCGGAAGATCGCCGAAGCCATCTGGGGAACCCCGGGAACACCCGCTGTGGACAAAAACCAGGACAAGGAGGGCTGAGGACAACGTCGAAGGGCCCCCTGTTTCCAGGGGGCCCTTCGACATCGTGCCCGGTGAGGCACTGGCGGAGGATACGAGATTCGAACTCGTGAGGGGTTGCCCCCAACACGCTTTCCAAGCGTGCGCCCTAGGCCTCTAGGCGAATCCTCCGCCGCAAACAATACAAGACGTTGAGGAGTGCTCGCGAACTCGTTCCAGCCCCCTGCCATCGGGTACTGTTTGGGCAGCCCCTCACGCGGCGCTATCTGACTGAACTCCCCCAGGGCCGGAAGGCAGCAAGGGTAGGTCGGCTCTGGCGGGTGCGTGGGGGGCGCTTGCGTTCCCGCTGCGGGGTGGGTTGTCAGTGGGCGCCTATAACCTCGTATGCGTGTCGTCTCTCGCGCTGTACCGCCGCTATCGCCCGGAGTCGTTCGCCGAGGTCATCGGGCAGGAGCATGTCACCGACCCGTTGCAGCAGGCGCTGCGGAACAACCGGGTCAATCACGCGTACCTGTTCAGCGGTCCGCGCGGTTGCGGCAAGACGACCAGCGCGCGGATCCTCGCGCGGTGCCTGAACTGCGAGCAGGGCCCCACGCCGACCCCGTGCGGGGAGTGCCAGTCCTGTCAGGACCTCGCCCGTAACGGCCCCGGGTCCATCGACGTCATCGAGATCGACGCCGCGTCGCACGGTGGCGTGGACGACGCCCGTGAGCTGAGGGAGAAGGCCTTCTTCGGGCCCGCCTCCAGCCGCTACAAGATCTACATCATCGACGAGGCCCACATGGTCACGTCGGCCGGCTTCAACGCGCTGCTGAAGGTCGTCGAGGAGCCGCCCGAGCATCTGAAGTTCATCTTCGCCACCACCGAGCCCGAGAAGGTCATCGGCACCATCCGGTCGCGGACGCATCACTATCCCTTCCGGCTGGTCCCGCCGGGGACCCTGCGGGAGTACCTCGGCGACGTCTGCGGCCGGGAGAACATCCCCGTCGAGGACGGCGTGCTGCCGCTCGTCGTGCGCGCGGGCGCGGGGTCCGTGCGTGACTCCATGTCCGTCATGGACCAGCTGCTCGCCGGAGCGAGGGAGGAGGGTGTGACGTATGCCATGGCCACGTCGCTGCTCGGGTACACGGACGGCTCGCTTCTCGACTCCGTGGTGGAGGCCTTCGCGACAGGTGACGGGGCCGTCGCCTTCGAGGTCGTCGACCATGTCATCGAGGGGGGCAACGATCCCCGGCGGTTCGTCGCCGACCTGCTGGAGCGACTGCGCGACCTCGTCATCCTCGCCGCCGTGCCGGACGCCGTCGAGAAGGGGCTCATCGACGCTCCGGCCGATGTCCTGGAGCGCATGCAGGCCCAGGCCGGCACCTTCGGCGCCGCCGAACTGAGCCGCGCCGCCGACCTGGTCAACGAGGGTCTGACCGAGATGCGGGGGGCCAACTCGCCCCGGTTGCAGCTGGAGCTGATCTGCGCGCGCGTGATGCTGCCCGCGGCGTACGGGGACGAGCGTTCCGTGATGGCCCGGCTCGATCGCCTGGAGCGGGGCGTCAACTTCTCCGCGGCCGCCACGGGCGCCGGCCTGCCCGCGATGGGGTACGTGCCCGGCCCTGACGCCCACGCGGGAGCGGCCGCGGCGCCGGTCGCGCCGGGCGGCGGGCCCGCCGCGGCCCGGGCCGCCGTACGGGCTTCGGGGGGCCCTGGACAGGCCCCCGCGACCGGGCCCGCGGCCGGACCCGCGGGCAGTGCGCCCCCGGCCGGTCCGGCCGGCCCGTCTCCGGCGGGTGAGAGTGCGCCCACGGGGCAGACCGCGCCCGTGGCACCCCGCGAGCAGCCCCAGCCCCAGCCCCAGGCGCCTCAGGCCCCACCCACTCCTGCGCCCACCCCCACACCCGCTCCGGCCGCGACCCCCCCGGC
>NZ_JBHVGZ010000105.1:0-25821 GCF_042800355.1 Streptomyces sp. NPDC057623
GTTCTTCGAACCTCAAGCCGTCCCCCAAGCCGCCTGAAACATCACCAATCAACCGACCCGCCCCTTGACGAAAGAGATAGGGGCACCCCCCCGCAGCAGGCCGGTCAGGCTTCATGCTGCGGCTACGAGGGAGCGTCTCCCCCTGGATGCCCTTCTCGATTCGGATGCGGGCGCGTTCCATGCGTTCGGCGGCCAGGACGTCACGCGGTGGCGGGCGTTGGCGTTGCGCCGGCGCAGGTGGGCGTGCAGGGCCCGGGGCCGCACGGGGGTGGTGTACCTGGGTGCTCCTCCATGACGAACTACAGAGAAGGACTCAGTTCAGGAGGGCACCATCCACCCCTCAGAAGGACACCGTCCACCCCTCGCGAAGCGCCTCGGCTTCCGTGTACGACACACCATGGACCTTGAGCCCGGAAGGGTCGAGCAGGGTGATCGCCCCACCTCTGTTGCCGAGTTCGAAGCCGTCTCCGCTCTGGACGACGACGGTCGCGCCTGCGGAGACGCGCGCTGCGGGCAGCGGGAGCATGTGGTCGTTCTCATTGGCCAGGTGCCAGCCGTTGAGGTCGACGGATTCGGGTGAGGCGTTGATGAGGGTCACGTTCTCCCGCTCGGGTGCCGGGCCTTTGGGGTTGACCATGGCGGCCAGGATGCGTACTTCGGCCTCGCGCTGGACGGGGCGGGCAGGTGCGGTCTCGATGGGGTGGCCGGTCTCCTCGTCGGTGTGCCAGGCCTGGGACTGGAAGGCCAGGAACACGGCCACCCAGCGTGATTCGGCGGGGAAATGGAGTATCAGTGCACCGTCCTGCCAGACCCCGTTGGACGAACGGAAACGCCCTACGCTGCCCTGGTTCATGTGGATGTCGTGCACACCATTGCCAGGCTCGAAGTCGAAGACCTTGTCGCGCTTGTTGCGTTCCGGCCCCCACCGCTCGCCGAACAGGTACAGGACGGCCGTGGGATCGCCGATGGCACGCTCGATGTAGTGGTCCAGCCTGTCGGCCAGGTCATTGTCCGGGCCGGCCACATCAGGAGGCAGCTCACGCATCGATTCCGGGGCGAAGAGGTTGCCGCGGATGAAGTCCAGACTCGCTGTGCCCGGCCGGGACGACAGCTCCGTCCATCCACTCCCTGCCGGAGGAAGCTGTGCGGTCACGGGATGCCGGAAATCGTCGATGGCCAGGAACAGCAGCTCGGAGGGAGACTCCTGGGACAGGACGTTGACCGCACCGCGGTAGTGCGTGCCTCTGCTGTCGGTGAGATGCAGCTGGTAATGCGGGGTGTCGTCGTGCGTCCCTTCACGGCGCCGCTCGATGACCCTGCACGCCAGCACTCCGTAGTTCTTCAAAGGCATGAGTCTTCCCTCCGCCGGTACTCAAGCCGGAACAAAGCCGGTATGGAAAAGGGGAAAAGGCTAGAGATCGAGGACCACCCAGGCGGGATCGTGATCTGATCCGTCACCGCCGTGTCTCGTACGTCGGTCGATGTGAGAGCTCTTGTGCCGTGTCGTGAGGCTCTCGCTGAGCCAAATCTGGTCGAACAACTCGTACTTGGCGGCTTGTCCGGCTTCCTTGAATCGATGGGTCCACGACCCCGAGGCAGGCGGCGGAGGATTGTCGGGCTTGGGCGCCCGGGTCTCCTCCGGATGCGCGAGCGCCTCCGTCAGGCTCAACTGACCTGTCGACTCAGCCAGTTTGGCGAGCGTCGGTGCCTCGGGGCTGTCGTTCATGTCGCCCAGCACGATGTAGCGCCCATCGGGGCGGGTCCGTTCGCCGATGATCCGGACCATAGTGTCCGCCTGGCGGGCGCGTAGCTCGTCGGCGAGGCGCTTGCCCTCCTCGGGGTCGGTGTCCCGGTCGACGAACTGGCTCTTGAGATGGTTGTTGAAGACGGTCAGCAGATGCTTGTCCGGGTCACGGGGATCCAGTACGTGCACTTCCAGCAGGTCCCGGCTGAAGACGCGTCTACCGGGTACGTCCGGATGGACCGCGTGTTGCCAGGAGGTCACTGCCCCGACCGGGAATTTGGACAGGACGGCAACATCGATCAGGCGGGGATCATTGCCCTCGATCAGCGAGAGATGCGGGTAGGCGCCGCCAAGATGCTGAGCAACGAAAAAGCGCAGGGTGTCGATGTCCTCGACCTCCTGCACGGCCAGTATGTCAACGTCCATTTCGCTGATCCGTCGGGCGAGCACCTTCTGTTCCTGGGGATCTATCCCCTTGACCAGCTTGCCTTTGTACGTACGGATCCGCACGCTCTCAGGGTCGTCGAAGACATAGCTGGAGGTCAGCCGATCCTCGCCATCGACCGGATGGACAGCCGATATCTCTGCCTGGAAGTTGAACCGTGAAAAGAGATTATTGAGGTTGAATGTCCCCACGGCGACATCCATGGCGACCTCCACGATCGACCTCCACGATCGACCATTCTGTCCCCTATTGCCTCGAACATATCCAGCGTAGCCCGATCGGCCGACCGACGAAAACGGAGCCGATGGCTTGGCTGTTGAAGGCGCAACAGGGCGTGGGGGCACGGCTGCCAGGGTGGAGCCGCCGGGGTGGCCGGCAGGGAGCGGCCGGTGCAAGGCTTCAGCCGCACCGCGTTCAGGATTGCGGTCCAGGATGTGCGGCCGGTTTCCCAAGGCGGCGACGAAGGAGTACGGCGGGCCGGAGATCATCTGATGTCTGGCGTCGGCACGGCCGATGGGTGCGGCAGCACGAGTGGCCCGGGCAGTTCGCGTCGTCGCCCAGGGCCGGGGCGTCGCCGAGGAGTTCGAGCAGTTTCGGTTCGTCGTTGGCGACGCGTCGCGACAGCAGCCGCCAGCTGCTCTCTCCGATCGTGACGCTGCCGTCCGCCAGGCGTATCGGAGGCAGGGGACCACCGACCTGAACTCCCGGACCCTCCTGGAGGACCGGGACGAGAACCTGCCGTCCTCTTGATGGACATCACGCATCCCCGGGGCCAGGCGCTGTACGAGGACTGGGGGTTCAAGGAGGTAGCCGAACAGCAACTCTTCCCGGACTCCCCGGCCTTCGTCGTGGTGCTGGCCGAACTACCCCTGAAGTGGGCCCAAACGAAGAAGACGCCCCGGACGTCCGCGCGGGCGATCGCGTGCGTTCCGCTGAGTGGCCTCACCAGGCCGTGGGCCGGTCGATGATGACACAGCCCGAGTCGTTGCCCTTGCCGATCTGGAGTGGGTGCCGGGGGACGGTCCAGGACGAAGGACCTGGCCGGGCACGCGCCCGCTGCGGCGAGAGTGCGTGCCGGCGTCGCAGAGCAGACCCGGACCACCGGCTACGAGCTGCAACGGGAGCTTCGCGGTGTGCAAGGCATGCTACGAAGCCCGGCTGTGCGGACGTGTCCTTGCGGAGCCGGTGACCGTACTCGGCCCGTACGTGAAGGGGGTTGAGGCGTACGCCGTACGCCTCGGAGGGGAGCTGACGGAACGTCCCCCGCATTGCCGGGGCCCCGGGCCGGGCGGACACTGTTCACATGACCCGCGGGCGTGCCCGTGGAGCCGGGGCGGCGGGAAACACACGGCCTCGGACGGGACCGGACCCTGAGGTCGGGGAGGGCGACGAGGGGCCGTGCGTGGTTTTGGGCGGTCCGGCGGGCGGGGCGGCCGCGAGACCTTCCAGGAAACGTGCAGGAGCGGTGCGATGGACCTGTTGCCGGTCGAAGTCAAGGTGAACATCGAGGGGGACGTCGCAGCGGCGCTGACCGCCCTCGACGCGTCGCGGGGCGCGATGGCGAAGCGTCGGATCTGGTTCGCCGAGGACCGGGATGGCGTCGCCGACGGGCGGGTGCCGTTGCTGGACGGCGGCGTGATCGTGCGGTTTCGGATCGGTGGTGACACGGACGACCTGACCGTCAAGTTGCGTCCGTGCACCCGCGAGCAACTGGTCGGCCGGTTCTCCGACCGGTTCGACACGGAGCCGTTCACGTACAAGATCGAGGAGGACTGGTCGGGAAACCGCCGTGTGCTGGCCGCCTCCCTGGTGCACGGTCAGCCGCCGGGGGCGCTGTCGGGCGCGGTGCAGGCCGGGGCTGATCCTGCCGTGCCGATCGGCACGCTGCAGGACCAGTTCCTGCATTCCTGCGCGCCCGCCGTCACGCTCGACGGACTGGTGGCGCTGGGTCCGATCCTCTCGATGAAGGCCGACGACGTTCCACTCGACGACCTGGACGTGGATCTGGAGACGTGGTCGGCCGCCGGACTGGACTTCCTGGAGGCCTCGATCCGGGTGAAGCCCAAGGACGAGGACGACGCCGAGGAGTTCACGGCGCGGGCCGAGCGCAAGCAGCGAAAGCTGGAGGATGCGGTGCGGGAGCGAGGGGTGTCGCTCTCCGAGCACCCGGAGAACAAGACCCGACGGATCCTCACTGCGTTGGCCGAGGCGGGGCGGAGCTGAGAGCCAAGCCGCGCGATCCGTTTGACGGCCGTGTGGCGGACGGTGGCCGGAGTTGATAGCCGGTCAGTAGCAGGACGTGTGCCCGCTGGTCAGTTCGTGGGCGCGTTCCAACGCGGGCACGATCTCCAGCAGTGGGCGCGTAGCCGGTTGTGCCTGTGAGGCAAACAGTGAATTGGCAACTGTCCATCGGACGGAAAATTGACCATTCACTGAGAGGTGATCCCGCCAAGTTTCCTCATCAGGCCCACGCCATCGCCAAGATGCGACTGTACACATCAATACCTAGACTTGTTACGCCCAGACGGAACTCCCAAAGGAACCGTGCCGCGGAGGTCAGCATGTCCTCCAGAAGAAGGAAGTCGGGTCACTGGGCAGAGGCCTCTACACCGAAACCCCGACCTATTCTATGGTCGGTCTACTTTGCCCTCACAGCCGTCGCAGTATTGTGCGGAATTTTGGCCTTCGGGGTAGACGTCAAGAAATGGCAAGGCAAGCCGGCCCTGGGGCTTCTGGTGGTTTTGGAGCCGTATAGATTTTTCATACTCGGAATTTTCTTCCTGACGGCGATCTACTGCTGGCGCAGAATCGGCATGTCCAAAAGAATACGTGCACCCGGCCCCATTTCTGTGCCCCCGCTCAGAGACGAAACCGGTGGAGCCGACGTGCCGATTGATCGGTTGACTACGACTTTCCGAGAGAAGCTTAACCGAGTAGACATTCAAGCCCCCGAACCGATTCCAGGAGGTGCACAGCAGATTGATTTTGCGGAAGTGTTGCGCAGTCCAGCTGTAGATACGAGAAACGTCGGCGCGAGTATAGCTGTCAGTATCGGAAGACTCCTTGCCGCTGGACAAGTCAGCTACGCATACCAAGTTAACGGTGCGCTCTTCAACGGTGACGACGGCAAGTGCGGCGTAACGGTGCAGGTGATGGTGCTGCCGAAATGGGCCAGTCAACCGATCACCTGCACAGGCGAGACATGGGATCTCGCCCTGGAGCAAGCAGCTTACGAAGTGTGCGCTTTTGTGTTGCCACTGACGAGGCTTGTGGACGAGCCACCTTGGCCGGCATGGCGGCGCCTCGCGGTCCCGCCCCAACTGTTCAGGAATGTTCAACAAGCACAACAATGCAAGAAGGACAGACGTTTCGATGAAGCGCTCGGATATTACTATGAGGCATTGAAGCTCGATCCTCACAACCCTTATCTTCGCCTTGAGGTAGGCATGCTGCAAGAGCAGATAGGGATGCATATCGATGCGTTGGTTACATACGAGAACGCTATCAAGCTCGCACCATCGGGTATTGATCTGAAAATCTATCATCCGTTCAGAAGGAAGCCGGTATATTTTCGCCGTAGAGGTGTATCCATGCGCGGGGATTGGTGGAGGGCACCCCTGCTCATGGCCAGGTATCGCCAAGCGGTCCTGTTGTCCATGGGCGAGCGGCTGAGTGCCGACTGGTCCCCCCCACGACGAGGTGACCGGCCTACGCATAAAAGAGTGCGAACATCTCCGGATTCGTATCGCAGAAATCTTCGCAGGCTATTTTAAAGGTTTTCAACAGTACCTTATCGATCAGGAGGGAGAGCTGTATGGCGAGGGCAATCCGGGCTCCGGACATCGCCTCCCTCAAGCGGTTGGCGAGGTCCTACCTGATGGCCCGGTCAAAACGGTGCCAGGAAGACTGATCCAGCGCGAGTTCTTCCAATTTATTGGTCAAGCCAGAGCACAGCAACTGAGGCGATCCTACTTCTATCCGCGGAGGATTCCTGAGGGAAAAGTCCCCCGAGCCGCCTTGCGCCTCCTGTTGGTGGGGAATCCGGTCCGGCGGTGTTGGACCCGCGCCCTCCGGCATGGAGAAAAGTCCGATTTTCGTGGCCTCAAGTATGTATCGGCTTACAGAGTTGTCGAGCATCCGGTCATCGCTAAGGCCTGGGAGGTACTGCGCGCATTCAATTACAAGGAAGCGCGAATGGCTTGGCCGATCGAGGTTCGCGACATATCGCGGCGAATGCGACTGTCCCTCCTGTTTCCCCACTGGCAGAGCTACTACGATACGGCTTGCATTTACTCTACCTGCCTCCTCCCAATAAGAGGGGGCGTGGCTGATGCGGAGGTGCAACCCCAAGATGGAAGAAGATACTTTTCTGCTCGGCTCGACGAAGAGGGGGAGGATATTAATAGGATGGTCCACGACTTGGCCGAGAGGGCGGTACACTTCCTCGAATTGTCTTCACGGAATCAAGACAGTGGATTTGCCAGCTCTATCCGCCCTTGGCTCCTGGCGGATGATCCGGACCTCATCGGGCTCAGAAGAAGGGCAGAATTTATCCGGTGGGCGGAGCAGCATTACCCTGACAGATATCCTAACCGGCTGCGCCCCGACAATGTGCACGAGATTGAGTTGCTTTACTATGAACAGCTGTTCATTGAAAGATCGGCTGCCATGGCCGCCTGTGTTTGGAAGCATCGAAGCGCTCAGGGATCGAATGGCGGCCTGTCGGCGGAGCAGCTTCGCGAGTGGCTGGAGGATGAGGAAAAATGGTGGGACCTCGTTGGTAAGTTCGTTGACAATAGGCGGCATTGGCAGACTCGCTGCGAAGCAATTCGAGAAATGCGCGAGTTTGGCCATAACGGTGCGTCGAGCGGAATGGCTTACGAATTCACCGTACCTTATCCCGTATATAGCAGTGATCCTATAATCCATCTGCCCGCAAGCGGAGATGATGAGTTCATAGAGAAGGTCGAAGAAGCCCAGAGGCAGAGAAATGGGCGAGTTGAAGATTTGTGGAAGATTCTCAAATGCCGCCAAGAATGGTGCCTCGTCGACGTGCCGAGTTCATCCTCCCCGTCGGGAATACCTCGTTTCTGTGACCAACTTGCAGCCCGCTGGGATATGCTCGCAAAATCCTTCCGGGAAGAAATGGCTCACGACGAGCTCAAGCCGCTTGCCTCGGTACAGAAGGTGGGAAGGCGTCCCGGCGTATTTTAGGGGTTACTGAGATCGAACTCGGATTGACCTGGGTGTGAGGGTGGTCCGGTTCCGTTCGGTGTTCTGTCGATCGACGTCGGAGTCCACACGCTTCACGAAGTGGAAGGCCGACGAGTGGAATCAACCGCCTCAAGCGGCGCAGGGCCGTTGGCGACCCGGTGCGACAAGCTCGCAGTTCGCTACGAGGCCACCGTCCAGATCGCCGCCATCAATGACTGGCTCTGAGCCTGTGAGCCGAACGGACCCCGGCCCGGGTCAGTATCCGATGGCCTCTCGGAGAAGCAGCACGGTGCCGCGCCCTGGGCTGGGTTCCGCGTTGAGGATGAGCAGGCGGTTGACGGCGCTGGGCATCCCGTACACCGCCTGGGCGCGGGCGTCCTCCAGCGGGAGGGCATGCTCCTCGATGCGGCGCAGGGCTGTGCTCAGGTCAGGCACCACCTTCTGCGCGCCGACGATCCAGACCGCGTGGGCGGCGCCGCCCGCGTTGGCAGGGAGTTGGCTGCCGCTGCCTGAGGCAAGAACAAGCGAGCCGGTCTCGGTGACCGCGGCGACGCTGTTGACGACGAATTCGGGGCTGGCGACCAGCCTTCGGATCTCGTCGGCGCCGGTCGCACGGTCGATGGCCAGGATGCGCGGCCTGACGGCGTCGTACTGGCCGCCGGCGTTGATGTCCTCGTCGATGCCGGACAGTCGCAGCGTCTCGCTGGCTCCGGTGAGTACGCTGGCGCCCTCGGGGACCAGGTCCTTGATGCGGACGCGCGCTTCTGCGGCGTCGTCGAGGATCTCGGCGGCGAAGCCGTTGGCACGCAGCGCGGCGGCCACCCGCTCCAGTTGTTCGGCCGTTGCCGGGTCGGTGAAGGATGCGACCGGAGCCGGGGCGGCCGTGGCATCTGCCGGGTTGGTCCCGGAGCCCTGCGCCGAGTGGGGCACCGTGCCCGCCAGCGGGGAGGTGTCGAGGTACCTGACCTCGTACACCCGCTCGGCGAACCTCCAGCCCTCCTCGGTGCGCTGGTAACGGTCGTGGTAAACGGCGTAGTTCAGACCCTGGCGTCCGTCGAGGGTGCGCGCGAGTTCCTGGATGTAGGCGCGGCCGGTCGCGGCGTCGCCGTCGAGCAGGATCGTGCCGGGGTGTGTGTTCTGTACGAAGAAGTCCCACTGGCTCTGCAGCCGCTCGCCCCCGGCACGGATCTCCTCTCGGCCGATCTGCTCGGCGGGGATGTTGGGCATGCGCAGGGCACCGTCCGGTGTGAACAGCGACGCCAGGCGGGGTCGGTCGCGCATCATCACCGCGTCGGTGAACTCGCCGCGCAGTGCCTCGATCTCGACGCGGTCCGCGATGGCCTGGAAGTCGTTCATCAAAGTCCCCTCTCCGTCGTGTTGTCGCCCTCACCGGTACGACACCGTTACGACAACGCGGCGCTTCGGAATGTGAGGCGGCGCGTCGGCCTCACATTCCGGTGCGCTGTCTTGTCGTAGCGGGTAACGGCACAGAAGCGAGCGAGGGAGACGGCCAGACCATGACCACCAGAGCCGAGCCCGGCGACGATCAGAGGGATCCGGGCCTCAGCGCGATCATGAATGAGCGGCGCCGGCTGATCAACCTCGGCTATCGACTCCTCGGCTCCCTTGCCGACGCCGAGGACGTCGTGCAGGAGACCTACGCCCGCTGGTACGCCATGTCCGCGCGGGAGCAGCAGGCCATCGAGTCGCCCGGCGCCTGGCTGATGACCGTCGCCAGCCGCATCTGCCTGAACCTGCTCGGCTCGGCGCGGGCCAGGCGGGAGACGTATGTAGGCGACTGGATCCCGGAACCGCTGCCCGAACCCACGGAGTGGATCACCGGGCGCTCCGGCGCCGGCGGGATCGACCCGGCCGATCGGGTCACCCTCGACGAGTCAGTGACGATGGCCTTCCTGGTCGTCCTCGATTCGATGACCCCGGCTGAGCGCGTCGCGTTCGTCCTGCACGACGTCTTCCGCTATCCCTTCGGGGAGGTCGCCGAGATCGTCGGCCGCACTCCGGCGGCGTGCCGCCAACTGGCCTCGTCCGCCCGCCGTCGCATTCGCACTGCGCAGACCCCGGCGGGTCCGAGTGCCGAGCAGGCCGGCATCGTCAGGCAGTTCAAAACGGCGTGGCAGGCCAAGGACATCGATGCCCTGATCAGCCTGCTCGACCCCGACGCCGTCGCGACCGCCGACGGCGGCGGGCTGGCCGTCACCCACCTGCACCCGATCGTGGGCAGTGAGCAGATCGCACGCGCCTACGCCGAGATCGCCCGTGTGTCCGGTGACCGCACGACGTTCCTGGAGTGCACGGTCAACGGCCTGCCCGGTTTGGTAGCGCAGCAGGACGGCAACATCGCGACCGTGTTCGCGTTCGAGGTCGCGGGCGACCGGATCAGGCGGGTCTGGGCGGTGCGAAACCCCGAGAAGCTCCGTCCCTGGCGGATCAGCTGAGGAGCGAACCGAAACACCGCAGCGGTCGGATCGTGACCATCACCAACCCGGACCGAGCCCACATCTCGAACACGCCCTGGTGCCAATGCCGTTGGGTGAGCTCGCGGGCGGATGTTGCTGTGTAGTGGTCCCGGGGGTGGTTTCGGGTATCTGCAAATGTCGGCGAGTTGTCGGGTTAGGCCTGCTGACTTGGGTGTATCCGCCGGGGTTGGTGGATCGAGTGATGGCCGCTTGCGGTCGTGCTGAGCATCGCAAACTCCTGCTGCCGGCCCGGCTGGTCATGTGCTTCGTGCTCGCGCCGGCCCTGTTCCCGCCAGCGCCGTATCTGGAAGTGATGCGGCACCTGGTCGAGGGCCTGCGAGGTGCGGGGTTGCTGGGTGAGTGGCATGCGCCGGCGAAGTCGTCGCTGTTTCGGGCCCGCCAGCGACTGGGAACTGAGCCGTTGCGGGTGCTGTTCACCACGACCGCGAAGCCGGCGGGTACCGAGGCCACCTTGGGCGCCTTCTGGCGGGGGCGGCGGCTGCCGCCGGTGGACGCCGCTGCTGGGACGTGGCCGACAGTGCGGCCGACGAGGCCGCTTTCGGCCGTCATGGAAACAGCCGCGGGCAGGACAAGTCCTGCTTTCCCCAGGTGCGGATGGCCTGCCTGATCGAGGTGGGTACCCGACTCGTGCTGGACGCGGAACTGGCCGGCTGCCGCACCGGCGAGGTGACCCTGGTCGGCCGCCTGCCGCGCTCCTGCGACACCGGTCAACTGGTCCTGGCCGACTGGGAGTTTTCGGGCGTGCCGTTGTGGCGGGTGTCGGCCTTAACGGACCCTGCACGTCGACCGGATGCCACGGGACGGATCCTGGCTCTCCCGCATCCACGCCACCGGCGACCGCAGCCACCGTGATCCGGTCACGGTGAGGGTGGCGGCCCGTCAGCTGCACAGCACCCACCGGCCGGCCGAGGACTACCGGCTGGTGACCACCCTGACCGGTACCCACCGCTATCCCGCCCGCCAACTGGCCGCGCTCTCCACCAACGCTGGGAGGCAGTAGCCGTCTTCGCCGAGCTCAAGCCCCACCAACGCGAAGCCCGCGTCGTGCTCACCAGCAGCGCCCCCGACGGCGTCCCGCAGCAGATCTGGGCCCACCTGCTCGTCCACCGCGCACTGCGCGAACTGATGGTCAGAACCGCCGCCACCCGCGGCCTGGACCCCGACCGGCTCTCCTTTGGAGGCGTGTCGTTTGGATCAGAGCACAGACCGAGATGGCCGAACGGGACGGTGGCCGAGCCCTCATGCGATGCGTGGTGGAGGCCGGCCGATGGGTGGATGCGCACTGCGCCCCATCCGCTGCAGGACCGGCCGAGGCTCAAGATCGGCTCAACTCTCTGGAATCCGCCTCGGCCGTTGGTACATCATCCTCGACAAGACCACGTACACCAGGGGGAACACCGATGAAGACCTTGCTCGGCCGAGTCGTGATGCGCGTTCGGGACATCGTTTCCGGACGCCATGATGTCAAGGCGTATGGCGACCCGCAGGCCCATGCCCACGGGCCCCACAACCGCGACGCCAACCTCGCCCACCACTACATCCCCACACCGCCGCCGGCCCCCATGAACTTCCCCACCGGCATGTAGGCGCCGCACCGTGCCGGGCCCTGGGCCGTGCTTGCCGGGCAGGTCGCACGGAACGTGTCGCCTGCGCGCCGACCCTGGTGATGGCGCGGCAGCCGTCAGCGGCGGTTGACCAGTTCTTGGTTCGCATCGCCGTGTATCCAAGGCCGGGAGCGAGCCTGCTAGGGCCGCCCCACCGATCATTTCGACACCCGGGGAGATCATCAGCGTCGCGGATGCATCGCGCTGGACTGCCGGTGCTCGTCGGCCAGCCACACCACGCATTCCGCCTCCGGCGAGCTCATGGTCCGCGGCATGATGCACGACCTGGGACGAAGAATTCCTCGCACTGTCGTTCTACGGTCCAGGCGACCGCAGACTGCACGTCCACGCCCGCGGCAGACCGGGACACTGCCGTCGACCTGGCCCCGGAGGAGGTCATCGACGAGGTCACCAAGTGATGCCTCATCCACGCCTGGCCAGCACCCGTCAGAGAAGTGACCGTTCTCCGCCAACCTGACAAGCACGGGGCGCCCGTCCGAACACGGTGATAACTCTGGCCCCTCTGCCCGTCCATCGTCGCCTTGGTGGGCGGGCAGACCCGTTCAACGAGGTCATCCGAACCACCTACGTGAATCTGAACACCGCTTCTTTGGACTACCACTCCGAGCAGCCCCTCCTCCCCGATCGTCGGCCCTTGTCGGAATAGTGGCCCGGCGCGTCGATCGAGGTCAGCTCCCGCTCCGTCTGCCGGATCCACGGCGCTGCGCGTGCCCCATCGCTGTCATGGCCGGGTGTCCGGCAAGCGTTACGGCGAGTGCTTTCGTCGTGACGACAGAGAGATGCAGCCGGGTGGCGCTCGACCTGTCCGTGCGCGGTGTGACTACCGCGGGCCGTTGTAGCGGGCCAACCGGACGTGCAGATCCGCCATGTTGCTCTTGTTCTCAGGGCTGCGGTACTTCTGATTGAGCACCTGGGTGTCGTGTGAGTAGAAGCCCTCGAAGATCATGTCGGACTCGACTCCCTCGATCTTCACGAAACGCAGGGCCCTCCACTTGTCGTCGATGCTGAGAGGCTGCACCGTGACTTCGTCCGCCTGGGCCGCCTCGGGGCCCCGGTTGGGCGACTCGTAGTGGTCGAAGGTGATGGTGAGGTCGCGCGTCGGTCCGTTCGCGACTGTCGCCGTGATGTACAGATCCACCGTGAACCGCTCGAACGGCGCGATGATGGGGTAGTTGTAGTGGGTGAAGGTGCCTAATACCCATGCGGTACCATCGACGTCCACGTTGTTGGTGCCGCCCTCGAACTCGTAAGAACTGGTGTCGGTTTCCGCAGGCTGGCCCCAGGTTATCCTGCTGGTTCCCAGGCCCCGAAAGGACGAAAGGTCCGACGGGCCTTTCACGTTCTGCCAGACACCGCTGATGCTGATTTCAGGCATGGTGATAGCACCCTTTCCCGTGGCATCGCTGGATGAGTTACCTACCTGGCCGCTGTGGCCTTCAACAGTGCACGTGACGTCAACCGGGGTGACGGTGGCATCGGCCGTGGGACGCGCGCCATCTGCTGCGCGGCCTTCGCGTGCTGGCGCGCACGGTCCGATACGCCACTCCCCGCCCCCGTTCGACCCGCCCGTTTCGCACCAGCCTCGGGGATATCCGTCACTTCGCGCAAGGCTGCCTTTTGAGACACCCTCACCACTACAAGAATGCGCCCCTGGGTCCGCACGCTGAGCCTGGCTTGAGAGAGCAGCCTGAGGCCGGCCAAGGAACCGATGAAATACGGTTGGCGGGGTGACGGAATGCGCTCAGTACAGGGGTGCGTTCGTCTGGTGTCGGCTTGGCTCATCCATGACTTGATCGCCGAATTTCTCCGAGACTGCCCTGGCGTAAAGCCAAGCGAGGTCGTGAAGTCGGTAACGTCCGGGTTCCAGTGGGGTGAGCAGTCCGGCGTCCACCAGATCTTCAAGGAGGTCCTCGGCTCCATCTGTGCCGCAGTCAAGGACGCTGATTGCAGACTCCAACGAGATGTCTGGTCCGTCGGCCAGCCCCAGCAGCCGGAAAGCCCGAGCCTGTGCCGGCTCCATCTGGCCGTAACCCAGCTCGAAGGTCGCCTTCACCGCCAGGTCACCGGTCTGGAGCTCGTCCAGTCGTCGACGCTCGTCTGCCAGCTTCGCCGCGAGGACCGAGACCGTCCACGTCCGGCGGGCCGCGAGACGGGACGCCGCGATCCTGATGGCCAGCGGCAGGAAGCCGCAGGCCGCGACCACGTCCAGTGCGGCCTCCCGTTCGGAGGCGACCCGCTCCACGCCCACGATCCTCGTGAACAGGGACAACGCCTCGTCCGGGGACATCACGTCCAGGTCCACCAGGTGCGCCCCGGCCAGCCCCGCCATCCGAACCTGGGAGGTGATCAGCGCCGCACAGCCCTCCGTGCCCGGTAGCAGGGGACGTACCTGGGCCGCGTCCTTCGCGTTGTCCAGGAGCACCAGGATCCGGCGGCCGTCGAGGACCGAGCGGTACAGCGCCGCCCGCTCTTCCAGGGAGTCCGGGATCGCCGAGTCCGCGGTGCCCAAGGCGCGCAGGAAGGAGCCCAGTACCGTCTCCGGCTCCGCCGCGCGCGGGCCCGCGCCCTGGAGGTCGACGTAGAGCTGTCCGTCAGGGAAAGCCGACCGGGCCTGGTGCGCCACGTGCACCGCCAGCGTCGTCTTGCCCACTCCGCCAATGCCGGCCAGCGCCGACACAGCCATCACCCGGCCTACGCTCCCCGAGGCGGAGGACAGCACGTCTCTGACCTCGTGCACGAAGTCCCTCCGCCCCGTGAAGTCGGGGACAGTCGCCGGGAGTTGCGCCGGCCGCACAGGGGCCGCCACCGGCTCGGCGGCCGACGCCGACGGCTCCGCGAGGCCGGGGTCCGCTCGCAGGATGCGCTGCTGGAGTTCCTGCAAGCCCGGTCGGGGGTCCACACCGAGTTCGTCCCCCAGCAGGCGCCGCGTGTCCGCGTACACCGCCAGCGCCTCCGCCTGCCGGCCGCTGCGGTACAGCGCCAGCATCAGCAGCTCCCGCAGCCGCTCCCGCAGCGGGTGCGCCGCCGTCAGCACCGTCAGTTCCGACACCGCCTCCGCGTGGCCGCCCTGCTCCAGGTCCATGTCCAAGCGCGCCTCAAGCAGTTGGAGACGCCACTCCTCCAGACGCACCCGCTGAGCCTCCGCGTACGGCCCCGGCACACCCGCCAGCGCCTCGCCGCCCCACAGCTCCAGCGCCCGGCCCAGGACCTCCCGGGCGCGGCACAGATCCCCTGCTCCCCGCGCCTTCTCCGCCTCCGCCGCCAGCTCCTGCGCCACCGCCAGGTCCAGCGCGCCCTCGCCCAGCGACCGGATCGCGTAGCCGCCCGACTCGCTCACCAGGACCCCGGGGTCCAGCACCTTCCGCAAGCGCGCGGCGTACGTGCGCACCGCCGCCAGCGCCTGTGACGGCGGCTCCTCGCCCCACAGCGCGTCGATCAGCTCCGCCGCGGTGGCCGTACGGCCCTCCCTCAGCAGCAGGGCGGCGAGCAGGGCACGTTGCTGGGGGGAGCCCGTCAGCAGCTGCTCCTCGCCGCGCCAGGCGCGCACCGGTCCGAGCAGGCTGAAACGCATACTCGGTGCCGGAACCTGCGCCGGAGGCGCGGGCGGCGCTGTCCGCCCAGCAGGTGCGATCACCTCGGGCGGAGCATGCCCGAGGACGCGTCTCCACGCATCGACCCACAGGCGATGCTCTGATGCGTTGACCCCGCACGCGACCAGGAACCCGATCAGCTGACGCTCGTCGTGAGGAACCGTCTGCCCCTGCACTATGCGGTGAGCGGTACTGTGCGGCAGCCTTCCCCAGGCACCCGCCTGTTGCTCCATGGCCCGCACTGTCGGCCGACCAGCCATGACGTACAGCCCCTGCAAGCCGGCCTTGAACTTGCCGATTCCGTCGACATACATCGGACTCGGTGCCGAGCGAACGTCGGCAGAGCCGTAATGCTCGCCTCTGCGAGCCTGCCTCCACAGATCCATCGCCACATCGACCGGAGCGCCACAGGCCCGTGCGTACGCCTCGACGGCACGCGCGCTGGGCACACTGCTTCCTGATGCCGCACGCTGAAGCGTCGTGGCATGAATCCCTGCCCGGTCCGCCAGTTGGGTATAGGACCACCCTCCGGCCGCGCGCTGGGCGCGCAGCCAGAGAGCCAACTTCTCCAGTCCCCCGTTAGGCGTGGCTACGGGCTTCTCCCTACGCCCCACGGCCCGTGTGCCTATGGCGCCGGGATCGCATGCGCCGCGCGCACGAGCAGCCGCCCCAGGCGCTGCCCTGTGCCCCGAAGGACCAGCAGTGTGCCCGACGCGACCAGACTGGCACCGCCCAGGACCGCCAGAGTCGACGTTGCGTCCAGGCCGCTGCCTGTCATCACGCAGGCCAAGACCGTGATGACGACGATGACCACCGCATCGGGTGTCGAGAGCCTCGTGTGGGGTGCGCCGCCTACGACGCACCCCATCGCTCGAGATGTGTGGGGCATGTCCTGCCTCCTGAGTTCGACGCCCGCGCTCAAGGGCGCGTTGGCGTGTTGCGGGCTCCAAGTACGTCGCCCAACTGGCGTTTGCCGACGCCGAGATGGGGATCTGCATCGTGGCATCACCGCCGTATGCCTCGCGAGCCCTCTGCGATCGTTGATGCGCTGATGTCCACCATGCGGAGCATCAGCATCAATCGCCGTGGAACGCGATCACGGCTGTGATCTGGCGATTCGCATGACCGAGCATCGTGAGACCAGACCCGTCGGAAGATAGATGCGGCTTTATCCCAGTCAGACTCAGCCAACGGTCGTCGCCGCTGGACGTCGGCGCCGGGCCATCGGGGAGGTCACCAAGGCCCTGGCCTGGCGATACATGCCTCGCGGAGGTTGCTGTCGGCGGGAGAGGCTGCGTTGGGCAGGGCCATTCATCAAAGGTTTGTGGCTACAGGGGAAGCTCTCTGTGTCGGAATCGACCGACCACTCCTGAGAGTTGCGGGCTCCACCCATGCGATCAGGAACCAGCGGTTACACGTTGCCGCGTGAACCGCACAGGATCGGCGCTCTGCGTATGGAGCGCCGATCTTGCATGCCCTCCTACGGTTGCGCCGCGGTGAGTACGTGGCGCAGTTCGGCAAGGTACTCGGTGTTCGTGGGGAGATCCAGCTCGTCGAGGAGAGGCAGCGCGGCAGCCGGTTCCAGGTCGCCGTGGACGTCGTGGAAGCTCGCTCGGAGGCCGTGGAAAAGGGCTGAGTGCAGGGCGGGGACCCGCGCGGCGGTGCGGTACGTCGGCTCCTTCACCGCCCAGCGCACCGGGCCCGAACACTCCAGAACCCGACGGGCTCGGCGGAGCAGGGCTGCCGATCGCTCGGCCACCACTCGGTCGATGTCGTTACCGAGGACCTCGGCGAAGGCCATCGCCGAAGTGGAGGGGTCCTCGAACCAGTCCACCCACAGCGAGTAGGTGACTGCCTCGGCATCCCGGTCCGCCTACGAGGTCAGTCCCAGCAATCTGCACCCGCCGCGCACTGCCCAGTCGAGCGTGAGCCGCCCGCAGATGCGCCCTTCGCCCTTGAACAGCAGGCCCGCATCCTGCGCGCAACCGCGCGATGTCCGAAACCCGGGCCCAGTGGCGCCCGCAGGAGCGCGCGCACCACCGACTGATGCGTCACAAGTGCGCGTCTTACGCGTTCGGGTCCCAGTCTGCGAGCTGCTCCATCGGCTCGGTGTCGCCGGTAGTCTCCAGGCTGTCGAGCGGGACGCGCTCGTAGAAGTAGAGGACCAGTTCGCTCGCTGCGCCTCGCATCGCCATGTCGCCCTGCTCCGCGTCGGCGGCGAGGTCGTCGCAGCGGACGCCGTCGGAGTTGAGGGTCAGGCGCCAGGAGCGGCCCTCGGTCGTGTGCAGGTCGATGCTCGCCGGCTTGAACGGCCAGGGGACGGTCGTCGCCGAGACGGTCGTCAGGAACTCGTCGACGCCCTCGACCGCGACGTCCGTCGGCAGCGGCTGTGCGGCCCCCTGGGTGAGCTGGGCGTCGTAGGTGTGGACGGCGATCTCCTGGATCTGGTGCCGGGCCACGGCTCCGCTGGTCTCCGGGGCCTGCGAGCGGCCCCACCAGGTCCAGCAGCCGCGGTCCGGGCCGGCCTCGCGCATCGCGTCGAGCATGAGCTCGGTCGACTCGGCGAGCCAGGCGTCCAGGGCTTCGCGGTCGCGGGGCGCGGTCGGGGCGCCCTTCGGGTCCGTCCTCGCCGGGGGCTCAGCGCCCGGGCCCGCCGCGACGATGGCGGCCTGGCGGCGTCGGCCGTCGCCGAGGTGCTGCGCCAGTTCGCGCAGCGTCCAGTCCGGGCAGGTCGGGACCTGGACGTCAAGGTCGGGGGCGGACGCGATCGCGGCGCGGAACGCGGCCGAGCGGTCTTCGATCAGCCGCAGGACCTCGGGGAACTCCAAGATGTTTTGCACGTCGGCTGTGTATCACGGTGCTCCGGCCGCCGAGTAGCGAATTTGTCGGACGAACGCGTCGACGGCCGGGCGGAGCGCCGGCGCCGAGCCGTCCTGAAACTTCGCGCGCTGCTCGCCAACGGCGACTTCGACCGCTACTGGACCTACCATCTGGGCCAGGGGCCACCTCCTCGTAGCCGAGACCGCCCCACGCCACCAGCAGCACGTCCCGGTGCCTCGCCGACAGTGCGGCCAGTGCCGCCGCCGGCTCACGGCGTAGGGCCTGTGCCCTCCCCGGGCCGCAGTCCGGTCGGCCAGCGGCTCCTCGTGGTCAGCGGGAGCCGGGATGCGGGCCAGGGCTTTGAACCGGCGAGCCTCGGCCCGCCGGTGCCGGCACAACGGGCGCCGTCCGACTGCTGGTCGATGTCGTCTCGCGCGGCGGGAACCTGTTGCTGAACGTCGGTCCGAAAGCCGACGGCACGCCGCCGCCGAAGGCGGCCGGGGACTGCTCCTGGACATGTGCACGGGCCGCAATGGGATCTTCGGTTGAGCAGCTGCCGCGTGCCACGGCTGGCTCCGAAGGAGCTGGAGCGGCGGGGCGCTGCTCCAACTGTGGGAGACCCCGGCTAACGTTCGGGAAGATCACCGCACGCCCGGGAGTTCACGTGATCGGAAACAGCCCGAAGAAATCCGTCGAGGCAATCGAAGCGATCGAGCCCCCGCCCGACCAACAGCTTCTCCTCGGCGTGGTGGCGGCGACCACGCTGGTGGAAGTCCTCGCCGCGGTCTCGGGGTCCGAGGTATGGCTTCTCGGTCTTCTGGTCTTTCTGCCAGGCACAGCGTCGGCTCTCTGCACTGTGCGGCAGACCGCGTTCGTGGCGGTGTGGACCGTGTGCGTCGTCACTGCCACAGTGGTCCTTCGCGACTCAGGCAGTGGCCATTGGCTCGATCGTCTTCTGCTGATCCTGCTGACGCTGGCCCTGGGTGTGGTCTCTGTCTATGCATGCCGTCGGCGTATCACTCGCGAGCACGAAATGCTCCGGCTGCGTTCGACGGCCGCCGCGATGCAGCGGCACATCCTGCGCCCGCTCCCCTTGGTGACGGACCGTGCCCTGGTCAACGGCCTCTACGAGCCTCTGCAGGAGGATCGATTGGTCGGCGGGGACATCTACGATGTCGTCGATTCGCCCTGGGGGACGCGGGTGCTGATCGGTGACGTGCAGGGCAAGGGACTGGCCGCGGTGGGTGCGGCCTTCGCTGTCATCGGGGCCTTTCGCGAAGCGGCTCACCGCGAACACACGCTGACGGCGCTCGTCGACGCTTTGGACGACGCGGTGGTCAGACACAACTCGTACGCCGAACAGGCCGGTGACGAAGAACGCTTTGTGACCGCGCTCGTCCTCTGCGTCGATGCGGAGCAAGAAGTGCAGATGGTCAACTGTGGTCATGTCGCGCCCCTGTTGGTGCATGACGGCCGCGCCACCACCCTTGATCTGGGCACGGGTGTGCCGCTCGGTCTCGCCGATTTGGCCGATGAGCCCAACACAGTCAGCTGGTTCACCTTCCCGTTCGGCGCAACCGTGCTGCTGACCACGGACGGTTTGACGGAGACTCGCGCGAACGACGGGACTTTCTACCCCCTCGAGGAGCGGGTGGCGGAGAATATCGGCCTCTCCCCCACTGAGCTGCCTCAGGCACTCCACAACGACGCCCGCGTGTTTGCCGGAGACAGCGCTCGGCATGACGACATCGCCGTACTGACGGTCCGCCGTTCTCCGCATAGCTGACGGCCACAGGCACGACCCGGACGCCCGCGGGCTCTCGGAAACCTCCCAGAACCCATCAGGAACGCCGAACCCACGACCGCCACGCTGTGCGGGTCCCGGCCGCGACGGTGACGGTGTCCCCGCCGGCGCTGACCCTGCTCGACGCAGGGTCCGTCGGACCGGTGTGGTCATTGACGATGGCGTGAACCGTGATGGCAGGCGGCGGCGCGGTCTGCGCGGGGTCAGATGTCTCTGCGGGGAGCGGCTCTTGCCCTCGGCTCATCGCGAGCGACGACCGCACCCCTATGCGGAACCGGTGCTCCAATGCGGCTTCGTGATCGGGTGTTTGGATGCCTCGTCGGGTCGACGTCATTGCCCGAGGGTCGAGATCGATCTGACGGCTGGCCATCTGCTGTCAGCGAATCCGCCTGGCCGGGCGGTGATCCCGGTGCTTGTGTGTCGGTATGGAGATCCTGGTTCTGGGCGGAACGGCATGGGTGGCTCGGGAGCTGTCGCGGCAGGCGGTCGAACGGGGCCATCGGGTGACCTGCCTCGCGCGTGGCGAGAGCGGAGAAGTCGCGGCCGGAGCGACACTGGTCGCCGCCGACCGGCGCGATCCGTCGGCGTACGAGGCCCTGCTCGACCGGGTATGGGACGCGGTCGTCGAGGTGTCATGGCAGCCGGGCTTCGTTCGTGGAGCGCTCGACGCGCTGGGCAGCAAGGCCGGGCACTGGGTGTACGTCTCGTCCGGCAACGCCTACGCCTCCCACGCCACGCTGGGGGCGGACGAGTCCGCGGCCCTGCTCGCCCCGACCGACCGGAGCGAGGTCGACCGCGAGTTGTACGGCGAGGCGAAGGTCGCCTGCGAGCAGGCGTCGTCGGCCGCTGTGGGCGACCGCCTCCTCATCGCGCGAGCCGGGCTCATCGGCGGCCCGGGCGATCACAGCGGGCGCTCCGGCTACTGGGTCGCCCGCGCCGCGCGCGACCCGCTGGCACCGATGCTGGTCCCCGACACCCCGGCCGCCCCCACCCAGGTGGTCGACGTGCGGGACCTGACCTCCTGGCTGCTCGACTCCGCGGAGACGGGAACCACCGGCACATACAACGCTGTCGGCCCGCTCGTTCCGTTCGAAGAGTGGATCGAGCTGTCCCGCGCAGCCGGCGGGCACACCGGTCCGGTCGTCACCGCCGAATCGGGGTGGCTGCTCGCCAACGGCGTGGCCCAGTACATGGGGTCCGAATCCCTGGCGATGTGGCTGGTTGAGCCGGGCTGGGAAGGGTGGTCGGCCCGGGACGGGTCCTCGGCGCGCGCCGCGGGGCTGCGTCACCGGACCCGGGCGGAGATGCTGGCCGACACGCTGCGATGGGAACGCGAGCAGGGGCTGGACCGGGAAAGGCGCGCGGGCCTGAGCCCGCAGCGCGAGCGCGAGTTGCTCGACGCCCTCGCCTGACGGCACTGGACCGGTCTCGCACACCCGAGCGTCCGTACAGGCGCCTGCCGCTCTGACTTCCTCATCTCCTGGTGGGCCCGGCCCGGCCGAGAACCGGGACGGCCACCACGTGATCATCGGGGGATGTGTGGACTCCTGAAGATCGTGCGGTGGCCACAGGCCATCGTATGGACCATGCTCGCCGGCGGGCGACGTTCGACCACGTCATGGCCCGAATCGCGGGCCGGTTCGGGCAAGTTGAGTCCCGGCCGCGGCCAGGCTGCCGCACTGCTCCACCTGTCGCCGACGCCACCAGGCAGCAGCCGGACGCAGTCACTACCAACGACGAACCGCCGGCAGCCCGCTGGACAGATCATGAAACGGCACGGGGGTACCAGCGCATGCTCGCGGCAGCTGTCAGAAGTGGCCCCCTTGTGAGGGGGCCACTCATGAGGCGATCTCACTTCCCCGGGGCGGGAACACCGACCCGCGCCTCGTCGGGCGCCGGGGACTGCGGGGTGTCAAGGAGCTGCTCGCGCAGGTAGTTCCAGATCACCGCGATCACCGCGACGACCGGGACGGCGAGCAGGCTGCCCACGATGCCGGCCAGGCTGCCGCCCAGGGTCACCGCGAGCAGGATCACCGCCCCGTGCAGGCCGAGACCCCTGCTTTGGATCATGGGCTGGAACACGTTGCCCTCCAGCTGCTGCACCGCGACGATGATGGCCAGCACGATCAGCGCGTCCTGCGGACCGTTCGACACCAACGCGATGAGCACCGCGACGACACCGGCGAACACCGCACCTACGATCGGCACGAACGCACAGACGAAGGTCAGCACCGCCAGAGGAAGTACGAGCGGTACGTCCAGGACCCACAGGCCGACGCCGATCACAGCGGCGTCGAGCACGCCGACGACCGCTTGGGACCGCATGAACGCCCCGAGTGTGTTCCAGGCGCGCTCGGCCACGATGGGGACGTCGACGGCGAGTCTGCCGGGCAGATGGCGGCCGAGCCACGGCAGGAACCGCGGACCGTCCTTGAGGAAGTAGAACATCAGGAAGAGCGCCAGGACCGCGGTGACCAGACCGTTGACCATGGTGGCCAGTCCCGTCGCGACGCTGGTCACCACGCTTCCCACGCTGCCCTGGAGCCGGGCGGCTGCTGTGTCCAGGGCACCTGTGATCTGGTCGTCGCCGATGTTCAGCGGCGGCCCCGCGGCCCACTCGCGCACCTTCTGGATGCCCTCGACCACTCCGTCGGCCAACTCGCCGGACTGGGAAGCCATCGGAACCGCGATCAGCGCGACGACGACCACGATCCCCAGGAGGAAGAGCAACGTCACCACAGACGCGGCGAGCGCCGGGGGCAGCCCACGGCGCCGCAGAGTACGAGCCAAGGGCCAGGTCAGTGTGGTGAGGATCAGGGCGACGATGACCGGCCACACGACCGACCACATGCGGCCGAGGCCCCACAGAGCCGCCGCGAGCGCCGCGAACACCAGGAGCAGTTCGACCGAGACGCGCGCGGATACGGCGAGCGCGGCGCGGGTTTTCTTTGAACTCAGCGTGCCAGACATGCGATCACGCTATGGGCACGTCATTTTCTCTATGCGAGCGCCCACCCGATCATGTGCGGCTCAGCTATTCACGCAGGACCGGCGAGCTGAGAGCAAACGGGGTCGGGGCAGGGGCTCCGAAGCCGACTACGACGATCTGGCCGCCCTTGGCCATGAGGTTCGACTGCCGGAGGCCAGTGCGCTGGGGTATCGCCGGCGGGGTGCCGGGGGCGGGTCGGCTCAGCCGAGGGTGTTCAGCATCGCTGTTTCGACGTGGTATGCGGCGTCGCGGTGGCCGAGGGCGTTGGGGTGTACGAAGGACAGCTGGCGATCCGGGTGCGGGCGGCCAGGCAAGCACAAAGGAAGATCACTACTCTGCATGAGTGTTTTCCTACGACGAGTTGACTTCACCTGAGCGGGAGCTGTGGGACGCGTTCCCCGAGGGGCGGCAGGTGGACCTCCGTACGGGTACTGCGGAGGAGGACAGGGTCACTGACGGCGGACGGTGGGGGCCCGAGCGGACGGTGCGGGCGGCGGTGGTCGCCGCGCTGTTGCTGGGCGCGAACACCGGGCAACCGGGTGCGGTGGCGCGTCTGAGGCTCACCGGGGCACGGATCTCCGGACGCCTTGACCTGGCCGGCGCGCAGATCGCCCATGCCCTCTGGCTGGAGGCATGCTGGTTCGAGGAGGCGGTGAATCTCCTCGGCGCGTCGACGCAGGCCCTCGTGTTCACGGGCAGCCGGATACCCGGCATCGAGGCCGATTCGGCCCGCGTCGAGGGCAACTTCTCCCTGCGGCACGCCGTGGTGGAGGCAGGCGCCCCCACGCCGTTCAACCGCTTGAGCACAGCACTGTCACTCACCGACGCCCGAGTGAACGGCGGACTGCTCCTCAACGGGGCCAAGTTGATCGCACCGGACGGGTGGGCCCTGTCGGCCGGCGGCCTGGCCATGGAAGGGGGCGTCTTCTGCCGAAACGGGTTCGTCGCATACGGGGAAGTCCGGCTGATGGGGGCGAAGTTGCCGGGCACCCTGGTCATGCAGGGCGCCCGGCTGGAAGGACCCGGCCCCCGCGGCGTGGCCCTCACCCTCGACAACGCCATGGCCTCGTCGCTCAAGTTCTCCCAAGGGTTCACCACGAACGGCACGGTACGGCTGCGCGGGACCCAGGTCACGGACAACGTGACCTTCGACGGAGCCGTCCTGAACGGCCCGGCCACCGACGACGGAACCGCCCCGGCCCTGCTCGCCATGCACCTGCAAGCCGTCGACCTCGATCTCACCCTCGCCCAACCCGCGTCCGGCACCGTCGACCTGCGGGGTGCCCAGGTGTCGTACCTCCACGAGAACGAACACAGCTGGCCGGAGAGGGTGGAGCTGGACGGCTTCGTCTACGGCTCCATCAAGACGGCGGACGCGAACGACGAGCGCCACGAGGCCGTGGGCGACCGGGAGTCCGTGGCCCGGCGCGTGGCATGGATACGCAGCAGCCCGGGCTACAACCCACAACCGTACGAGCAGTTGGCAGCCTGGTACCGCAAGGCCGGGCACGACGACGACGCCCGCCGCGTCCTCCTCGCCAAGCAACGCCACCGGCGCCGCGCGCTGTCCCCGGCAGCCCGCACATGGGGCCACCTCCTCGATGTGACCGTCGGCTACGGCTACCGGCCCTGGCTGGCCGGCGTCTGGCTCCTCGCACTGATCCTGCTGGGCACGCTGGCCTTCGACACAGACTCCCCCAAGCCGGTCAAACAAGGCGAAGGCGCCCCGTTCCAGCCCCTCGTCTACACACTCGACCTCTTGATCCCCATCGGGGGTCTGGGGCAGCGCACGGCCTGGTACTGGTCGAGCGACAGCCTCCAGGGGCTGGCCTACCTACTGATCGCCTTCGGGTGGGTGCTGACAACCGCCGTCATCGCGGGTGTCACCCGCACCCTGCAGAAGAACTAGCTGTATGAGGGCTCGACGTTGGTGACACTCTCGGCGGAAGCGTGCTGCCGGCGGCCTTCCGGCGGCAGCACTACGCGACCGGTGGTAGTTGTAGTGGATGTTCCACACTGCGATCGCGGCTGACCGGGCGTCCTCGCTGGTGAACTCGCGGGCATAGAGGACTTCCTCGGCCATGATGCGCTGGTAGCGCTCCACCTTCCCGTTGTGCCGAGGTGTATGGCTTGGTTCTCTGATGCCGGGTGCCTTGCCCGACGATGCGGGCGAAGTCGCCGGAGCGGTGGCAAGCGCCATAGTCGGTGACAACCCGGTGGATGTGGTTGATGCCGTGGGCGGCGAACCAGACCTTCGCCCGGGCGAGCAAAGCAGCAGCCGTCGCGCCCTTCTCATCGCCCAGCGGTTCTGTGCAGGCGAGCCGTGAGAAACCATCGACGACGGAGTGCAGGTAGACGTAGCCACGCTTCACATCCAGGTGCACCGTCTGTCCAGGCCAGCGGGCAGTGATCTTCCCCGGATCCGGTTGTTCTCACCGCCTGGGTCGATGAAGCGGCGTTTGCCGAGGCCGAGCCGGGTCAGGTGTCGGCTGACAGGTCGTCGGTCGACCACAAGACCGACACTGACAAGTTCGTCGGTGATCCGTTGCGCGGACCACTTGAGCTCGCGGCGCCAGGACTCGATCTGCTCGATGACCCATACTGGAGTCGCGTGCGGACTCCGGTGCGGACTCGACGGCCGGTCTTGCAATCCCGCATCACCGTGTAGCCGCCAGCGATTTACCCACTTGCTGGCGCATGCGCGAGAGATAGCCGTCTCAGCAACGGCGTGGGCGATGGGACGTGTCTGGCACCGCTTCCGCATTGCGGCCTTTCAGCCCTGCGGTGCGACGCGGATACGGTTCCCGTCAGGATCGGCTGCGAGGAAGGTCAGCCCGAACCCCGCATCATAAGGCTCACGCAGGATCGTGACCCCGTTGGACTTCCACTGCTCAAAGGTCGCGTTGAGCTCGTCGGGTCCACCGTCGATGGCCAGGCACACCTCACTGGTGCGCGGGACATCCGGTGACAGATCCTCGAACTGGCCAGACTACAGACCTGACGGCGGCCAGTGGATACTCCCCGTAGGCGGCCGTTTATCTAGCACTCTGTGGCCGCGAGCTTCCCCACTGGCGGCCGGATACCTCCCCGGA
>NZ_JBHVGZ010000106.1:0-25627 GCF_042800355.1 Streptomyces sp. NPDC057623
GATCGAGGAGGGCGCTCCCCGCCCGGCCGCCGTCATAGGCGTGCCGGTGGGGTTCGTGGGCGCCGCCGAGTCGAAGGAGGCGCTGGCGGAGCATCCGTCGGGCCTTGAGCACCTGGTGGTTCGTGGCCGACGCGGTGGCAGTGCCATCGCCGCCGCCGCGCTCAACGCGATCGCTAGTGAGGAAGAGTGAGCGGGAAGCTGTACGGCGTCGGGCTGGGCCCCGGCGACCCGTCGTTGATGACCGTGCGCGCGGTGGAGGTCATCGCCGAGGCGGACGTGATCGCGTACCACAGCGCGCGGCACGGGCGGTCCATCGCCCGTTCGATCGCGGCGAAGCACATCCAGGAACGGCACCTCGAGGAGCGGCTGGTCTACCCGCTCACCACCGAGACCACCGACCACCCCGGCGGCTACCAGGGCGCCATCGACGACTTCTACGCCGAGGCGTCCGAGCGGCTCGCCGCGCACCTGGACGCCGGCCGGACGGTCGCCGTGCTCGCGGAGGGCGACCCGCTCTTCTACGGCTCCTACATGCACATGCACAAGCGGCTCGCGGACCGCTACGACACCGAGGTCATCCCCGGTGTCACGTCCGTGTCCGCCGCCGCCGCCCGGCTGGGCACCCCCCTCGTGGAGGGTGAGGAGGTGCTGACCATCCTGCCGGGCACCCTGCCCGAGGAGGAGCTGACCGCCCGGCTCGCCGCCACGGACGCGGCGGTGGTGATGAAGCTGGGCCGCACCTTCACCAAGGTCCGCGGCGCGCTGGAGAGTTCGGGGCGGCTGGGCGAGGCGCGGTACGTCGAGCGGGCCACCATGAGCGGCGAGCGGCTGGCCGAACTGGCCGACGTGGAGCCGGAGTCGGTGCCGTACTTCGCGGTCGCCGTGCTGCCGAGCCAGGTCGACGCCGAGCCTGCCGTACGCGAGCTGGGGGAGGTCGTCGTGGTCGGGACCGGGCCGGCCGGCCCGCTGTGGCTGACGCCCGAGACGCGGGGCGCGCTGGCCGCCGCCGAGGATCTGGTCGGCTACACCACCTATCTGGACCGGGTACCGGTCCGTCCCGGCCAGCTGCGGCACGGCTCCGACAACCGGGTCGAGGCCGAGCGCGCCGAGTTCGCGCTGCAACTGGCCCGGCGGGGGCGGCGGGTGGCCGTCGTCTCCGGGGGCGATCCGGGGATCTTCGCGATGGCCACGGCCGTCCTGGAGGCCGCGTCGGCCGAGGAGTACGCGGACATTCCGGTGCGGGTCCTGCCGGGGGTGACCGCAGCCAACGCGGCCGCCGCCCGCGCGGGCGCCCCGCTCGGCCACGACTACGCGACCATCTCCCTGTCGGACCGGCTCAAGCCCTGGGAGGTCATCGCCGAGCGGCTGCGCGCGGCTGCCTCGGCGGACCTGGTGCTGGCCCTGTACAACCCCGGTTCACGCAGCCGTACCTGGCAGGTGGCCAAGGCCCGTGAGCTGCTCCTGGAGCACCGGGCGCCCGAGACGCCGGTCGTGGTGGCGCGGGACGTCGGCGGTTCCGGGGAGCGGGTGCGGATCGTGCGGCTGGCCGAGCTCGATCCGGCCGAGGTCGACATGCGCACGATCCTGCTGGTCGGTTCCTCGCAGACGCAGCTCGTACGGCGCGGCAACGGCGAGAACGTCGTCTGGACGCCTCGCCGCTACCCGGACGCGTGACGCAGGCCCTGGTCGGCTCCCTGTTCGGCGGGGGTGGGTCCCTGGGCCATCCCCGCCGTCCACTTCTCCTCGATCCGGCAGACCTTCCACACCAGCAGGGCGATCGCCCAGGTGGCGAAGAACAGTCCGACGACGACGTATCCGATGATGTTGAGGTCGAGTCCGGCGACCCAGTTCCAGAAGGTGCCGTGCAGGTGCGCCTTCTCGGCGACCAGGCCCAGCAGTTCGACGGTGCCGATGATGAGGGCGACGGCGACGGACAGGCCGGTGACGGTGAGGTTGTAGTAGACCTTGCGGACCGGCTTGGAGAAGGCCCAGCCGTAGGCGAAGTTCATGAACGAGCCGTCGATGGTGTCCAGCAGCGACATGCCGGCCGCGAACAGGACCGGCAGGCAGAGGATCGCGTACCAGGGCAGGCCGGAGGCGGCGCCCGAGCCGGCGAGAACCAGCAGGGCGATCTCCGTGGCCGTGTCGAAGCCGAGGCCGAACAGCATGCCCAGGGGGTACATCTGCCAGGGCTTGGTGATCGACTTCATGACGCGGCCGAGGAGGCGGTTCATGAAGCCGCGGTTGTCGAGCTGTTCCTCCAGGGCGGCCTCGTCGAAGTGGCCGGAGCGCATCTGCCGGAAGACCTTCCAGATACCGGCCATGATCACCAGATTGATGATCGCGATGAGGTACAGGAAGGCCCCGGAGACGGTGGTGCCGATCCAGCCGGTGATGTCGTGCAGTTGCGAGTCGTCGTCCGCGACCGGACCGGCCAGTGCCTTCACGCCCAGGGAGAGCAGGAGGGCGAGGACGAAGACGATGCTCGAGTGGCCGAGGGAGAACCAGAAGCCGACCGACAGCGGCCGCTGCCCCTCGCCCATCAGCTTGCGGGTGGTGTTGTCGATGGCCGCGATGTGGTCGGCGTCGAAGGCGTGCCGCATGCCCAGCGTGTACGCGGTGATGCCGATGCCGATGCCGAACGACTTCTCGCCCAGGCTGTAGTGGTGCGGGGCCACGACGGCGACCAGCGTGAACCAGCCGATGACGTGCAGCGCCAGGATGAACGCGGCCATGCCGCCGAGGCTCGTCCACTCCTTGCGGGTCATCGAGGCGCGGACACGGTGCCATCTCGTTGTTCGGGTCTTTTCAGCCACGCCTCTGAGATTGCTGCAAACATGTTGCAGGTAAAAGCCACAAGCGGCAAAGCTCGGGTCAGGTTTCAGCCTGCTGCCGGGAAAGACGGGCGGGCGAGCAGCCAGGCCAGCGCCTGCTCCGGTTCCGCCACGACCCGTACCCCGGCGGGCACCGGCGGTCTGCGCACCACGACCACGGGCAGCCCGGCCTCGCGCGCGGCGGTCAGCTTCGGCGCGGTGGCCGCTCCTCCGCTGTCCTTCGTCACGACCACGTCGATGCGGTGCCGGCGCAGCAGTTCGCGCTCCCCGTCGAGGGTGAACGGGCCGCGGTCCAGCAGCACCTCCATGCGGGGCGGGTGCGGAGGTTCCGGCGCGTCCACGGACCGTACGAGGAACCAGAGGTCGTTGAGGTCCGCGAAGGCCGCGAGGCCCATCCGCCCGGTGGTGAGGAAACCCCGCCGCCCGAGCCCGGGCAGCAGCAGTGCCGCCGCCTCCAGCGAGCCGGCCTCGCGCCAGTCGTCGCCCTCCACCGCGACCCAGCCGGGGCGGCGCAGCGCGAGCAGGGGAACATGGGCGGTGGCGGCGGCCCGCGCCGCGTTGAAACTGATCCTCCCGGCGAAGGGGTGTGTGGCGTCGATGAGCGCGTCCACCTCGTGCTCGCGCAGCCACGCGCCCAGCCCGTCGGCCCCGCCGAAGCCGCCCACGCGGACCTCGCCGGGCGGCAGCCGGGGCGCGGCCACCCGTCCGGCCAGCGAGTTCGTCACACGCAGCCCGGGCACGACGTCGGCCGCCAGCAGTTCGGCGAGGCGGCGGGCCTCGGTGGTCCCGCCCAGAATCAGTACGTGCACGAAGTCCGGTTCCCTTTCGAAGAGTGAGGCATGACGAGCGAGGCCAAGGGCGGCCGCGGCGCCCAACTCAAGCACACCGGCCTACGGCACGGCTGGACCACCGGCGCCTGCGCCACGGCGGCGACGACGGCCGCCTACACGGCGCTGCTGACCGGGGAGTTTCCCGACCCGGTGACGATCACGCTGCCCAAGGGGCAGACGCCGGCCTTCGCCCTGGCGGCAGAGGAACTCACCGACGCCTGCGCCATGGCGGGGATCGTGAAGGACGCGGGAGACGACCCGGACGTCACCCACGGTGCGCTGGTCCGGGCGACCGTGCGGCGACTGCCGGCCGGGTCCGGGGTCGTCTTCAAGGCGGGCCCCGGCGTGGGGACGATCACCCGGCCGGGCCTGCCGTTGCCAGTCGGCGAACCGGCCGTCAACCCCGTGCCGCGGCAGATGATGCGCGAGCACGTCGCCCGGGTCGCGCAGCGGTACGGCGGCAGCGGCGACGTCGAGATCACCGTCTCCGTGGACCACGGGGAGGAGATCGCCCGCTCCACCTGGAATCCCCGCCTGGGCATCCTCGGCGGCCTCTCCATCCTCGGCACCACGGGCATCGTGGTCCCGTACTCCTGCTCGGCGTGGATCGACTCCATCCGGCGCGGGGTGGACGTCGCGCGGGCGGCCGGGCGCACGCACGTGGCCGGCTGCACCGGCTCCACCTCGGAGAAGACGGTCGTCACCGCGTACGACCTCCCCGAGGACGCCCTGCTCGACATGGGCGACTTCGCGGGCGCGGTCCTGAAGTACGTACGCCGCCATCCCGTCGACCGCCTCACGATCTGCGGGGGCTTCGCCAAACTGTCCAAGCTGGCCGCCGGTCATCTGGACCTGCACTCCGCCCGCTCCCAGGTCGACAAGGGCTTCCTGGCCGAGCTGGCCCGGCGCGGCGGCGCGGACGAGGCGCTCGCCGCCGAGGTGGCGAGCGCCAACACCGGGCTGGCCGCACTCCAGTTGTGCGCGGCGGCCGGGGTCCCGCTCGGCGACCTGGTGGCGGTCACCGCCCGGGACGAGGCCCTGGCGGTGCTGCGGGGCGCACCCGTAGCGGTCGACGTGATCTGCATCGACCGGGCGGGGACGATCGTGGGGCGCAGCACGGTGGACGGACCTCCGGCCGCCCGGCCCTGAACAGGGCGCCGGGCGCCTCCAGGGGTGCGGTGTGCGGCGTCCGCCCACCGGCTAACAGACGTGCCGCTCGCGCTCCGGCGAGTACAGGTGGCTGTCGCGGAACTGCTCCGCGCCCAGCGTCCGGCCGACCATGATCACGGCTGTGCGCAGCACGCCCGCGTCCTTGACCTGACCGGCGATCTCGTCGAGGGTGCCCCGGATGATCAGCTCGTCGGGGCGGGAGGCGTACGCGACCACGGCGGCGGGGCAGTCGGCGCCGTAGTGCGGAAGGAGTTCCTCCACCACGCGGTCGACGTACCGGGCGGCGAGGTGCAGCACGATGAGCGCTCCGCTGCGGCCGAGGGTGGCGAGGTCCTCGCCGTCGGGCATGGCGGTGGCGCGGTGGGCGATACGGGTGAGGATGACGGTCTGGCCGACCGTCGGCACGGTCAGCTCCCGCTTCAGGGCGGCCGCGGCGGCGGCGAAGGCGGGCACGCCGGGGACGACCTCGTACGGCACTCGCGCCGCGTCCAGCCGCCGCATCTGCTCGGCGACCGCGCTGAACACGGACGGGTCGCCCGAGTGCAGCCGCGCCACGTCGTGCCCCTGTTCATGGGCCCGGAGCAACTCGGCGGTGATCTCGTCGAGGTTGAGCTCCGCGGTGTCCACCAGCCGTGCGTCCGGCGGGCATTCGGCGAGCAGCTCGCGCGGCACCAGGCTGCCCGCGTACAGGCAGACCTGGCAGGCGGCGAGCGTACGGGCGCCGCGCACCGTGATCAGGTCGGCGGCACCGGGGCCGGCGCCGATGAAGTACACGGTCATCTGTCTGCTCCTGGGAGAGGGTTGAGGGTGTGCTGCGTCTTCTCCACGGCCCACTGGGTCACCGGCATCGCCTGTCGCCAGCCGGTGAAGCCGCCCACGGGCACGGCGTGCGCCACCGCGAGCCGCACCAGCTCGCCACCGCGGCGTCGGCGGGCGTCGGCGAGCAACGCCTCCGACTCCAGCGTCACGGTGTTGGCGACGAGGCGTCCGCCGACGGGCAGCGCCTCCCAGCAGGCGTCGAGGAGGCCGGGCGCGGTGAGCCCGCCGCCGATGAACACCGCGTCCGGCGTGGGGAGTTGGGCGAGGACGTCGGGCGCGGCGCCGGTGACGACGCGCAGGCCGGGCACCCCGAGCCGGTCGGCGTTGTGGGTGATGCGCTCGGCGCGCACCGGGTCGCGTTCGACGGTGACGGCCCGGCATGAGGGGTGGGTGCGCAGCCACTCGATCGCGATCGACCCGGACCCACCGCCGACGTCCCACAGCAGCTCACCGGGCGCGGGCGCGAGCACGCCCAGCGTGACGGCGCGGATATGGCGCTTGGTGAGCTGGCCGTCGTGGTCGTAAGCCGTGTCGGGCAGCCCGGGTACGGCGCCGAGGCGCGGGGTGTCCGGCGCGCGGTGGCACTCGACGGCGACGATGTTGAGCGGGTCGCCGGGCTCGTCGTGCCAGTCGTCGGCGGACGTCGGGACGGTCGTACGTTCCTTCTCGCCGCCGAGCTGTTCCAGCAGCCGCATCCGGCTGGGGCCGTAGCCGCGCTCCCGCAACAGGGCGGCGACCTCGGCGGGGGTGGCGGCGTCGGCGCTGAGCACCAGGAGCCGTCGGCCTTCGTGCAGGGCGGCGGCGACGCGGGCGGCGGGCCGGCCGACGAGGGTGACGACCTCGACGTCCTCCAGGGGCCAGCCGAGGCGGGCGCAGGCGTGGGAGACGGAGGAGGGGTGCGGCAGGACGTGCACGGCATCGGCGCCGAGGATCTCGGTGAGAGTGCGCCCGATGCCGTAGAACATGGGGTCGCCGCTGGCCAGTACGGCTATGCGGCGGCCGGCGTGGGCGGCGAGGAGGCCGGGGACCGCGGGCCGCAGGGGTGAGGGCCAGGCGATGCGTTCCCCGGCGCACCCGGGCGGCAGCAGGTCCAGTTGGCGCGGGCCGCCGATGAGGACCTCGGCGTCGAGCAACGCGGCGCGGGAGCCGTCCGGGACGCCCTGCCAGCCGTCGGCTCCGATCCCGACGACGGTCACGGCGACGGGCGGCGGGGCGGGGCGTGCGGGGGTCACTGCGCGGCACCTCTGGGCTCGAACGGGCAACAGGCACGCACTCTACGGGGCGGTGGCCTGCGTGTCCTTCGTCGGGTGCACATTCGCGGCCGTCTTATTGCATACTGCTTGCAATAACTTTTCACGCGCAGAAAGGGTGGGCGAATGCCTTCTCCGATCGTGCTCGGCATCGAGTCGTCCTGTGACGAGACCGGCGCCGGGTTGGTCCAAGGCGGGCGGCTGTTGGGGCATGCGGTGGCGTCGAGCATGGACGAGCACGCCCGCTTCGGCGGGGTGGTGCCCGAGATCGCCTCCAGGGCGCATCTGCACGCGCTGCGCCCGGTGGTCCGGCAGGCGCTGGACGAGGCCGGTCTGACGCTGTCCGACATCGGCGCCGTCGCCGTCACCACCGGACCGGGCCTGTCGGGCGCGCTCCAGGTGGGCCTGGCCGGGGCGAAGGGCATCGCCTACGCGCTGGACGTGCCGCTGTACGGCGTCCACCACCTGGCCGGCCATGTCGCCGCCGACACCCTCGAACACGGGCCGCTGCCCGACCCCTGCGTGGTGCTGATCGTCTCCGGCGGCCACACCTCCCTCCTCCTCGTCCGCGACCTGGCCCGTGATCCGATCGTCCATCTCGGCGACACCCTCGACGACGCCGCCGGGGAGTGCTTCGACAAGGTGGCACGGGTCTTCGGGCTGCCGTATCCCGGCGGTCCTGCCGTCGACCGGGCAGCGCGCGCGGGGGATCCGCGCGCCGTCCCCTTCCCGCGCCCGCTCCCGGGCTCGTACGACTTCTCGTTCTCGGGCCTGAAGACGGCCGCGGCCCGCTGGGCGGAAGGTCACGCGGACCGTGAGCTGCCCGTGGCCGACGGAGCTGCCTCGCTCCAGGAAGCGGTCGCCGACGTGCTGACCCGCAAGGCGGTCGCGGCCTGTGCCGAGTACGGCGTGGGGACGCTGGTCGTGGTCGGCGGGGTCGCCGCCAACTCGCGCGTGCGGTCACTGGCCGAGGAGCGCTGCCGGGCGGCCGGCATCGAACTGCGGGTGCCGCCGCTCAAGTTGTGCACGGACAACGGCGCGATGATCGCCGCCGTCGGCGACCTCCTCGTCCGGGCCGGAGCCGAACCCGCCCCGCTCGACGTGTCGATCGACCCCTCGGCGCCCCTGGCGTACGCGGCCCTGCACCCGGTCGGGATGCGTGTGGGGACGGTGGCGGAGGCGGTGGCGGCCCGGTGAGCGTCGACATCCGTGCGTTCAAGGGCGCCGAGCTCCTCGCCCACACCACCGACTTGCACTCCGTGTACGTCGATGCCTTCTGCTCCCCGCCCTGGAACGAGGGCACGGAACGGGCCGTCGAGTTCACCGACCGGCTGCCTGGGGACGTACGCCGGCCCGGGTTCACGGCCGCGATCGCGATGGAGGGCGCAGCGATGCTCGGTTTCGCCACCGCCTGGACCACCCCCGCCCCCTTCCCCACCGACCGCTGCTACCCGCAGGTCGCCGCGGGACTCGGTCCCGATTGCACCAGCGGCTGGCTGGTCGGCGCCAGCGAGACGGACCAACTCGCCGTCCGCTCCCGCGCGCGCGGCACCGGCCTCGCAGGCGAGCTCCTGGAAGCGGTCATCGCGGATGCCCCCGAGGGCCGCGCCTGGCTGCTGACCTCCGTGCGGTCCGGTCAGGCCATGTCCTTCTACCGCCGCCAGGGCTGGACCCAGGCCACCCACCCCTCCCCCGACGGCAAGGGCATCGTCGTCTTCCTCGGCCCCCGACACCCGGCCCGTTCCCAGGTCGCGCGGCCTGTCTAGGCACCCGGGGCGCTCTCGCCGGGGACCTGGGCAGCGCGTCGCTCGTGGCGAGGCGTCGCTCGCACGGGGCCACGGTCCCGGGTGACGGCGCCCCGCGCGTCCCAGTGCCGGCTCCGCAAGGCCGGTTACCGCGTCGCGCCCCTTCGGGACCTGAGGCGGAAGTCGCGGCACACCGGCCGATCGCAGGATGTCGCCTCCGCGCAGGCTGTCAGACACGCCGACATCACGGCTCGCTCCAAGGCTCTGCTCGACGGTGCCGCCGCACTCGGTGCCGTGCTCGCCCTGCGCGAGCGAGCGGCCTGACGCGAGGGGCGAAGCCGGCGTCCAGGGGCGTTGTCAGTGGTGGCAGGCAGGATGGGCCACATGACAACACCAGTTGCGCAGATCGTGGACGCCGCCGGCTACGCGCAGGCCGTCGAGGACGTGGTGCGGGCCGCGGCCGCCTACTACACGGACGGCACGTCCCCGCTGGACGACGACACCTACGACCGGTTGGTGCGAGGGATCGCCGCGTGGGAGGCCGGCCATCCCGACGAGGTGCTGCCCGGCTCGCCGACGGGGAAGGTCGCCGGTGGCGCCGTCGAGGGCGATGTGCCGCACACGGTCGCGATGCTGAGCCTGGACAACGTGTTCTCGCCCGAGCAGTTCACGGCCTGGACTGCGTCGCTGGCCCGCCGCATCGGACACGAGGCCGAGCGGTACAGCGTCGAGCCGAAACTCGACGGTCTCGCGATCGCCGCCCGCTACACGCAGGGGCGGCTGACGCGACTGATCACGCGCGGTGACGGGACGGCCGGGGAGGACGTCTCGCACACCATGGGCACCATAGAGGGCCTGCCCGACACGCTGGCCGAGCCGGTCACCGTGGAGGTGCGCGGCGAAGTCCTCATGACGGGGGCGCAGTTCGGGCACGCCAACGAGGTGCGCACCGCGCACGGCGGCCAGCCGTTCGCCAACCCCCGCAACGCGGCCGCGGGCACCCTGCGGGCCAGGGACCGCGCCTACACCGTCCCGATGACGTTCTTCGGCTACAGCCTGCTGCCGCTGCCCGACACCGACGACGCCCTGGCCGCGCGCCTGGCCGGGCTCGCGCACAGCGAGCTCATGGCCCTCGCGGGCGAGCTGGGCGTGCACACCACCGCCACGACGCCGGTGCCCGGTGTCACCGCGGCCACCACGGCCGAGGTCCTGGCCCGGGTGCAGGAGATCGCCGCGCTGCGCGCCGGGCTGCCGTTCGGGATCGACGGCATCGTCATCAAGGCCGACCACGCCGCCGACCAGAAGGCCGCCGGTTCCGGATCGCGGGCCCCGCGCTGGGCGATCGCCTACAAGCTCCCCGCAGTCGAGAAGATCACCCGCCTGCTGGACGTCGAGTGGAACGTGGGCCGCACCGGCATCATCGCCCCCCGCGGCGTTCTGGAACCGGTCGAGATCGACGGCTCCACCATCACCTACGCCACGCTCCACAACCCCGCCGACATCACCCGCCGAGACCTGCGGACGGGCGACCAGGTGATGGTCCACCGCGCCGGTGACGTCATCCCGCGCATCGAGGCACCGGTCGCCCACCTGCGCACCGGCGACGAGAAGCCGATCGTCTTCCCGCAGCTGTGCCCCCGCTGCGGCTCGGGGATCGACACCAGCCAGGAGCGCTGGCGGTGCGAGCAGGGGCGTAACTGCCACCTGGTCGCCTCGCTCTCCTACGCCGCGGGCCGCGACCAGCTCGACATCGAAGGGCTGGGCACCACCCGTGTCGTGCAGCTCGTCGAGGCGGGCCTGGTCACCGACCTCGCCGAGTTGTTCACCCTGACCCGCGACCAGCTTCTCGGGCTGGAGCGGATGGGCGAGACCAGCACCGACAACCTCCTGGCCGCCCTCGCCACGGCGAGGACACGGCCGCTGTCGCGGGTGCTGTGCGCCCTGGGGGTCCGCGGCACGGGCCGCTCCATGTCCCGCCGCATAGCCCGGTACTTCGCCACCATGGACAACATCCGTGCCGCCGACGCCGACCAGCTCCAGCAGGTCGATGGCATCGGCCCCGAGAAGGCACCCGCCATCGTCGCCGAGCTGGCCGAGCTCGCCGGACTGATCGACAGACTCGCCGCGGCCGGGGTGAACATGGCCGAACCCGGCACCGCCTTCCCGCCCGCGGATCCCGCCACGGCCACCGATACCGGCACCGGCACCGATCCCGCGGTGACCGGCACCCCGGCCGCCGGGCCGCTCGCCGGGATGACCGTCGTGGTCACCGGCGCCATGACCGGTCCACTGGAAAAGCTCAGCCGCAACCAGGTGAACGAACTCGTCGAACGGGCCGGGGGCCGCTCCTCCTCCAGCGTGTCCAGGAAGACCAGCCTCGTGGTCGCCGGAGACGGGGTCGGATCCAAGCGCTCCAAGGCCGAGGACCTCGGCATTCGCCTCTCCACACCCGACGAGTTCGCTCTCCTCGTGGCGGACTTCCTGGACTGACCGACGCCGTACGGCGGGTCCTGCCTGATGTGTGTGGGGGGGGGAGGACGCCGCGTGGGCGCGGTGACACACACGGAGCAGACGGAGCAACCGGAAACGGTTCTGCGGGTGGACACGGGCGCCGCCCGCCGTACTGCGCGTCCCGCGACAGCGTCGGGTTGGCAGCCTCACGGATTCATGAACGACCCCTTCAGCCTCAGCCCGCCTCCCACCCCCGCTCACGCCATCCCCGCTCGCCCCGCCGCCGCTCAAGGCGACGGCTCCATGGTGGGGTTCAGCAGGTGCGGTTGAGGTAGTGAGCGCCCTGGATCTTGTCAGCAGAGCCCAGCCAGGTCCGGCCGGGCCCGACACACCGCTCGTAGTCGAGCGCGTTGGCGACCCTCACCTGGATGACCACGCGCGAGCCGTCGGAGGTGCAGTGGTTGTAGTAGGCGTCGGAGCTGGTCTCGTAGAACCCGCAGGGGTCGGCTGCCGCGGGGCCGGCCTGGGCGGTCACCGCGCCGAGGGACGTGAGGACGAGGGCGGCGGAACCGAGGGCGCCGGTCACGATGCGACGAAGACTCAAGGGGAACTCCTTGGGCAGGGAAGGCAGCAGACCTCGAAGGGCCGCTGCCTGCCGGTCGGTTGGATACCTGCACAAGGATCGCCACGCAGCCCGGCGTCGTTGATCGAACATCGCGCCGTTCACCTGGTGAATCGTTCTGCCTGTCCGTCGATCGGATGATCTTGCCCTGATTTGGGATGATGCCCATGTGGACGGGAATGCGGCTTTCCGCTCGGCCGGACCAGGGGACACGGTCGGGCCAGGGGACACGCTCGACGCGGCGCCGACGGCCCGGACGGCGGTGGCGTGGCTGCCGCCGGGCGAGCTCTGGCCGGTGATCCAGGACATCCGCTGGGAGCACGATCCGCAGGTAAGGCGATGGCCGCCGCATGTGAATCTGCTCTTCGGTTTCGTGCCGGAGGAGGAGTTCACGCGGGCCGTGCCGCTGCTGCGCGCCGGGGCGGCGGCGACCCCGGCGTTCACGGCGCGCCTGGCCGGTGTGCGGTACTTCCGGCACCGGCACTACGCGACGGTCTGGCTCGATCCGGCCGCGGCGGGTCTGGCACCGTGGGCCCGACTCCAGCGGGAGCTGCGGCTGCGGTTCCCGCTCTGCCGCGGGCGAGGTGACCGCTTCACCCCGCATCTGTCCCTCGGCCGCACTCACGACCCGAAACACCTGGCAGCCGAGTGCGCCGCCCGGCTCGGCACACTGCCGGCCGCCGTCGAGGAGGTGGTGCTGCTCTCGCGTCGCGGCGAGGAGCCCATGCGGCCCCGGGCCGTGATCACGCTGGGCACGGGCGAGATCCGCCCCCCGCGCATGGGGTGAGTGCGCGGGGAACGGTGTCGGTCACCGCACCGGGATGGCCAAGTACTGGTACTCCAGGAACTCCTCTATCCCGACGCGGCCGCCTTCCCTGCCCAGCCCGGACTGTTTGACCCCTCCGAACGGGGCCGCCGGGTTGGAGACCAGTCCCGTGTTGAGGCCGACCATGCCCACCTCCAGGCGCTCGCTGACGCGCAGGGCGCGGTCGAGGCCCTCGGTGAAGACGTAGCCGACGAGTCCCCAGGGGGTGTCGTTGGCGCGGCGTACGATCTCGTCCTCGTCGTCGAAGGTGAGGATCGCGGCGACCGGGCCGAAGATCTCCGTGTCCATCAGGCGGCTGTCGGGGGCCACGCCCGTGAGGACGGTCGGGGGGTAGAAGCAGCCCGGGCCTTGCGGTGTACGGCCCCCGACGAGCACCCGCGCGCCGCGCTCCACCGCGTCGGCGACCAGGTCCTCCACCTTGGCCCGGCCGGCCGCGTCGATGAGGGGTCCGACGTCGACTCCTTCGCGGGTGCCGGGGCCCACGACGAGCGCGCCCATCCGCTCGGCCAGGCGACGCCCGAACTCCTCCGCCACCGACCGGTGCACGAAGAAGCGGTTCGCGGCCGTGCACGCCTCGCCCATGTTGCGCATCTTGGCGAGCATCGCACCGTCCACGGCCACATCGAGACCGGCGTCCTCGAAGACGATGAACGGCGCGTTGCCGCCCAGCTCCATCGAGGTCCGTACGACCGTGTCCGCACACTGGGCCAGGAGCAGCCGTCCGACCTGCGTGGAGCCGGTGAAGGACAGTTTGCGTATCCGCCCGCCGCGCAGGAGCGGTTCGCACACCTCCCCCGCTCGGGAGGTGGTGACGACGTTCAGCACGCCGTCCGGCAGCCCGGCCTCCTTCAGGATCGCGGCGAGGGCCAGGCTGGACAGAGGGGTCTGCGGGGCCGGCTTGAGCACCATCGTGCACCCGGCGGCGAGGGCCGGGCCGATCTTGCGGGTGCCCATGGCGAGGGGGAAGTTCCAGGGGGTGACGAGGAGGCAGGGACCGACGGGGCGGCGGGAGAGCAGCATGCGGTTGCGGCCGTCGGGCAGCGTGCCGTAGCCGCCGTCGACGCGTACCGCCTCCTCGGAGAACCAGCGGAGGAACTCGGCCGCGTACGCCACCTCTCCCCTGGCCTCGGTGAGCGGCTTGCCCATCTCGGACGTCATCAGGCGGGCGAGTTCGTCGGTGCGTTCGAGGACGATCTCGTGGGCCCGGCGCAGGATCTCGCTGCGCGCCCGCGGCGCCGTACGGGCCCATTCCCGCTGGGCGCCCACGGCCGCGTCCTCGGCGAGCCGGGCGTCCTTGGGGCCTGCGTCGGCGACGTGGCAGAGGATCTCGCCCGTCGCCGGGTCGTCCACGGGCATGGTGGCACCGTCCGAGGCGTCCACCCAGGCACCGCCGATGAACAGCTGCGTGGGGGTGTCGGTCATGACGTCACTCCCTCCACCGCGGCCGCCCACGCCCGCAGTCCCTCGTCCACCGCGCTCTCGTCGATGACGAGTGCCGGGATCATCCGCACGACCTGGTTCCAGGCACCGCACAGCAGCAGGAGCAGGCCCTCGTCGACGGCGGCGCGCTGTACGCGGGCGGCGGTCTCCGGGTCCGGACCGCCGTCCTCGGTGACGAACTCGGTGGCCAGCATCAGCCCGAGACCCCGCACGTCACCGATGCCCGGGGTGCGGTCCGCCACCGCTTCCAGGCCGTGCCGCAGGCGGGCACCCATCGCCTCGGTGTTCTCGACGAGCTTCTCGTCCCGTACGACGTCGAGGGTGGCGCAGGCCGCCGCGCAGGCGACGGCGTTGGCGCCGTACGTGCCGCCCTGGGAGCCCGGCCACGCCTTGCTCATCAGCTCCTCGGGGGCCGCGATCCCGGACAGGGGGTAGCCGCTGGCCAGGCCCTTGGCGGTGACGAGGATGTCCGGGGTGATGCCGAAGTGCTCGTGGCCCCAGAACCGGCCGGTGCGGCCGACGCCGGTCTGCACCTCGTCCAGGATCAACAGGAAGCCGTGCCGGTCGGCCCGTTCGCGCAGCCCCTGCATGAAGGCGCGGTTCGCGGGGACGTATCCGCCCTCGCCCAGTACCGGTTCGACGATGATCGCGGCCGTGTCGGCGGGCGAGGAGATCGTCTGGAGCGTGTAGTCCAGCTCCTTCAGGGCGAAACGGGTGGCGGTCTCCTCGTCCCAGCCGTACCGGTAGGCCGTCGGGAACGGGGTGACCACCACCCCGCTCATCAGCGGGGAGAAGCCCGAGCGGAAGCGGGTGCCGGACGTCGTCATCGAGGCGGCGGCCACCGTACGGCCGTGGAAGCCGCCGTGGCAGACGACGATGTTCGGCCGGCCGGTGGCCTGACGGGCCAGGCGGAGCGCGGCCTCGACCGCCTCGCTGCCCGAGTTGGTGAAGAACAGGCTGTCCAGTCCGGCCGGCAGGACCTCGCCGAGCTTCTCGACGAGCCGTTGGAGAGGCTGGTGCATGACCGTCGTGTACTGGCCGTGGACGAGCGTGCCCACCTGCTCCCGCGCCGCCTCCACCACCCTGGGATGGCAGTGCCCGGTGCTGGTGACGCCGATGCCGGCGGTGAAGTCGAGGTAGCGGCGGCCGTCCTCGCCGTAGAGGTGGACGCCTTCGCCTCGGGTTGCCACCACGGGCGTGGCCTGGCGAAGGTGCGGCGACAGTGCGGTCATGTTCGTCTCCCGGCCGTGTGTCGTGTTCTGCGTGCCCAGTCCGGTCTGCGTGACCCGCGTGATCCGGTCCGGCCCCCACCCGAGCATTCCGGTGGCTCAACAGGGCGACAACGCCTGATCTGTCCGGCGGGGACACGGGGTTCGGACGTTCTGTCAGGTGTGGGGGCCCGAACCCGGGGTTCATCGCCCCCTCCGTCCCACCGGACCACCCCTTGCGCAGGTCAGCAGGGCTTGTCACAGTGGCCGGGCATGCACGACGACACCGTGAACGACGAGAGCCCCGCGAAGGACCGGGACGGTACCGCGCCCGGCCGTGCCCTCACCGTCGCCGACGTCCTCGCGCTGCCCGTCCTGACCGCCGGACACCCCCAGGTCGTCACCGGCGTCGCCCACCTCGACCGGCCGGTGCGCTGGGTCCACATCACCGAGTTGACGGACCCCGCGTCCTTCCTCAAGGGCGGCGAGCTCGTCCTGACCACCGGCATGCCGCTGCCCGAGGAGGCGGCGCAAGTGCGCAGGTACGTCGACGAGCTCGCGGGTGTCGAAGCGGCGGCCCTGGTCATCGAACTGGTACGGCGCTACCACCGACCGCCCGACGCCCTCGTACATGCCTGCCGGGCCCGCGGTCTGCCGCTGATCACCCTCGCCAGGGACGTCAACTTCCTCGAGGTCACCCAGGTCGTCCACGCCCTCATCCTCGGCAACCAGGCCGAGGCGATCCGCCGCACCCAGCGGATCCACGAGGCGTTCACCGCCCTGACGTTGCGGGGCGCGGGGCCGCGGGACGTCATGCGGGCGGCGGCGACGATGAGCGGCCGCACGGTCGTCCTGGAGAACCTGGTGCACCAGGCGCTGATCTGCGAGCCGTCCGGCAGCACGGTGCGGGAGGCGCTCACCGACTGGGAGGCGCGCTCCCGGGCGACCCCGGCGGGCGATCACACGGGCGTGTTCGGCCCCGACGGCCGGCTGGCCGCGCCCGTCGAGTACCAGGGCGAACGCTGGGGCCGCCTGGTGATGCTCCCGCCCCGGACGGAGCAACCGGCTTTCGGGCCGGAGGACGTCACCGTCCTCGAGCGCACGGCGATGGCCCTGACCGTCGCCCGCCTCATCCACACCGCCCCCTGGGAACGCACCGCTCACCGCGACGCCCTGCGCGATCTGGTCGAGCAGCGCCACCACTCCCCCGGCGACGCCCGAGCCCGCTGTGCCGCCCTGGGCCTGCCCACGAGGGACGTCACCTTCGTCGGGATCCTCGTGGATCTGCACGCGGAGGCAGAGGGCACCGGGCCGGAGACACTTCTGTCCCGCGAACTCGGCACGGCAGGTGTCCCCGCGCTCGTCGGCGACCTGGCTCCCGGCCGCGTCGGCATCCTGCTGGCGCTGCGCCCCGGCCAGCCCTGGCGTCCCGTCGCCGAACGCCTCAGCCGCACCGCGCTGGGCCTCGCCCCGCACGCCGTCGTGAGCGTCGGCTCGGAAGTCAGGGACCTCTGCGACACGCCCCGCTCCTTCCGCGAGGCGGCCCGTACCGCCCAGGCCACCCCGCCCGGCCAGCCACTTCCCGCGGGCCGCTCCTTCCACGAACCGCCCGACATCGGTCTGCGCCGTCTGCTGCACGCCCTGCGCGAGGACACCCGGATCCAGGAGTACACGGAACGACAGCTCGGCCGTCTGATCGAGCACGACACCCAGCGCAGCACCGACCTGCTGACCACCCTGCGCCACTACCTCGACGCGGCGGGCAGCAAGACCACCGCGGCCCGCCGGGGCGGCCTCTCCCGCGAAACCGTGTACCAACGTCTGCGCACCATCGAGCGGCTCCTCGGCTGCGACCTGGAGTCCGGCGAGCAGCGCACCGAGCTCCATGTGGCGCTCACGGCACTCGATGTCCTCCGAGCCTGTCCCGATCCGCCGTGACGGGCACCTGACCGGTCGTCACCGCTGCTCTCCCCGCGGCCGGGGCTCAGTCCTCCGCGGGCATCACACGGGTCACCTTGCCGTTCGTGTCGGCCTCCACGTAGCCGCCGCGGCCGTAGGAGTCGCTCAGGTAGACGGCCATTCCGGCCGGGGTGTCGAAGACGTCGTCGGGCTGTCTCACCACCAGGTAGCGGGTGTCCGGATCGTCGACGTTCAGCTTCTTGTTCGCCTCTTCGAAGAGCGCGGGTACGCGGTCCCAGTTGAAGTCGTCGAGGCTGACGGGCTGATACCCACCCGCAAGGGTGCCGTTGATGATGCCCTTCTCCACGCCTTGTCCGGAACGGTAGGTGTAGTAGTCGTACGCCGACTTGCTGCCCTTGACCATCAGTTGGGCCGACACGTAGTCCGGATAGACGGTGAAGTCGCCGAACATGTCCCGGCCGGTGTCCTCCTTGAGGGCCTTGATGGCGGTGCGGATGCCGTTCGGGGTGAGCAGGGAGCCGCTCTCCGGCTCCCGCGACTTCTGCGCGGCCGGGGCGGCACCGGTCGGTGAGGGCGTCGACTTCGGAGCCGACGTGGCGGACGTGGACGACGACGAGGAGGAGGAGGCGGAGGACGTGGAGGACGACGGGCCGCTCGCGTCCGAGTCACCGGTGTCGCCGCCGAAGGGCAGCAGCCACCACGCCAGGGCCAGGGCACCGGCGAGAGAGGTCCCCGAGAGGCTCAGCAGGGCGGCCCGGCCGGGTATGCGTCGGCGTGCCGCCCGCGCGGGCGCCGTCACCGGCTGGGGCGGGACCTGCCCCGGCCACGGAGCGACCGGCGCCGGCCCGAACCCGGTGGGGGCGGACGGCGGGTGCAGCGGATACGAGGTGGGCTCCTCCCGCACCGCGGGCCCGGGCGGCCCGGACTCGACCTCGGCCAGCCTCATGTCCAGTACCGCGGCGGACGGCCGCGCCGACGCGTCCCGTACGAGCACGCTCATCAGGACATCGCCCAGGGCACCCGCCCGCACCGGCGGCGGCACGTCGTCGTGGAGGACCGCCGCGAGGGTGGCCAGGGTGGTGCCCCGGCGCAGCGGGTGGTGGCCCTCCACGGCGGCGTACAGCATCATCGCCAGCGACCACAGGTCGGAGGCGGATCCGCCCTCGTGCCCCGAGACGCGCTCCGGGGCCATGAAGTCGGCGGTGCCGATGATGGAGCCGGTGGCGGTGAGGCTGGTCGCCTCGCGGATCGCGGCGATGCCGAAGTCGGTGAGGACGGGGCGCCCGTCGGGCCGCAGCAGCACGTTGGCGGGCTTCACGTCGCGGTGCTGGATGCCGGCGTCGTGCGCGGCGGTCAGCGCGGCCAGCACTCCCCGGCCGAGCCTGGCCGCCTCGGCCGGGGACATCGGATCCTGGGCCAGCCGGTCGGCGAGCGAACCGCCGGTGACCAGTTCCATCACGATCCAGGGGTAGGTGCCGTCGCCGCCGTCGACGATGTGGTGGACGGTCACGACGTTCGGATGGTCGATCCGGGCCAGGGCCCTGGCCTCGCGCGGCACCCGCTCGCGCAGCATCCGCGCGCTGTCGGGGTCGTATTCGGCGAGGTCCCGGTCGGGCGGGCGGACCTCCTTGACCGCCACCAGCCGGTGCAGCACCAGGTCCCTGGCCCGCCAGACCGTCCCCATGCCCCCGCCGCCGAGGCGGGCCTCCAACTCGAAGCGCCCGTCGACGACTCGTCGCCCGGGGCCTCTGTCTGCCTCACTCATGGGCGGGAGCTTAATTGCCGCCACCGACACCCTTCGCCCGCGGTGCGCCTTCGGCCGAGGTGACGGTGATGGCGGTGGTACGGCCGTCCGGTGTGATCCGCAGGACGGGGATCGCCTTGTTCTCGGGGGCGCCGTCGTCGCCGAGCGCGATCCAGCCGCTCGCGCCCGGCAGCGGGCCCAGTTTCCGCAGGCGGGACAGGGTCAGGTAGACGTCGGTGACGGTCGGGTTCGGCACCGCGGGGGTCGCACGGACCGCCCGGGCCGCGGTGAGCAGGGCGTCGTGCATCATGATCGCCCGGCCGTCGTCCAGGTCGCTGTGCGGGAAGGTGTCGTCGAACGTGCCGTCCCGGAAGGGCGCGACGAGGTCCGGGGCGAACGCGCCCGGCGTCACCTGCCAGGCTCCGGGGTGGGCGAGGCCGGTGTAGAGCAGGTCGATGCCGCCCTTGTCGAGGGCGCGGGCCAGTTCGCGCGCGTCGAAGCCGTTCGTGTGCCGGACCATCATGGTGTCGTCGCCGGACATCACGGTGATCCGGTGGCCTCGGCAGGGGCGGGCGGCGAGGACGGTCAGGAGTTGCGGCAGCGTGGTGCCCCGGCCCGCGAAGTAGACGACGTCCGGTTTCACCCTGCACACGTCCTTCAGTTCGGCCCGGAAGTCGAGCGGGCCGGGCCGTGAGGAGTCGAACAGGGTGGGTTCCGCGCGGACGAGGCGACGGGCCGGTAGCCGGGCCCGGAACTGCTGGGCGAGGGTGCTGGTGTACTGGTCCCCGGGGGCGATGTCCCGCACGAAGAGGATCCGGGCGCGGGCGAGTGGGCCGGTCGACAGATGGCGTACGGCGGCCGCCGCCTGGTCCGCGTTGGCGGGCGCGACCCGTGCCAGGCCGGGCACGGCGGCCCAGGAGTCGGCGGTGAGGACCGAACCGAACGCGGGCAGGCCGCCGGCGGTCAGCTCCTCCACCATGTCCTGGCTGGCCGCGGTGCTGCCGCCCAGGCCGAGCGCCGCCACGATGCGCTGGGCGCGCCGGGCGCCGAGCACCTGCCCGACCGTGTGGTTGCGCTGTTGGGCGGTGCCTCCGGTCTGGCCGAACAGCAGCCGGACCGCGGCGTCGCCGTCCGGTCCGGCCGACTTCCGGTTGATCCTGAGCTGGGCGAAGTGGGCGCCCTCCAGATCGCGCCGCACCGCCTCCATCCCGGCGCCGCCGTCGAACTCCTCGGTCAGGGGCGTCAGATACACCATCGACACCTGCGGCCGACCGCCCGGCTCTTCCGCGGCCGCCGCGACCCGCCGGTTCTCCGCGGCGATCCGCTCCAGCACGGGTGCGATGAGCCGGCTCGACGAACGGCGCAGCAGCGCGGGCGACACGGCCTCGTCCAGCAGTCCGACGCACCTGCGCATACCGCCCTCGCCGATGGCGGTCAGTCCGTCGGCGCAGGGCAGGACCGCCGAAGGCACCGACCCTGACGTGTCCCCCGGCAGGAGCAGGGTCGCGAGCACGGCGAGGGCGGCGAGGGCGGTCCGGCCGGTCCGTCGGCGCCGTACCGGTGGTGAGGTGCTGTCGACCTCGCCGAGGCCCTGCCCGGCGCGGCTCGCCAGGCGCAGAACCTCCTCCAAGCAGGGCCGCCGGGCCGGGTCCTTGATCAGACAGCGGGCCACGAGTGCGCGCAGCGCGCCGGGGAGACCGGCGAGGTCCGGCTCCTGGTGCACGACCGCGAAGGCGACCGCGATCGGCTCCAGGCCCGCCGCCCCGGGGTTCTCGAAGGGGCTGCGGCCCAGCGCGGCGTAGGCCAGTACGCCGCCGAGCGCGAACACGTCGGTCGCCGGGGAGACGGCCTGGGCGGCGATCAGCTGCTCCGGCGCCATGAAGGCCGGGGTGCCCACCATGGCGCCGCTGCGGGTCAGGGCCCGGCTCTGGGTGACGGAGCGGGCGATGCCGAAGTCGATGACCCGTACGCCATCGTCGGCGAGCAGGACGTTGGCGGGTTTGAGGTCCCGGTGCACGAGTCCCTGCCGGTGGATGTCGCGCAGCGCCTCCGCCAACTCTCCGGCCAGCCGGACGACTTCGGCCACCGGGAGCGGGCCGCCGGAGCGCACTCGGGTGTCCAGTGCGTCGCCGACGACGTACTGCGTGGCCAGCCAGGGCGGATCACCGTCCGGGTCGGCGTCCACGACGGGCGCGGTGAAGGCCCCGCTCACCTTGCGGGCAGCGGCGACCTCGCGCCGGAACCGGGCCCGGAAGTGTGGCTCGTCGACGTACTCGGGCCGGATCACCTTCAGCGCGACCCGCCGCCCACCGGCGCTGCGCGCCAGGTACACGACCCCCATCCCGCCGGCGCCGAGGCGCCGTTCCACGGTGAACTCCCCGATCAGCCGCACCATGCCAACGTACCGGCGCCGACAGTTGCCCGATTCCGCCCTCTCGATGTACGTCCGGGCTCATCACACCTTCAGGTGAAGTGACACGGATTCACGGGCCTGTCGGCCGGTCGGCATGGCGGGCCGTCCGCCGGGTCGGACCGGCGGACGGCGGGAGCACGGGTCAGCGGTTGGTGCCGACCATGGCCGGGACCGGCGCGGCGGTGGCGTCGAGGCTGCGCAGGATGTCCTCGACCCGCTGCTTGGCGTCGCCGAAGAGCATCTGGCTGTTCTCACGGAAGAACAGCGGATTCTGTACGCCCGCGTAGCCGGTCGCCATGGAGCGTTTGAAGACCACGACCTGGGCCGCCTCCCACACGTGCAGGACCGGCATCCCGGCGATGGGACTGGCCGGGTCCTCGGCTGCGGACGGGTTGACGGTGTCGTTGGCGCCGATGACCAGGACGACCGAGGTGGCGGCGAAGTCGTCGTTGATCTCGTCCATCTCCAGCACGATGTCGTACGGCACGTTGGCCTCCGCGAGCAGCACGTTCATGTGCCCCGGCAGCCGGCCGGCGACCGGGTGGATGCCGAAGCGCACGTCGACGCCGCGCTCGCGCAGCTTGCGCGCCAACTCCGCGACGGGGTACTGGGCTTGGGCGACCGCCATCCCGTATCCCGGAGTGATGATCACCGAGGAGGCGTCCTGGAGGAGTTCGGCGGTCTCCTCCGCGCTGATCTCCCGGTGCTCCCCGTGGTCGCCGGAGTCGTTCGCCACCACCGTCTCGCCGCCGAAGCCGCCCGCGATCACCGACAGGAAGGAACGGTTCATCGCCTTGCACATGATGTACGACAGGTAGGCGCCGGAGGAGCCGACCAGTGCGCCGGTGACGATGAGCAGGTTGTTGGCGAGGAGGAAGCCGGAGGCGGCCGCGGCCCAGCCGGAGTAGCTGTTGAGCATCGAGACGACCACCGGCATGTCGCCGCCGCCGATGGAGGCGACCAGGTGGGCGCCGAGGGCCAGTGCCACCGCGGTGACCGCGATGAGCAGCCCCATGTGGGGGCGCGCGACGAACGCCGCGGTGAGCACGACGAACGCGGCGAGCGCGCCCAGGTTGAGGGCGTGTCTGCCGGGGAGCATGAGCGGGCGGGACTTGATCCGCGCCGACAGCTTCAGGTAGGCGACGACGGAACCGGTGAAGGTGACGGCGCCGATGAACACGCCGATGAACACCTCGGCGTGGTGGATGCGCAGCAGCGAGCCGGTGATCTCCTGCCCGGTGTGGCCCCCGGCGTCGACGTCGAGGTAGCCGTTCCAGCCGACGAACGCGGCGGCGAGCCCGACGAGGCTGTGCATGATGGCGATCAGCTCCGGCATACCGGTCATCTCGACGACCCGGGCCCGCCACAGTCCGATGCCCGCGCCGACGGCCGTGGCGACGGCGATCAGTACGAGACCGGTGGTGGTGATGGAGCGCGAGGCGAGGGCGACGGTGGCGGCCAGGGCGATGACCATGCCCGCGATGCCCCAGACGACCCCCGAGCGGGAGGTGCGGTGCTGGGAGAGTCCGGCGAGGCTGAGGATGAACAGCAGCGCGGCGACGACGTATGCGGCCTCTGCGGCCGTGGCGGTGGTCATCCGTGATCAGCCTTTCGAGAACATGCCGAGCATGCGGCGGGTGACGGCGAATCCGCCGAAGACGTTGATGCTCGCCAGCAGGATCGCGGCGAACGACAGCACGGTGACCACGGTGTTCCCGTGCCCGATCTGAAGCAGCGCACCGACCACGACGATCCCGGAGATCGCGTTGGTGACCGACATCAGCGGGGTGTGCAGTGCGTGGTGCACATGGCCGATGACGTAGAAGCCGATGACGATCGCCAGGACGAAGACCGTGAAGTGGGCGATCAGTTGGGGCGGTGAGAAGGCGGTCACCAGGAAGAGCGCGAGCGCTCCGACGCCGACGAGGGCGTACCCGGACCGGGCGGAGCGGGCGGAGCGGGCGGGCTTGGCCGCGGCGTCGGGGACCGCGGCGGGTTCCGGGCCCTGGGCCGGGGCGGGCGCGGCGGACACCTGCACGGGCGGCGGTGGCCAGGTCTTCTCGCCGTCGCGGACGACGGTCATCGAGCGCTGCACCACGTCCTCGAAGTCGAGGACGAGCCGGCCGTTCTTGCCGGGGGTGAGCAGTTTCATCAGGTGGACGAGGTTGGTGCCGTACAGCTGTGACGCCTGGGCGGGGAGCCGGCCGGGCAGGTCGGTGTAGCCGATGATCGTCACGTCGTTGTCGGTGACGACCGCCTTGCCGGCGACCGTTCCCTCGACGTTGCCGCCCTGGGCCGCGGCCATGTCGACGATCACGCTGCCGGGCTTCATCCGGGCGACGTCCTGGGCGGTGATGAGCCGCGGCGCCGGCCGGCCCGGGATGAGCGCGGTGGTGATGACGATGTCGACGTCGGCGGCCTGGTCGGCGTACAGCTGCGCCGCGAGCCGGTTGTAGTCGTCCGAGGTGGCCTTGGCGTATCCGTCGCCGCTGACCTCCTGTTCGGCCTGTTCGGGCCGGACCTCCAGGAACTCGCCGCCCAGGGAGCGCACCTGCTCGGCGACCTCGGGCCGGGGGTCGGTGGCGCGGACCACGGCGCCGAGGCTGTGCGCCGCGCCGATCGCGGCGAGTCCGGCCACCCCGGCACCCGCGACGAGCACCTTGGCCGGCGGGACCTTGCCGGCGGCGGTCACCTGTCCGGTGAAGAACCGGCCGAAGGCGTGCGCGGCCTCGACGACGGCGCGGTAGCCGGCGATGTTCGCCATGGAGCTGAGGACGTCCAGGGACTGGGCGCGTGAGATGCGCGGGACGGCGTCCATGGCGAGCACGGTGACCGGCCGCCGTGCCAACTCCTCGACCAGTTCCGGGTTCAGCGCGGGGCCGATCAGCGCGATCAGCGTCGCTCCGTCGCGCAGCCGGCCGATCTCCTCGCTGGACGGACCGTTGACCTTCAGGACGACCTCGGCCGGCCAGGGGTCACCGAGCCGGGCGCCCGCCTCTTCGTAGGCCGTGTCGGAGAAACGGGACAGCTCCCCCGCTCCCGGTTCCACGACCACGTGGTAGCCCAGCGCGACGAGTCGGGCCACGGTGGCCGGGGTCGCCGCCACCCTGGTCTCGCCCGCGGTGGACTCGGCGGGTATGCCGATCCGCTGGGCTTCCTGCTCCGGTTCCCGTTCCGATGGGGCCATCGTCTTCCTCTCTGATCGGGTTCGCCTCCGCCGAAGGTCTGCCCTGTGGCGCCCGTCGGGAAGCCGCCGTATCCGGCGCGATCAGAAAGGGTGGCGCGTCAGGCTCTCCCCGCCCCGCTGTCTGCCGGGCGATCTGAGCCCGGCCGCGAGTCTCGCCGAGCCCCTACGGGACGGCCACATCATGCGGGCGTGCACATGTGTCGTGCCGCAGGTGCAGCCTGCGGAGGTCTTGCAGCGCGGCGACGGGAAAGGGGTGCTGCACCCACTTCGCGAGATAGCCGTCCTCGCCGTGGAGCCTCAGCACTGACTGCGCGGCCTCCAGGACGACATGGCCGAGGAGGGCTCGGGGTTGTGTGGAGCCCCAGACGCGCGTGCCCTCCTCGTCGGGCAGGTCGAAGCTCGTGGACATGTCGGGAAAGCGATGGATCGCCATGTCGATGTCCGAGCCGCCGCCCCCGCCGCTGCCGCTCAGGACCCACCTGGCCTCGGCAGGTTCGAGGTCGAAGGAGACGCGTTGGACGGACGTGGGCCCGTAGAGGCCCGCCACGGCGTGCAGTACGTCGGCCAGAGCGTTCGTGCAGTAGCTGACGATGTCGGACCACTCCGCGTCGTCGTCCGCGACGCGACAGGTCGCCCATCCGCTGCCGCTCAGTACCCAACCGAACCGGAGCCCGTTCGCCACCCCGTCCCTCCAGGTGATCGTCTCAGGAGACGGTACAGCGCGGCTCCGGGCGCTCGACCCGGGCCGCTCGCCGTTGCCTCAGCCGTGATCGCCTATCTTGGCGCGTATGCAGTCCTACACCATCGGCCAGGCGGCGCGTCTGCTCGGAGTGAGTCCCGACACCGCGCGACGGTGGGCCGACGCCGGTCGGGTCGCCACGCACCGGGACGAGGGCGGGCGACGCCTCATCGACGGGAAGGCTCTGGCCGCCTTCTCGGTGGAACTGGCCAGGAGCGGAGGAGGTGGCGGTGGCGGTGGCGGTGGCGGTGGCGGTGGCGGCGAGGAGGACGTCTCCTACACGTCCGTCCGCAACGCCTTCCCCGGCATCGTCACCGCCGTGAAGCTCGGCGACGTCGCCGCCCAGGTGGAGATCCAGGCCGGGCCGCACCGGCTGGTGTCGCTGCTGACGCGGGAGGCCGTGGAGGAGTTGGGGCTGGAGGTCGGCGT
>NZ_JBHVGZ010000107.1:0-24686 GCF_042800355.1 Streptomyces sp. NPDC057623
GCCCCGGGCGATGGCGACCAGGACCTCGCGTTCGCGGTCGCTGACGACCCTCTCCCGTGACGCCGACCCCAGCGGGGCGCTCCGCCCCGCCTGCGGACCCCGACTCGGTGCCCCTGTGTCATGAGAGCCCTCCCACCCGCCCACGCCGCGAGGGTGACCGGTTGCGGAGAGTCCCGGCCCCGGTCGCGGGTCTCCGGCGACGCGGCTCCCCGCCCCGGCCCTGCGGGGCCGACCGGTACTCCGCTGCACGGCCTCCACGGCTCCCGGGGCCCGCCCGTACTCCCACCGCGCCGGACGGGGAGCTCCGCCCATGTGCAGACCAGTTGAGACCAGGCGTCGGGGATGTCCCGGAGTTCTTCCGGAAGGTGCGGAAGTCCCTTTCTCCGAAGGGGCGTTGGTGTCGCTCAGGGCCCTGTTCGCGATCCTCGGCCGACGGGGTCACAGGCGCCGCTCGTCGACAGGCCGGTCCGGGCCCGCCGGCAGAGGCGGTTTCAACGCTGGGGGGTATCTCGGGGCGGCTGAAACCGAGTTGAAGCCGTACTGAACCGCCGTGGCCGCACGCTCTGCGGCATGACGACGACGGACCACGAACTCGCGATCGCGGCCACGGGGCTGCGCAAGTCCTACGGGGACAAGACCGTCCTGGACGGCATCGACATCCAGGTGCCCGCGGGCACGATCTTCTCCCTGCTCGGGCCGAACGGCGCGGGCAAGACCACGGCGGTGAACATCCTGTCCACCCTCATCACGGCCGACGGGGGACAGGCGCGGATCGCCGGGCACGACATCGCCGGTGAGGCCCATGCGGTGCGCGCCGCGATCGGTGTCACCGGGCAGTTCTCCGCCGTGGACGGACTGATCACGGGAGAGGAGAACATGCTCCTCATGGCGGACCTGCACCACCTCCCCAAGCGCGAGGGGCGGCAGGTCACCGCCGAACTGCTGGAGCGTTTCGACCTCACCGAGGCGGCGAAGAAGCCCGCCTCGACCTATTCCGGAGGGATGAAGCGCCGTCTGGACATCGCCATGACGCTGGTCGGCAGCCCGCGGATCATCTTCCTCGACGAGCCGACCACCGGTCTCGACCCGCGCTCCCGGCACAACATGTGGCAGATCATCCGCGAGTTGGTCGCCGACGGCGTCACCGTCTTCCTCACCACCCAGTACCTGGAGGAGGCCGACCAGCTCGCCGACCGTATCGCCGTCCTCAACGGCGGCGGGCTCGTCGCCCAGGGCACCGCCGAGGAGCTGAAGCGACTCGTCCCCGGCGGCCACGTACGACTGCGCTTCGCCGACCCGGCCGCGTACCAGAGCGCCGTCCTGGCCCTGCACGAAGTCAGCAGGGACGACGAGGCGCTGACGCTGGAGATCCCCAGCGGCGGCAGCCAGCGCGAGCTGCGCGCCATCCTCGACCGGCTGGACTCGGCCCGCATCGAAGCGGACGAGCTGACCGTGCACACCCCCGACCTCGACGACGTCTTCTTCGCCCTGACCGGCAGCACCGTCCCGAATCAGCCGAGTCAGCCGAACGAGCCCAACCAGCCCAAGGAGGCTGTCCGATGAGCTCCCTCTCCCTCGCCGTACGCGACTCCTCCACCATGCTGCGCCGCAACCTCCTGCACGCCCGGCGCTACCCGTCACTGACCCTGAACCTGCTGCTGACGCCGATCATGCTGCTGCTGTTGTTCGTCTACATCTTCGGCGACACGATGAGCGCGGGCATCGGCGGTGGCGGCGCCGATCGCTCCGAGTACATCGCGTTTCTCGTACCGGGCCTCCTGCTGATGACCATCGGCAGCACCACGATCGGTACCGCGGTGTCCGTCTCCAACGACATGACCGAGGGCATCATCGCCCGCTTCCGCACGATGGCCATCCACCGTGGTTCCGTGCTCATCGGGCACGTCGTCGGCAGCGTGTTGCAGGCGGTCATCAGTGTGGTGCTCGTCGGCGCCGTCGGCGTGGCCATCGGTTTCCGTTCCACGGATGCCACGGCCCTGGAGTGGATCGCGGCGTTCGGACTGCTCGTGCTGTTCGCCCTGGCGCTCACCTGGATCGCCGTCGGGATGGGCCTGGTCAGCCCGAACGCCGAGGCGGCCAGCAACAACGCGATGCCGCTGATCTTCCTGCCGCTCATCTCCAGCACCTTCGTCCCGCTCGACGCGATGCCGGGCTGGTTCCAGCCGATCGCCGAGTACCAGCCGTTCACTCCGGCCATCGAGACCGTGCGCGGACTGCTGCTCGGCACCGAGATCGGCCACAACGGGTGGCTCGCCGTCGCCTGGTGCCTGGCCCTCACCGCGCTCGGCTACTTCTGGTCGAAGTCGGTGTTCGACCGCGACCCGAAGTAGCCGCCATGACAGCGCGGGCCGCCTCCCGCAACTCGCACCGCCCCAGGGCGGCGTACACCGACACGACGTCGGAGTACGCCGCCCGTCGGCGTTCCGGGTCGGGGGTTCACCATCGCCCAGGTCAACGGCAGCTCACGACCACGGACCGGTAGTCGGCCAGCACCCGTTCGACCTGATACAGCCACCAGGAAGCGGCCGTCGACCCAGGCCGACCAGCCGTTGGCGCACAGGACATGCCCCCGGTCGCCCGGGGTGCCCCTGGTGCGGCCGACCTGCGAGCGGCGCGGTGTGGGGCGCGTCCTGGGGCGCCGTGGTCGCGCACGTCGTACGGCGGGAGACCGAGGCGGTGATCCGCCGGTTGCGGTTCCGCTTGTTCTGACGGTGCCCCGACCTCACCGGGGCCCGCGTATGAATTCCGTCAAAGCCGCGCTGTGCGCCGTAAGGGACCCGTCAACGGCGGTCGAAACCGGCCACGAAGGCTGTTTCCTCGAAGCGTCCGTGTCCGGTCGAACCTCACTCCAGGAGTTCACGATGGCCGATCTGGCCTTCGTCGTCATCACGATCGCGTGCTTCGCGCTGGTGGCTCTCGTCGCCAAGGGGGTGACCAAGCTGTGACCGCCGAGAACATCGTCGGCCTCGTCGTGGCCGTCGCCCTGCTGGGCTATCTCGTCCTCGCCCTGATCTTCCCGGAGAGGTTCTGAGCGCAGTCATGGGTCCCGTACTCGCCGGCGTCCTCCAGCTGCTCGCCCTGACCGGCGCGCTGGGCCTCGCCTACATACCCCTGGGCAACTACATGGCCAGGGTCTACTCCTCCGACCACCACTGGCGGGTCGAGAAGTGGATCTACAAGGGCATCGGTGCCAACCCCGACACCGAGATGCGCTGGACCGCGTACCTGCGTGGCGTCCTCGCCTTCTCCGTCGTCGGCGTTCTCTTCCTCTACGCCCTCCAGCGGCTCCAGGGCGTCCTGCCCGGCTCGCTCGGCTTCTCCTCCCTCGACCCGGACCAGGCCTTCAACACCGCCGTCTCGTTCGTCACCAACACCAACTGGCAGTCCTACTACGGCGAGCAGGCCATGGGCCACGTCGTGCAGACCGCCGGGCTGGCCGTGCAGAACTTCGTCTCCGCGGCCGTGGGCATCGCCGTCGCGGTGGCCCTCGTACGCGGTTTCGCCCGCTCGCGCACCGGTGAACTGGGCAACTTCTGGGCCGACCTGGTGCGTGGGGTCGTACGCGTCCTCGTCCCCCTGGCCGCGGTCGCCGCGGTCGTACTGGTGGTGTGCGGCGCGATCCAGAACTTCTCCGGCATCCACGAGGTCGGTCAGTTCATGGGCGGCTCGCGGCAGTGGAACGGCGGTGCGGTCGCCTCGCAGGAGGCCATCAAGGAGCTGGGCACCAACGGCGGCGGCTACTTCAACGCCAACAGCGCTCACCCCTTCGAGAACCCCACGCCGTTCTCGAACCTCTTCGAGATCTTCCTGATCCTCCTCATCCCGTTCGCGCTGACCCGCACCTTCGGCCTCATGGTCGGCTCGGTCAGGCAGGGCTACGCGATCCTCGCCACCATGGCCACCATCTGGATCGGCTTCACGGCCCTGATGATGTGGACCGAGTTCGCCCACCACGGCCCGGCGTTCGACATCGCGGGCGGGGCGTACGAGGGGAAGGAGGTCCGGTTCGGTGTCGGCGGCTCGTCGATCTTCGCGACGGCGACCACTCTCACCTCGACCGGCGCGGTGAACTCCTTCCACTCGTCGTTCACGGGCCTTGGCGGCGGCATCACCATGCTCGGCATGATGCTGGGCGAGATCGCGCCCGGCGGTACCGGCTCCGGGCTCTACGGCATGCTGATCATGGCGGTCATCGCGGTGTTCATCGCCGGTCTGATGGTCGGCCGTACACCCGAGTACCTGGGCAAGAAGATCGGCTCCCGCGAGATCAAGCTGGCGGCCTGCTACATCCTGGTCACCCCGGCGCTGGTACTCGTCTTCACCGCCGCCGCGATGGCGCTGCCGACCCCGGGCGACTCGATGACCAACAGCGGGGCGCACGGGTTCTCCGAGATCCTCTACGCCTACACGTCCGCCTCCAACAACAACGGCTCGGCCTTCGCCGGTCTGAACGCGGACACGCAGTGGTTCAACAGCACGCTCGGCCTGTGCATGCTGTTCGGCCGCTTCCTGCCGATGGTGTTCGTGCTGGCGCTGGCCGGCTCGCTCGCCGAGCAGAAGCCGGTCCCGGCGACCGCGGGCACCCTGCGCACCGACAAGCCGCTCTACGCCGGTCTGCTCGTCGGCACGATCATCATCATCACCGGTCTGACCTACTTCCCCGCCCTCGCGCTCGGGCCGCTGGCCGAAGGGTTGGCGTGATGACCACCCGTATCGAGAACCACACCGACAACCACACCGACAACCACACCGACAACCACACCGAGAAGCACACCGAGAAGCACATCGAGAACCACGAGGGCTCCATGTCCACAGCCACCCCGACCCGGGCGCCGCACAGCGACCTGCCCACCGGGCACAAGTCCTCCGAGGGCCGTGTCGGCGCGGGCCTGTTCGATCCGAAGCAGCTGGTCAAGTCGCTGCCGGACGCCTTCCGCAAGCTCGACCCGCGGGTGCTGGCCAAGTCGCCCGTGATGTTCGTGGTGTGGATCGGCTCCGTCCTGACCACCGCCTTCTCCTTCACGGACCCGGGCGACTGGTTCGGCTGGACGATCAGTGCCTGGCTGTGGCTGACGGTCCTCTTCGCCAACCTGGCGGAGGCCGTCGCCGAGGGGCGGGGCAAGGCCCAGGCCGACACCCTGCGCAAGGCCAAGACCGACACGGTGGCCCGGCGGCTCGACGGGTCCACCGAAGAGCGGGTGCCCGGCACCGAGTTGAAGATCGGTGACCTGGTCGTCTGCGAGGCCGGCGATGTCGTCCCCGGCGACGGTGACGTCGTCGACGGCGTCGCGTCCGTCGACGAGTCGGCGATCACCGGTGAGTCGGCGCCCGTCATCCGGGAGTCCGGCGGTGACAGGTCCGCGGTCACGGGCGGGACGAAGGTCCTTTCCGACCGGATCGTCATCAAGATCACGACGAAGCCCGGCGAGACCTTCATCGACCGCATGATCAACCTGGTCGAGGGCGCGGCCCGGCAGAAGACGCCGAACGAGATCGCCCTGAACATCCTGCTCGCGTCCCTGACGATCGTCTTCCTGCTCGCCTGTGCCACGCTGCCGCCCCTCGCGGACTACGCGGGCACGCACCTGACGATGGTCGTCCTGGTCGCCCTGCTGGTCTGCCTGATTCCCACGACCATCGGCGCTCTGCTCTCCGCGATCGGCATCGCGGGCATGGACCGGCTGGTCCAGCGCAACGTGCTGGCCATGTCCGGCAGGGCGGTCGAGGCCGCCGGTGACGTCTCCACACTGCTGCTCGACAAGACCGGCACCATCACGCTCGGCAACCGCCAGGCGGCCGAGTTCGTGCCGGTGAGCGGGGCGACGGAGGCCGAGGTCGCGGACGCCGCCCAGCTTTCGTCGCTGGCCGACGAGACGCCCGAGGGCCGCTCCGTCGTCGTACTGGCGAAGGAGCGGTACGGCCTGCGCGAGCGCCACCAGGGCGAGTTGGCCGGTGCCGAGTGGATCGCCTTCACCGCCCAGACCCGGATGTCCGGCGTGGACGTCGACGGGCGCAAGATCCGCAAGGGCGCCGCCGGTTCGGTCATCGCCTGGGTGCGGGAGCGGGGCGGCACCATCGCCGAGGACGCGGACCAGATCGCCGCCGGCATCTCCGAGGCGGGCGGTACACCGCTGCTGGTCGCGGCCGAAGACGCCGACGGGGCACGGGTGCTGGGCGTCATCCACCTCAAGGACGTCGTCAAGGACGGCATGCGGGAGCGGTTCGAGGAACTGCGCCGCATGGGCATCAAGACCGTCATGATCACGGGTGACAACCCGCTGACCGCCAGGGCGATCGCCGAGGAGGCGGGCGTCGACGACTTCCTCGCGGAGGCGACCCCCGAGGACAAGATGGCGCTGATCAAACGGGAACAGGCCGGCGGCAAACTGGTCGCGATGACCGGTGACGGCACCAACGACGCGCCCGCTCTCGCGCAGGCGGACGTCGGCGTGGCGATGAACACCGGTACGTCGGCCGCCAAGGAGGCCGGCAACATGGTCGACCTGGACTCCAACCCGACCAAGCTCATCGAGATCGTCGAGATCGGCAAGCAGCTGCTGATCACGCGCGGTGCGCTGACGACGTTCTCCATCGCCAACGATGTCGCGAAGTACTTCGCGATCATTCCGGCGCTGTTCGCGGCGGTCTATCCGGGCCTGGACAAGCTCAACGTCATGGGACTCTCCTCGCCGGACTCCGCGATCCTGTCCGCGGTCATCTTCAACGCGCTGATCATCATCGCGCTGGTGCCGCTGTCCCTGAAGGGCGTGCAGTACCGGCCGGTCAGCGCGGACCGCCTGCTGCGGCGCAACCTCACCGTCTACGGGCTGGGCGGTCTGATCGCCCCGTTCATCGGCATCAAGCTCATCGACCTGCTCATCTCTCTGATCCCCGGGCTGTAGTTCTTTCAGAAGTGTGGTGAACCACCAACATGAACAACTCCGTTGTGAACACCGGGCGGTTGCTGGGCGCGGGCCTGCGGGCACTGCTGGTGTTGACCCTGCTCACAGGCGTCATCTATCCGCTGGCTGTCACAGGTGTGGCCCAGGCCCTCTTCAACGACAAGGCGAACGGTTCGCAGATCAAGGCGGACGGCAAGGTCGTCGGTTCCTCGCTGATCGGTCAACAGGGCTACAGCCTGGACTACTTCCAGCCCCGTCCCGCCAACGGACTGGGTGTGAACTCGGTCAACACTCAGTACCGGTTGATCCTGTCCGGCGCCACGAACCGTTCCGGGGACAATCCGGAGCTGGTCAAGTGGGTCAAGGAGGCGAAGGCCAAGGTCGTCAAGGACAACTCCACCGCCGACTACAAGGTCAGCCCGGCCCAGGTGCCCGCCGACGCGGTGACCTCCTCCGGCTCCGGACTCGATCCGGACATCTCCCCGCAGTACGCCGGCCTCCAGGTCCACCGGGTCGCCGAGAGGAACGGCCTCGCCGTCGCCGAGGTGCGAAAGCTGGTCGACGAGCACACCGAGGGCCGCACCCTCGGCTTCATCGGGGAGCCGCGGGTGAACGTCCTCGAACTCAACATCGCGCTCAAGGAACTGACCGCGGGCGGCTGACCGACGCCCCGGGCGCCGGTCGTGGAGGACGGTCCCCGCCCGGCGGCCGCGCGTCAGCCTGCCGCGACAGCGCCCGACCAAGGCCCTGTCACGGACGGCGTCGACGTCATCAGGGCCCTGCGCGGCCGGCCCCGTACGGCGTGGAGGCGGACCCCGCACACCCCCGCTGTCTCATCACCGAACCCGGCACGGGTTACCGCTTCGAAGGGTGGACATGGCACGCGGCAGGCTTCGGATCTACCTCGGCGCGGCACCGGGCGTCGGCAAGACGTACGCGATGCTCTCCGAGGCGCACCGGCGGGTGGAGCGCGGCACCGACTGCGTGGTCGCGTTCGTGGAGCACCACGGGCGGCCGCGCACCGAGGTGATGCTGCACGGGCTGGAACAGAGTCGGCGCGGGGAACTGGAGTACCGCGGCACCTCCTTCACGGAGATGGACGTCGACGCCGTCCTGGCCCGCAGGCCCCAGGTGGCGCTCGTCGACGAACTCGCCCACACCAACATCCCCGGCTCGCGCAACGCCAAGCGCTGGCAGGACGTGGAGGAGCTGCTGGCGGCCGGCATCGACGTGATCACGACCGTCAACATCCAGCACCTTGAGTCGCTGGGCGACGTGGTGGAGTCGATCACCGGAGTGCGGCAGCGGGAGACCGTGCCGGACGAGGTGGTGCGCCGGGCCGACCAGGTCGAGCTGGTCGACATGTCGCCACAGGCACTACGGCGTCGCATGGCGCACGGCAACGTCTACCGGCCCGACAAGGTCGACGCGGCCCTCTCCAACTACTTCCGGCCCGGCAACCTGACCGCGCTGCGCGAACTGGCGCTGCTCTGGGTGGCCGACCGGGTCGACGAGTACCTCAACGCGTACCGCAGCGAGCACGAGGTCTCGACGATATGGGGGTCCAGGGAGCGGATTGTCGTAGGGCTGACCGGCGGCCCGGAAGGACGGACGCTGATCCGCCGGGCCGCGCGGCTGGCGGAGAAGGGCGCCGGCGGTGAGGTGCTGGCCGTCCACATCGCCCGCAGCGACGGACTGACGTCCTCCTCGCCGAAGGAACTGGCCGTGCAGCGCGGGCTGGTGGAGGACCTCGGCGGGACGTTCCACCACGTCGTGGGCGACGACGTCCCCAAGGCCCTGCTCGACTTCGCGCGCGGCGTGAACGCCACGCAGATCGTGCTCGGTGTGTCCCGACGCAAGAGCTGGCAGTACGTGTTCGGGCCGGGCGTCGGCGCCACGGCCGCCCGCGATTCGGGTCCCGACCTCGACGTCCACCTGATCACCCACGACGAGGCGGGCAAGGGGCGCGGACTGCCCGAGGCCCGGGGAGCCAGACTCGGCCGGTCGCGGATCATCTGGGGCCGGCTGGTCGGCGTGCTCGGCCCGGTCGTCCTCACCCTGCTGCTGACGAACGCGGCCCCCGAAGTCGGCCTCGCCAACGACATGTTGCTGTACCTGTCGCTGACGGTGGCGGCAGCGCTCCTCGGCGGCCTGCTGCCGGCGCTGGCCTCGGCGGTGGTGGGCTCGCTGCTGCTGAACTGGTACTTCACCCCGCCCGTCCACACGCTGACCATCGCCGACCCGAAGAACATGGTCGCCATGGCGATCTTCGTCGGGGTGGCGGTGTCGGTGGCCTCCGTGGTCGACCTGGCGGCCCGCCGCACCCACCAGGCGGCCCGGCTGCGCGCCGAGTCGGAGATCCTCTCCTTCCTCGCCGGGAACGTGCTGCGCGGCGAGACCAGCCTGGAGGCGCTGCTCGAACGCCTCCGTGAGACCTTCGGCATGGAGTCGGTGGCCCTGCTGGAGCGGGAGAGCGACGTCGCCCCGTGGACCTGCGCGGGCAGCGTGGGCCCTCGTCCCTGCCGGAACCCCGAGGACGCGGACGTCGACCTGCCGGTCGGCGACCACCTGGCGCTCGCGTTGACCGGCCGGGTGCTGCCCGCCGAGGACCGCCGGGTGCTCGCCGCCTTCGCCGCGCAGTCCGCCGTCGTCCTGGACCGCCGACGCCTGCGCTTCGAAGCCGACCGGGCCAAGGAACTGGCCGAGGGCAACCGGATCCGCACGGCACTGCTGGCCGCCGTCAGCCACGACCTGCGTACGCCGCTCGCGGGCATCAAGGCGTCGGTGTCCTCCCTGCGTTGCGACGACGTGGCCTGGTCGGACGAGGACGAGGCCGAGCTGCTGGAGGCGATCGAGGAGGGCGCCGACCGCCTCGACCACCTGGTCGGCAACCTGCTGGACATGTCCCGCCTGCAAGCCGGCGCGGTCACGCCGCTGATCCGCGAGACCGACCTCGACGAGGTGGTGCCGATGGCTCTGGGCGGCGTACCGGAGGACAGCGTGCAGCTGGACGTGCCGGAGACACTGCCCATGGTCTGGGTGGACAAGGGCCTGCTGGAACGCGTGGTCGCCAACATCGTCGAGAACGCCGTCAAGTACAGCCGCCGGGACGAGCCGGTCCTGGTCTCCGCGAGCGCCATCGCCGACCGTGTCGAGCTCCGGGTGGTGGACCGCGGCCCCGGCGTCCCCGACGAGGCCAAGGAGCGCATCTTCGAGCCCTTCCAGCGCTACGGCGACGCCCCGCGCGGCGCGGGAGTGGGCCTCGGTCTCGCGGTCGCCCGCGGCTTCGCCGAGGCGATGGGCGGCACGGTCGACGCGGAGGACACCCCGGGCGGCGGGCTGACCATGGTGCTCAGCCTGCGGATGGCGCGGGGGCGCGATCCGGGGGAACCGGGGACTACGGCCGCGGTCGCCTCGTAGCGGTTGAGCTGCTGGGCGACTCCCCTCACCCTCTCGTCGCCGCCCCTGGTGTCAGCATCCCGTCAGCGTCCGGCCGATATCCGTCAGCATCGCGTCAGGAGGGGTCCGCGACCCCCGGTCGCCGGGCATAGCGTCAGTGGCGAGCCCCGGTCCGCCTCCCCGCGTCCGGGGCCGTCAAGGCACTCGCCCGATCCACTCGGATCCTCCCGGAGGCATCCCATGGCAGACATCCTGTCCGACGAGGACCCGGAGCCCTCTGATCGGTTCCCGGCCGGCCCTCTGTACGTTCCGGTCCGGCCGGGACCGGCCGCCTGCGCGGCCCGCCTCTTCCGTACGCCCCTCGGCGACCGTACGGCCGTGGGGTTCACCTCGCGGCGGCGGCTGACCGCGACCCTCGGCCCGGACCAGCCCTGGGTCAGGCTCGCCGAGCCCGCCCTGCGCGCCCTGACCGCACCGCTCGGCTTCACCACCGTCACGGTGGACCCCCAGTTCTGCGCCCCAGCCCCAGCCCCAGGCCCAGCACCAGCCTCAGCCCCGACCGCGCGGGCCGCCGCCCCGGACCACGTGCCACACCCCCCAAAGCAGCAGTTCGCGCTGCGTGTGGGGGACCCGCGATGACCACCCTTCACGAACCCGCGGTCACCGCCTCGGCCGACGCGCTCCCGGTGTGGCCGGCCTCGGCCGTGGAGCCCCGCCGCGGTGAACTCACCGTCGGCGGGGTGCCGCTGGCCGAGGTCGCCGACCGTTTCGGCACGCCCGTCTACGTCCTCGACGAGGACGAGGTGCGCGAACGTTGCCGCACCTACCGTCACGCCTTCCCCGAGGCCGAGGTCCTGTACGCGGCCAAGGCGTTCCTGTGCCGGGCGATGGCCCGCTGGGTGGCCGAGGAGGGCCTCGGCCTGGACGTCTGCTCGGCCGGTGAGCTTCAGCTCGCGGTCACCACCGGCTTCCCGCCGGAGAGGATCGTGCTGCACGGCAACGCCAAGTCCCCGCGCGACCTGGACACCGCCCTGCGCCTCGGGGTGGGCCGTATCGTCATCGACAGCCCGTCGGAGATCCCCCGGCTGGCCGCGGCGGTCGGGCCCCACGGCCACCAGAAGGTGATGGTCCGCGTCGTGCCCGGCGTCAGCGCCGGCGGCCACGAGAAGATCCGCACCGGCACCGAGGACCAGAAGTTCGGCCTGTCCATCCCGGACGGCTACGCGCAGCACGCCATCGCCCGGATCCTGGACCAGCCGCAGCTCGAACTGACCGGCCTGCACTGCCACCTGGGCTCCCAGATCACCAGCGTCAAGCCCTACGTCGCCGCCGTCCGGCGGATGGTCGGCCTCATGGCCCGGCTGTACGAACAGCACGGCCTGGTGCTGCCCGAACTCGACCTGGGCGGCGGCCACGGCATCGCCTACCGCCCGGGCGAACCCGCCCTGGACCTCACCGCTCTTGCCCGCAAGGTGCGTGCGGAGCTGGCCGGGGCGTGCGGGGCGGCGGGGCTCGCGGTGCCCCGCCTCGTCATCGAACCCGGGCGGGCGATCGTGGGCCCGGCAGGCATCGCGCTCTACCGCGTCCTCGCCGTCAAGCGCACGGGAGCGCACACCTACGTCGCTGTCGACGGAGGCATGAGCGACAACCCCCGGCCCGCCCTGTACGGGGTCCGGTACGCACCCCGGCTGGTGGGCCGGCACAGCACCGCGGACCCGGCCCGGGTGACCGTGGTGGGCCGCCACTGCGAGGCGGGTGACATCGTCGCCGCCGACGTCGAACTCCCCGACGACATCCGCCCCGGGGACCTGCTCGCCGTCCCGGCCGCCGGCGCCTACCACCTGTCCATGGCCTCCGGCTACAACCTGGTCGGCCGCCCACCCGTGGTCGCCGTGGACGACGGCCTGGCCCGGCTCCTGATCCGCCGCGAGTCCCTGGAGGACATCAGCAGACGTGACGTGGGCCTGTGAGGCCGGCCGGCGGCGGCAGCGGTCACGCCCACCTCCGCGCAGCCGTCTCGTAAGGTTCGCCAACTGAATCGAATGTTTCGATCACTCCCCGTCGGGCGACTCCGTCCTGGCAGTCGGTGAAAGATTCACCGCTACAAGGGGTTGCCACCGTTTGGGAGCTGTCTCTAGGGTGCGGCAGCAACGCAGCTTTCTGGGTGAACTCCGAAACTTTCGAGGAGCGCATGATGGGCGACCCGCGACTGTCCCGCCGCGGCTTCCTGGCGGCATCCGCCGCGGCCGGTGTGGGCATGACGGCACTGAGCGGTTGCGGTGGCGACTCGGACGGAGCGTCGTCGGACGGCACGACGACCATCGAGTGGTGGAACATCTCCACCACCGAGCCGACGAAGGGCGTCTGGGCGGCGCTGGCCCGGAAGTTCGAGGCCCAGAACCCCAAGGTGAAGATAAAGATCGTCCAGTTGGAGAACGACGGCTACAAAGCGAAGATGACGGCGCTGACCGCCTCCGGCAAGCTGCCCGACATCTTCCACACCTGGGGCGGCGGTGTCCTCAAGCAGCAGGTCGACGCAGGTCTCGTCGAGGACCTCACCGACCGGACCAAGGACTTCGCCGACGGCCTGCTGCCGGTCGCCAGGGAGCCGTACCTCCTCGACGAGAAGGTGTACGGGATCCCGTTCGACATCGGCATGATCGGCTTCTGGTACAACAAGGCGCTCTTCAAGGACGCGGGCATAGCCGAGCCGCCGACCACATGGAGCGGTTTCCTCGACGCCGTCCGGAAGCTGAAGGCCAAGGGCACCACGCCGCTCGCCCTCGCCGGCAAGGAGAAGTGGCCCGGCATGTACTACTGGGCCTACCTCTCGATGCGCACCGCGGGTGCCTCCGCCCTTCAGCAGGCGTACGACGACAAGGACTTCACCGGCGATCCCTTCGTCCAGGCCGGACAGCACCTCCAGGAGCTCGTCGACCTCCAGCCGTTCCAGAAGGGCTTCCTCGGCGCCGCGTACTCCACCCCCACCGGCCAGGCCGCGACCGTCGGCAACGGCAAGGCGGCGATGGAGCTCATGGGCCAGTGGGCCCCGGTCGTCCAGGCGGACAGCGGCAAGGGCCTCGGCGACGACCTCGGCTTCTTCCCGTTCCCCGCGGTCGACGGCGGCAAGGGCGCGATCACCGAGGTGTTCGGCGGGGGCGGCGGACACGCCCTGCGCAGCGGGGCTCCGCAGGCCGCCGTCGACTTCCTGAAGTTCTTCGCCTCCGAGGCCACGGACGTGGAGCTGGTCAAGAAGACCGGCGTGCTCCCGGTGGTCCCGGCGGCGGAGAGCGCCATCGCCGACCCCAACATCAAGGCCGTACAGGCACAGTTGAAGGCTGCCACCGGGTTCCAGCTCTATCTCGACCAGGCGTACGCCCCCGCCGTCGGCCAGGAGGTCAACGACAGCGTGGCCGCGCTCATCGCCGGGTCCAAGTCCCCCCAGCAGGTCGCCGAGTCGATCACGCGGACCGCGAAGGAAGAGCAGTAGCCGGCGATGACCTCCACGTTCCTGCCGTCCGCCGACAAGCAGCCCGGCCCCGACGCCGATGTCCCGCCCCCGTCCGTCGGCCCGGCCCCGGGGCGGGCCCGGCGGCGCGCGCTGCACTGGCTCACCGCGGTCGGCTTCCAGGTGCCCGCCCTGCTGCTCTTCCTCGTGCTGGTGCTGCTGCCGATGCTGTTCGCCCTGTACGCGGCCTTCTTCCGCTGGGGCGGCTTCGGCATGCCGTCCGACTACGTCGGCGCCGACAACTTCACCCGGCTCTTCGACGACCCCGTCTTCCTCGGGGACCTGTGGCGCTGCCTGGTCCTGGTCCTGCTGTCGCTCGCCGTCCAGCTGCCGTTCGCGCTCGCCATGGCCGTGCTGCTCAACCAGAAGCTGCGCGGCCGGGCCTTCTACCGGATGCTGTTCTTCGGCCCTTACGTCCTGTCCGAGGCCATCACCGGCGTCCTGTTCGGCATGATCTTCGCCCCCGACGACGGCTTCGCCGACCGGGTCCTGGGCGGCATCGGTCTCGATGGGCTCGGCGGCGAGTGGTTCGCCGATCCGTCCACCGTGATGGCCACCCTCTTCCTGGTCATGACGTGGAAGTACTTCGGCTTCCACATGATGCTGTACCTGGCTGGACTCCAGTCCATCCCCCGGGAGCTGACCGAGGCCGCGCTGATCGACGGCGCGAACGCCTGGCAGCGCTTCCGCGGCGTCACCCTGCCGCTCCTCGCGCCGACCCTGCGGATCAGCGTGTTCCTGTCCGTGATCGGGTCGATCCAGCTCTTCGACCTGGTCTGGGTGACCACCGCGGGCGGCCCCGACCACCACTCCGAGACGATGGCCGTGACCATGTTCCAGTACGGCTTCAAGCGCTATCAGGTCGGCTACGCCAGCGCGATCAGCGTGGTCATGTTCGGCATCAGCCTCGTCTTCGCCCTCGCCTACCAGCGGTTCGTGCTCCGCCGCGACCTCGAAGGGGCCACCACGACGATGAGGGGCGGCGCCAAGTGACGGCCAGGTCCGGCAGGAAGACCGGCGGGGAGACCGGCGGGAAGAACCTGTCCTTGCACGTGATCCTCTGCCTGGTCGGCGCGGTGATGGTCGTGCCGCTGCTCTACGCCGTGCTGTCCGGCTTCAAGTCCACCGACGAGCTCTCCCGCAACCCGGTCGGCCTGCCGGACTCGTGGGTGACCGGCAACTACACGGGCATCCTCGGCTCGGGTGACTTCTGGCGGCTGATCGGCAACAGCACCCTGATCGCGGTGGGCACGACCGTCCTAGTCGTGGCCGTCTCCGCGCTCTCGGCCTTCTCCTTCGCACGCTTCGCCTTCCGGGGGCGGGAGGCGCTGTTCACCCTGTTCACGATGGGTCTGATGTTCCCCTTCGCGGTGGCGGCGCTCCCGCTGTTCCTGCTGCTGCGCTCCATGGGCCTGCTGGACAACCCGCTCGGCGTGATCCTTCCGCAGGCCGCCTTCGGACTGCCGATGACCATCATCATCCTGCGCGGCTTCTTCCGGGAGATCCCGGGCGAGCTGGAGGAGGCGGCCACCCTCGACGGGTGCGGTCCCTTCGGGTTCTTCTGTCGGGTGCTGCTGCCGATGGCACGGCCCGCCCTGGGCACCGTCTCGGTCCTCGCCGTCGTCACCAGCTGGAACAACTTCTTCCTGCCGCTGCTGGTGTTCACCGACTCCACCTGGTGGACCGTCCCGATCGGCGTCCAGCAGTTCCAGGGCCAGTACTCCTCGGACTACGCCCGCGTCTTCGCCTACCTGGTGCTGGCGATGGTCCCCGCACTCGCCTTCTACTCCGTCGCCGAGCGCCAGCTCGTCGGCGGCCTCACCGCCGGCGCCACCAAGGGGTGACGCGCCCAGGCGGACGTACGGCTACCCACACACCCGACACGTGAGGAGTCGCACCATGCGCAAGAACCGTCTCAGACTCGTCGGCGTTCTCGCCGCGTTCCTGGTCGCCGCCCAGATCGGCACCGGCTCGCCCGCCCAGGCGCGGCCCGAGCCGCCCACCCTCGGCGACCTCGCCCAGCGCCACGGCCGCTACTTCGGCAGCGCGACCGACAACCCCGAGCTCGTCGACGAGCCGTACAAGGCGCTCCTCGGCAGCGAGTTCGACCAGATCACCCCGGGCAACGGCATGAAGTGGTACGCCACCGAGCCCCAGCAGGGCGTCTTCGACTTCTCCAAGGGCGACGAGATCGTGGACATGGCTCGCGACCACCACCAGAAGGTGCGCGGCCACACCCTCGTCTGGCACAGCCAGCTGCCGGGCTGGCTCACCGGCCGCGAGTGGACGGCGCCGGAGCTGAGAGCCGTACTGAAGAAGCACATCCAGACCGAGGTACGGCACTACCGGGGCAAGATCTACGCCTGGGACGTCGTCAACGAGGCGTTCAACGAGGACGGCACATACCGCGAGACGATCTTCTACAAGACGCTCGGCCCCGGATACATCGCCGACGCCCTGCGCTGGGCCCACGAGGCCGACCCGCGCGCCAGGCTGTACGTGAACGACTACAACGTCGAGGCGGTCGGCCCGAAGAGCGACGCCTACTTCCGGCTGGCCAAGGAGCTGAAGGCCCAGGGCGTCCCGCTGCACGGCTTCGGCCTCCAGGCCCATCTGGCGCTGCAGTACGGCTATCCGACCACGCTGGAGGACAACCTCCGCCGCTTCTCCCGACTCGGCCTCGACACGGCACTCACCGAGGTCGACGTACGGATGCAGCTGCCCGCGACCGAAGAGAAGCTGGCCCAGCAGGCCGACTGGTACCAGGACATGACCGAGGCGTGCCTGGCGGTGCGCCGGTGTGTGGGCATCACGGTCTGGGACTACACGGACAAGTACTCCTGGATCCCGGCGTTCTTCCCGGGCGAGGGAGCGGCGCTGCCGTGGGACGAGCAACTGCGCCCGAAGCCGGCTTACTTCGCGCTGCGGGAAGCGCTGAAGTAGAGACCCACTACCGTGAGTGACCGTCCCGGACACATGTGGGGGCCGGCTCGCAGTCAGGGTCTGCGACCGGCCCCTGGGAGTACTCCGGGCGTTCGTCACCGCGCCCGGTGGTGGTGCTGGGCCTCTCCGGCGGGCCTCGTCGGCGTACCGCCGGCGGGCGGCTATGCGGCGGTCATCACCTTGCCGGTGCCCAGCGGACGGTGCGGGGCGATGATCTGGCCGTCCGGCAGGAGCTCACCGGTGTCCTCGAAAAGCAGGACACCGTTGCACAGCAGGCTCCATCCCTGTTCCGGGTGGTGCGCCACGAGACGGGCGGATTCCCGGTCGGCGGAGTCGGCTGAGGGGCACGGTGGCTGGTGCTGGCACATGGAGGGGATCTTTCGCTCTGTTGTGATCTGTGAGGTGACTGTCGTGTCTGTGGTGACGGTCGTGTCTGTTTCGCGGCGTGAAGCTTCGTTCATGGCCGCCCCCCGTTGTGATTAGTCGGTCGGAACCCAGTGTTGCCCCACGGGCGTCAATCCGCAGGGATTTCGCACCACCGCTTTCTCACAGGTTGATGACGCATCGCAGCCGCCGGCGGTTCATCCCAACTCCACTGTCACTTCGGATGGTTCGCGGTGGTCGGAAAGGGCTAGTGCGGATGGCCCGAATGCTTGAGAAGCTCGTTCGAGCGTAAAGTCGCTCGCGCGAGCGAAATCATGGCGTGTTTGAAGGCGGCGTACCCCGCCGCCCGGAATGGGGCGACGGGGTACGGAGGCACCCGCGCGGTGCGCGCTGTCAGGCGGGAGAGCCGAGCAGGGGAGGCAGGGGTGGCAGTGGAGCCGGTGTCGCCCGATGGGTCAGCACCGGGAGCAGCTCGGCGACCCGGAGCGGCAGGTGGGCCGCGATGCCGGGCGGGGCCGGGGCCAGCGGGATGAGGATGTCCGTGGCCGCGGGGTGGCCGGTGGCGGCGTCCGCGGTGCAGTCGCCGTGCAGCCACAGGGTGAGCATGTAGAGCCCCGGGAACGACAGCAGACGCGGCTGGTAGGGCTGTCCGATCGTCTCGGCCTGCTGCAGTGCCCGCTCGGTGGAGGCGATGTAGGGGCCCTCGAAGAAGTGCGAGAACGCCCAGCCGTCGGGCGTCAGCCGGGTCTCCGCCGCGGCCACCGCGCGTTCCCCGCAGCGGATCAGGAAGCGCCAGCCGGTCAGCCGGGTCGCGGAGACGCCCGCCGGGGTGAACTCGTCCAGGACGTGCAGGGGCAGCGGGAGTTCGGGTGTGGCGGGCCCCTGGGCGGCACGCAGGGTGGGTGTTCGGGCCTCACGTACCGCGGTGGGCGAGCCGAGGGCGGTGAGGACGGAGCGAAGTGCGGGCGCGGGAGCCGAGGGCACATGCAGCGGCATGGTGGGTCGCCTCTCATTCGGAGAGCCGGTGGCGCGAGGGCGTGACGGGGGCGGACGGCGCTGTCTGCTCACGGAGGTCAGAGAGGCGTGGGCCGGGTCGGGAAGCGCGAGGGGGGTGAGCGGGGCCTGCCGCACGTCACGTGACGGCAGGCCCCGGGGACCGTGGGCGCCAACCCTCTGCCTTGATTGCGGAGTTTATACGACGAGTGTTCGGACGATGTTTCATCTAGCCGATTTCGGTGCACCCGGCAAGGGTTCATTCGGCCGGTGATATGCGGGAATCATCCCGAGTGCCGACCGATCATACGGCGATGACCTCGAAAAATACCCCGGGTGCGGTCGGCCAATTCTCGTCGGCGTTTTTCACGAGTTCGTGAGGAGTCCGCAACCGCGCCGTGCTCCATGCCTGGTGAATGTGCCGCCGGTCACGTGCCGGTCAGGTCCGACACAGAGTAGCGGCCGTCGGGCTGAAGCGGGACGTTATCGATCGCTTCGACTGGGCATCATCCCACCTGACCCGGGAGCCCGGCGGCCGTAACTCGGCGCGCCCATCCGAGGAGGGAAGCTTCGATGGGGGAGAAGGTCGTGGCAGGTCGGTTCGATCTGTCCGATCGCCAGCACTACCGCGAGAAGCTGCGGCGGTGTCTGACGGGCCTGGAGCGGCTGCTGGAGGAGAAGCGGTTCGACCGCCCCAAGAACCTCATGGGGCTGGAGATCGAATTGAATCTCACCGGCGCCGACGGCATGCCGAGAATGTTGAACATGCAGGTGCTGGAGCGGATCGCGAGCCGCGATTTCCAAACAGAACTCGCCATGTTCAACCTGGAAGTGAACATTGCGCCGCACCGCCTCCAGGGGCGGGTATTCGACCAGCTCGCGGAGGAACTCCGTACGTCACTGGCATATGCCGACCGAAAAGCCGGTGAGCTCGACGCGGGAATCGTGATGATCGGTATTCTGCCGACACTCGACCGGGACGACCTCGTGTCGTCGAACCTCTCCGCCGTCGACCGCTACACCCTCCTCAACGACCAGATCGTGGCCGCCCGCGGCGAGGACTTCACGCTCGACATCGACGGCGTGGAGCACCTGACGTGCACCTCGGGGTCCATCGCCCCCGAGGCCGCCTGCACCTCCGTGCAGCTGCACCTCCAGGTCACCCCGGGCCGCTTCGCCGACGTCTGGAACGCGGCCCAGGCGGTCGCCGCCGCGCAGGTCGCCGTGGGTGCCAACTCGCCGTTCCTCTTCGGTCGCGAGCTGTGGCGGGAGTCGCGCCCACCGCTGTTCCAGCAGTCCACCGACACCCGCCCGCCCGAGCTCCAGGCCCAGGGCGTGCGGCCGCGGACCTGGTTCGGGGAGCGGTGGATCACCTCGGCGTACGACCTCTTCGAGGAGAACCTGCGGTTCTTCCCGGCTCTGCTGCCGATCTCCGACGAGGAGGAACCGCTCCAGGTCCTCGACGCCGGCGGCACCCCGTCGCTCGCCGAACTCGTCCTGCACAACGGCACCATCTACCGCTGGAACCGGCCGGTCTACGGCATCGCCGACGGCGTCCCGCACCTGCGCGTCGAGAACCGCGTCCTGCCGGCCGGGCCGACCATCACGGACGTCATCGCCAACACGGCCTTCTACTACGGCGTCGTCCGCGCCCTCGCCGAGGAGTCACGGCCCGTGTGGACCCGGCTGCCCTTCGACGCGGCGGCCGCCAACTTCGACGCGGCGTGCAAGCACGGCATCGACGCGCGACTGCGCTGGCCCCGGCGCGGACGGTACGGCGGCACGACGGAGGTCGACGCGGTGAGCCTCGTACGCGACGAACTGCTGCCACTGGCCGAGGCCGGACTGGACGCGTGGGGCGTCGAGCGCGCCGACCGCGACTTCTTCCTGGGCGTCATCGAGGAGCGGTGCCGCAGGCGCATGAACGGCGCGTCCTGGCAGGCGGCCACCTTCCACAAGGGACTGGAGGCGGGCCTGACCCGGGACGCGGCCCTGGCGGCCACGACCCGCCGGTACCGCGAGCTGATGCACCGCGGGGACCCGGTCCACACCTGGCCCGTGGGATTGCCGGAGCCGGTACCGCTGGGGTGACAGCCGGTGCAGGGCGGTATCGAGGGGCGGTGCGCAGGGGCTGTCCGTCCCCGTGGCCCGGAGTCGGGTCGACGGGGGTCGCTGCCGCCCGCCGCATACTGATCGGGCAAGCTGTGACGTCCCACGACGGTGGTGCCCCTCCCTGTTGCCCTGCCTTTCCAGACCCTGGCGGCGTGTGACGGGGATGAGGCGGGATTACTCAACTGGAGGCTGGTGTGCAGGGCGAGGCAGGCCCCATGGCCGAATCTTTTCCGCCCGAGAGGCCCTCACGACGGATCCTCCGCGATGAGACGCTGCTCGTCCTGGGGCTTTCGCTCGGTGCGAGTGGTGTGTCCGCCCTGATCAGTTTTGTCGGCTCGGTCACCAAACCGGGTGGCCTCAAGGATCAGGCGGCCACGCTCAACGCCTCCGCCGCGCCGGGCCGTCCCTGGCTGGATCTCGCCTGGCAGCTGTTCGGGATCACCACCGCTCTGATCCCCGTCGCGCTCGTCGCGCACTTCCTGCTGCGCGAGGGGCAGAGCCTGCGCACCCTGGGCTTCGACCGGACCCGGCCCTGGCCGGACCTCGGCCGGGGAGCGGCCGTCGCCGCGGTGATCGGCAGCACCGGAATCGCCTTCTACCTGGCCGCCCGCGGACTCGGCTTCAACCTCACCGTGGTGCCCGAGGCGCTGCCCGACGTGTGGTGGAAGTATCCGGTGCTGATCCTGTCGGCGATGCAGAACGCGATCCTCGAAGAGGTCATCGTCGTCGGCTATCTGCTGCGCCGCCTGGGCCAGTTGGGCTGGACACCCGGCACCGCGCTGGTGGCCAGTTCCGTACTGCGCGGCTCCTACCACCTCTACCAGGGCATCGGCGGCTTCCTCGGCAACATGGCGATGGGCGTGGTGTTCGTCTACCTGTACCGGCGCTGGGGCCGGGTGGGCCCGCTGGTCGTGGCGCATTCCCTGCTCGACATAGGGGCGTTCGTGGGATACGCGCTGCTGGCCGGGAAGGTGGGGTGGCTGCCCACGGCGTGAGCGTCCTCGAGGGGACGGTCGAGGCGCGGGCTAGGCGAGCAGCTCTCCGTCGATGACGGTCACCGCGCGGCCGCTCAGCAGCGTCCGGTCGCCGAGCAGCTCCGTGCGGACGCGACCGGAGCGGGGGGATGCCTGGAGGCCCGTGAGTTCGGCCCGGCCGAGGCGCTCGGACCAGAAGGGGGCGAGGGCCGTGTGGGCGCTGCCGGTGACCGGGTCCTCGTCGATGCCGACGTTCGGGAAGAAACAACGGGACACGAAGTCGTAGCCCCGGGCGGGGTCCTCGGCGCGGGCGGTGGCGATGATGCCGCGCTCGGAAAAGGAGCCGAGAGCCCTGTGGTCGGGCGACAGAGCGCGGACCGTCTTCTCGTCCGCGAGTTCGAGGAGCAGGTCGCCGATGTTCGGGCCGGTGTCGAAGGCGACGCGAGCCTCGGCGCCGAGGGCCTCCGTGACGCCCTCCGGGACCTCGGCCGGCGTGAGCGGTGCGGTCGGGAAGTCGAGGGTGAGGGAGCCGTCCTCGCGGGGCGTGGCCACGAGCACGCCGCTGCGCGTGGCGAACCGCACGGGTCCCTCGTGGGCGCCGGTGCTGTGCAGCACATGGGCCGTGGCGAGCGTGGCGTGACCGCACATCGCGACCTCGGTGACCGGCGTGAACCACCGCAACGCCCAGTCCGCCGCACCGCCTTCGGGCAGCCGGTGCGCGAACGCCGTCTCGGCGTGGTTGACCTCCCGGGCCACGTTCCGCAGCCAGTCGTCCGCCGGGAAGGCGTCGAGCAGCAGGACCCCGGCCGGGTTGCCGGCGAAGGGACGGTCGGTGAAGGCGTCGACGATTCGCATCCGCATGACGTCGACGCTAGGGGTGCGGGGGCGGGGGTGACCAAGGCCAATTCGGGGGTGCTGGACCGATTTCGGGCCGGGAAGGGTGGGCCGGGACGCCCTGCCGTCCTCTATCGCGGTGTGTGCCGCGGCGCGCACGGGGCCGCGGTGATGGCCTGGTCGATCGCCGAGGTGACGTCCTGAGCGACATGGGTGGGCCGGTAGGAGTCGTCCGTCCAGGCGCGTCCGTCCGCCACCCACACGCTGCGCAGCCCGAGCGCGTCGGCACCGGCGATGTCGGCGTGCGGTGAGTCGCCGATGACCCATGCGCCCCTCAGCGGGGCACCGACGGTCGCGGCTGCCGCCCGGAAGATCTCCGGTTCGGGCTTCTTGCGCCCGACGGCTTCGGAGACGACCCAGCCCTGGACGAGTTGATCCAGTCCGGTGTTGCGGATCTTCGCCTCCTGCTGGACGACGCGGCCGTTGGTGACGATCACGCACGTCCAGCCGGCGGCCCGGGCCCGGCCCAGCGCGCGACGGGTGGAGTGGGCCAGGACGACGCGGTCGCGGGCGCCGGTGTCGAGAAGGGTGCGGATCGCGGCGGCCGGCACCGCGCTCCCGTACCGGTCGGTCATGGCCGTGGCCAGCTCCTGGCGCGGTGTGTAGCCGCTCGCGTCCGCGTCCGCCACCCAGGTGAGGTCGGCGGCGGGCAGGCCCTGCTCGGCGAGGAAGTCGGCGACGGCGTCCCGGAACGCCGCGTCGCGATCGAGCAGGGTGTTGTCGAGGTCCAGCAGCAGGAGCGGCATGGGCGGCAGTAGATCACGGGCGCGGCTCGGCCGGGTGGAGTGAAGCCGCGTATCGCCCGGTCTTGTCATGCGAGCTATTCCGATATATCGTTGAAGCATCGCGACAGATCAACGATGGAATGGAGTGATTGCGATGCGTTCCCATGGATTCGAGCGTGGGCATGGTGGACCCGGTCATCACGGCCGAGGCGGCTTCGAGGGGCTGCGCGGTGCTTTCGGGCCCTTCGGGCCGGGCGGCCCCGGCGGTTTCGGCGGGCCCGGATTCGGGCCCGGCCCCTGGGGGCCGAAGGGCGGCCGGGGTGGACCGCGAGGGAGGGCGCGGCGCGGTGATGTGCGCGCGTCGATCCTCGCCCTGCTGAAGGACCGCCCCATGCACGGCTACGAGATGATCCAGGAGATCGCCGAGCGCAGCGGCGGGGCGTGGAAGCCCAGCCCCGGCTCGGTGTACCCCACCCTCCAGCTGCTGGAGGACGAGGGCCTGATCGCCAGCGCGAGCGAAGGCGGCAAGAAGCTGTTCTCGCTCACGGAGCCGGGCCGCGAGGCGGCCGAGGCCGGGCCCGAGGCCCCTTGGGAGGAAGCCTCCCGCGGTGTCGACTGGGAGGCCCTCGGTGAGATCCGGCAGGCCGGCTTCGGCCTGATGGAGGCCTTCGGGCAGGTCTGGAAGACGGGTAGCAAGGAGCAGCGCGAGAAGGCGCTCACCGTCATCAACGACGCCCGCAAGAGGCTGTACCTCATCCTCGCCGATGAGGACTGAGGCGGATCGGCGGCCTCGCCGCCCCGAGTGAAGGCGCCCCGTGGGCTGATCCGCGGGGCGCCTTCGTGTGTCCTGCTCCGAGTGTGCGGTTCGGTACGGGTTCTGGGGGCTCTGAGTGTGCGGTTCGGTGTGTGCGGTGCGGCGGGTCAGGTCACCAGGTCCGCCAGCTTGCGCAACGACTCGTTCAGCGCCGCCGTGGCCGAATCCCTGAGCTTGCCCGCCATCAACGAGACGGCCGCACCCGTGAACTCCCCGTCGATACGGACCGACGTGGCGCCGGCGCCGTCGCCTTCCGGTGTCAGCGTGTAGCGCGTGGCCACGGTCACCGCCATCGGGCCCTTGCCGCGGATCGCGAGCACCCGCGCCGGCTCCAGTTCCTCGACAATCCACTCGACCTCGGCCGGGAACCCCATCAGCTTCATGTTCTCCTGGAAGGTCCCGCCCACTTCGAGGGCCGTGGGGCCGCCGCCCGGAAAGCTGGTGTGGGTCGCGTTCCACTGTCCGTACGCGGACCAGTCCGTCAGCTGTGCCCAGACCTTTTCGGCCGGCGCCTCGATGCGTGCCTCCGCGCTGACTTCGGCCATGCGACCACCCCTTCGTCTCGGGCTACGGTGTCGCGGAACGTAGCCGGGGGGCCTGGAACATTCAATACTGATGAGCCGTCAGAAAATGTGGAGACCTGAGCCCAGCCCACCAGCCGTATCACCGCGGCGTCGAAGAGATCCCACGCGCGGGGGAACGCGCTCTCGTCGTGGCAGTGCCACGCCTCCCAGAACAGGTCGGCGAGCAGGGCGTCCGCCGGCGCGTACACCCGGTAGACGTACTGCCTGCCGTCGACGGCAGGCAGCGCCACCAGCCAGCACCTGCGTTCCATGTCCCTGTGGGACGTCGGACGGAGCGCCATGGTTGCCTGCGCGGCACACGGCAAGGCGGCGCGCGCCTCGCGGGGGCTTTCGGCGTGAGGTTGCGTCCAGAGAAGTGGTGTACGGGTTCGACCTGATCCGGGGGTTTGCTCCGGCATCGGGATGGTGCCCGCATAGTTGAACGGCCACCGGC
>NZ_JBHVGZ010000108.1:0-24100 GCF_042800355.1 Streptomyces sp. NPDC057623
CTCTGCGGGCCGGCGGACCCTTAGATGAACTTCTGGCTCGCGAGGAACTCGGCGAGCTGCTTGCCGCCCTCGCCCTCGTCCTTGACGATCGTGCCGGCGGTACGGGCCGGACGCTCGGCCGCGCCGTCCACGACGGTGTACGCACCCTCCAGGCCGACCTCCTCCGCCTCGATGTCGAGGTCGGACAGGTCCCAGGACTGCACCGGCTTCTTCTTGGCGGCCATGATGCCCTTGAAGGACGGGTAACGCGCCTCACCCGACTGGTCGGTGACCGACACGACGGCCGGCACGGACGCCTCGAGCTGCTCGGAGGCGGCGTCGCCGTCCCGGCGGCCCTTGACCGTGCCGTCCTCGACCGAGACCTCGGACAGCAGGGTGACCTGCGGGACGCCCAGGCGCTCGGCGAGCAGGGCCGGTACGACACCCATGGTGCCGTCGGTGGAGGCCATGCCGGAGATCACCAGGTCGTAGCCGGCCTTCTCGATCGCCTTGGCCAGCACCAGCGAGGTGCCCAGGGCGTCGGTGCCGTGCAGGTCGTCGTCCTCGACGTGGACGGCCTTGTCCGCGCCCATGGACAGCGCCTTGCGCAGCGCGTCCTTGGCGTCCTCCGGGCCCACCGTCAGAACGGTGATCTCCACGTCGTCGTCGGAGTTCTCGGAGATCTGCAGCGCCTGCTCGACCGCGTACTCGTCGAGCTCGGAAAGCAGACCGTCCACGTCGTCCCGGTCGACGGTCAGGTCATCGGCGAAGTGCCGGTCGCCAGTGGCGTCGGGCACGTACTTCACGGTGACAACGATCCTCAAGCTCACGCCGGCTCTCCTACTGCGTCGACATTTCTCTGCTGCCTACTTGCAGGCAGCATAGGCGCCCCAAGCGGCTGATCCCGATCGGGGCGACCTGCGCCCCGAGCGAAATATTACTCGTCAGTACACCCAGTTCGTTCCCGCTAAGCAAGCGCTTTGAACTGTGACCTTTGCAACGCAGCGTAATCGGAAACCGACGGCTTCGCAGAACAGCGGACGGCCGGTTCGGTCACATCCGTCCGGTGAGCTCAGTCACGCAGGCCGTTGAACCGGCCCTGGTGGTACACCAGCGGACGCCCCGGCCCGCCGGAGTCGCCGAGGACGACCTCGGCCAGCACGATGCAGTGATCGCCGGCGGGCACACGTCCCACCACCCGGCACACCGTCCAGGCGAGAACGTCGTCGAGGACCGGGACACCTTCGGGGCCCTCACCCCAGGCGGTGGGCGGACCGAAGCGGTCGGCGCCGCTGCGCGCGAAGGTGGCGGCCAGGTCCTGTTGGTGCTCGCCGAGTATGTGGACACCGACGTGGTCCGCCGCGGCTATCGCCGGCCAGCTGGAAGCGCCGACACCGATACCGAAGGAGAGCATCGGGGGCTCGGCGGAGACGGAGGTGACAGAGGTGGCGGTGAACCCGACCGGGCCCGCCTCACCGCGGGCGGTGATCACGGCCACTCCCGCGGCATGACGCCGGAAGACGGAGCGGAGCAGGTCGGGAGAGGCGAGCTGAGGGGTACCGAGGCCGGATGTGGCCGTCATGGAGTTGTCCTTCTGCGAGGGGAGACGTGCGGACCCGCGGCTGTTCAACAGCCCGGACAGCGCGCGCTCGCGGTGCGGGCCAGATCGACGTGGGCCCGTCCGAAGAGAAGGAGTTCCTCAGGCATCAGGTCAGGTTGACGATAGGTGGTGCGCACAGTCAAGTGCGTTCCGGGATGTGGGAGATGACTCACCCTCGGCATCACGGCCCCTCAGACCGCTTCGCCCAGCGCCGCGATCACGTCGGCCCGGCGCGGCTGACCGGTGGCCCGCCGGACGACGTTGCCGTCGGCGTCGAGGACCAGCACGGTCGGCGTCTTGAGGATGTCGAGCCGGCGTACGAGGTCCAGGTTGTCCTCGGCGTCGATCTCGACGTGGGTCACGCCGGGGACCATGCCGGCCACCTCGCCGAGCACTCGCCGGGTGGCCCGGCAGGGTGCGCAGAAGGCGCTGGAGAACTGCACGAGGGTGGCGCGTGCGCCCAGCTCCCCGCCCAACTCGGCCGCCACGAGCCGTTTTCCGTCGTCCCGCCCGCGCACCCGTACTCTCCCGCTCCGCCGCCGATGCAGCATTCCGTAGGCGCTCGCCGCCGCGAGCACCACCACGCACACCACCAGTCCGGTCATCACCGTCCTCAACCCTTCACGAGACTGCAAAGATTCCCGAGCCCCTGAAGCGTTTCCTGTGCGGAATGCTTGATTCATGGACATCGACGCAAGAGGGCCGCGCTTCGGGGCGGCCGTGACGACCGTGGTGCTGGCGGTCGTGCTGGTCACCGGGAGCGTCTGGCTGCTGGCCTGGCAGACGCTGGCGTTCGCGCTGGGCGCGGCCGGCGGGGTGAGCCGTTCGCCGTACGGCTGGCTGTTCCGCAGGGCGGTACGACCCCGGATCGGGCCGCCGACCGACTTCGAGGCGCCGGAACCGCCGCGGTTCGCGCAGGCGGTGGGGCTGGTCTTCGCGGGCCTGGCGCTGGTCGGCTACACCCTCGGGCCGGACTGGCTGGGGCTCGCCGCCACCGGGGCCGCGCTCGCGGCCGCCTTCCTGAACGCCGTGTTCGGGTACTGCCTGGGCTGCGAGATGTACCTGCTCGTGCGGCGGGTGGCGGTGCGCGCCGGGTAAAGGCGGCACAAAAGACCGAGGTGGATCAAGGGGCCGACGTGACGAGGATCTCGCCGTTCCCCGGCACTTGGGCTTGGCCCTCGGCCGTTATTGGGGCACGATCTGCGACATGCCGTAAACCTACGGCTGCGTAACTTTCCCACTGGGAGCTTCCTTCCCAGGCGCAGAAGGAAGGGTCCACCCCGTCCATGGCAGAGCTTGTCTACCGTCCCGTCGTCGGTTTCGCCCAGACGTTGTTCAAGGCGTGGGACCTCAAGATCGACTGCAAGGGGTCGGAGAACATTCCACGCTCGGGCGGCGCTGTGCTGGTGAGCAACCACATCAGCTACCTGGACTTCGTCTTCAACGGCCTGGCGGCGCTCCCGCAGAAGCGCCTCGTTCGCTTCATGGCGAAGGAGTCCGTGTTCCGGCACAGGATCTCCGGTCCGCTGATGCGCGGCATGAAGCACATCCCCGTGGACCGCAAGCAGGGTGAGGCGGCGTACGCCCACGCGCTGGACTCGCTGCGCTCCGGCGAGATCGTCGGGGTCTTCCCGGAGGCCACGATCTCGCAGTCGTTCACGCTGAAGAGCTTCAAGTCGGGCGCCGCCCGGCTGGCCCAGGAGGCCGGCGTGCCGCTGATCCCGATGGCCGTGTGGGGCACGCAGCGCCTGTGGACCAAGGGGCACCCGCGCAACTTCAAGCGCAGCCACACCCCGATCACCATCCGGGTCGGCGAGGCGCTCGAGGCGTCCAAGGACAAGTACGCCGGTGCGATCACCCGGCAGCTGCGCGAGCGCGTCCAGGAGCTTCTGGAGGCCGCGCAGCGCGCCTATCCGGTGCGCCCCAAGGACGCCGGCGACACCTGGTGGATGCCGGCCCACCTCGGCGGTACGGCACCCACGCCGGAGCAGGTGCGCGCCTCGGAGAGCTCCGCCGGATAGGGCCGGCGGCAGTGCCGCGGTGCGCCGCCGGTCGGCCGCGGCCGCCGTCCGGGTCGCGCTGGACTCCGTCCAGCCGTCAGAGTGCGGCGGGGAGCGTCCGCCACAGATGCGGGCGGTCGGGGGCCGCCTTGAGAACGTCGAGCACGGTCGGGTGGGGTGCGGCGTACAGGACCGGATAGTCCAGCTCATCGGAGTCCGGGTCGGGGATGAAGGCCAACCGCTCGCCGTCGAGCGAGAACCGGGCGTCCACGCCCGGCTTGTTGCCCCGTGGATCCTGCCGGTGCCAGGCACCGTTGAACCGGACGGCGACCAGGCCGTGCACCTCCTCGAACTTCTGGTAGCACAGCGCGGTCGGGATGTCCTCGGCCCGCAGCAGCGCGGCCAGTGCGTGGGCCTTGGCGTAGCAGATGCCGGTGCGCTGCTCCAGAACGTCGGAGGCGCGCCAGGTGACACGGAGATCGCCGGAATCCTGTGAGTGCGGGATGGCGTCCCGCACGAACTCGAACGCCGCCCGCGCATATTCATACGAGTCCGCCACGCCGTCGGTGAGCCTGGCAGCTGTCTCGCGGACCAGCGGGTGGTGATGGTCGATGACTTCGTCAGCTGCCAAGTAGGCGGAGAGGTCAGCGGTTTCCTGGATCATCTGCATGGCAGCAGAGCGTAGGCGGCGGCATCGGCGCGAGTCAATCAACTTTCCGATCAACGCATATCTATGCACTGAGCGTTGTGGTGGATGCCGTGGACACCCGTCTCCGGAAGAACGGCCGAACATCGCCGCAACCAGCCGCCCCGACCACAACCCCTCCCCCGTCCCACGGGTCTCGGTCACCGACCGCTCATCGACAAGGGGGAAGTCATGAAGCATCGTCTGCTCGGAGCCACGCTCGCCGGCTGTGCCCTGGCCGCGGTCGGGGCCGGGCCCGTGCCCGCCGCGTCCGACCAGTTGTGGATCAGCGTGCCGTCCGAGACGGTACTGCCCGCGCCGGGCGCGGACGGCGGCACGTCCCAGCGCACCCTTGAGGTGCGGGTCACTCACGACAACACCGAGAACGCGGTGCCCGCCGGCCGGCTGACGGTGGACGCGACCGGGATCGCCGCGTTCGCACAGGTGTCGTGGCCCGCGAACTGCGTACCCGAGTCGGCGGTCAAGGCAGCCTGCGACTTCGCCGGGATGCCGGCCGGGACGGACAGCGTGGGGGCCGCCCTGCTGGGGCTGCGGGCGCTGCCGGACGCGGACCTCGGCGCGTCCGGGCAGGTGCGCTACTCGGCCGACGCCGGGGAGCTGACCGCCTACCCGGTCGAGACCCTGGTCACCCTGGGCGACGGTCCGGACCTCGGACTCAGCCAGGCCGCGGTCCAGCGCGACCTCAGGCCCGGCACGGACACCCGGGTGCGGGCCACGGTCGGCAACAACGGCAACCGCGCCGTGGCACGCACGCTGCTGTGGGTCAACGCGTCCTACGGGCTGCGGTTCAAGGAGCGGAACTCCAACTGCGAGTACCGGGACCACGCCACCGGTACGTCCGCGCTGTGCGTGCTGGACGAGGCGGTCGCTCCGGGCGAGCGGTACGAGCTGACGAGCGCGCTGCGGGTGCGGCGCGACGCGCTGTACGAGCGGTTCGACCACTCCGTACTGCCGTATTCGGACAAGGCCCTCGAAGAGGCCCGCGGCGGGCAGACGTGGGCCCCGGGCACGGGCCCCGAGCTGGATCTGCGCCCCGTGGCGGCGCGGCGGGCCGCAGCCGGGGACGAGGACCTCGATCTGTCGGACAACTACCGTGCCGTCATGCTCGACGCCAGGAACAGCGCCGACCTGAAGCTCACCGGAGGCAAGGTGCGCGGGGCCGCCGGGGACACCGTGACCGCACGCGTCACCGTCCACAACCGGGGTCCGGCGTGGGTGGCGTCGCTGGGTGCGGGCGCGGCCGTCGCCACGGTGCGGTTCCAGGCGCCGCAGGGCACCACGGTCGTCCTCGACCCCGACGGGGACTGCTGGGACCAGCCGCCGTCCGAGGAAGAGGGGCCGGCCGCGACGACGTACTTCTGCCGGACGCCGATCTACCTGCACGACGGGGCGTCCCACGCGTTCGACGTGCGGCTGCGGATCGACGAGGTGGTGCGCGGGGCACGCACCACCGTCGAGACCCTCAACGACGACCCGGAGCTGTCCATCAGGAAGTTCGACCCGAACCTGCGCAACAACAGCGCGCGGATCGTCGTCAACGGCTGAGCCGGGCGGGCGGCCGCGGGGAGGGGACGGCTAGCGCGCCATCTCCTCCTTCAGCGCCGCCACGAAGGCGTCCACGTCGTCCTCGGTCGTGTCGAACGCGCACATCCAGCGCACGACGCCCGCCGCCTCGTCCCAGAAGTAGAACCGGAACCGCTTCTGAAGCCGCTCGCTCACGTCGTGCGGCAGCTTGGCGAAGACGCCGTTGGCCTGCACCGGGTAGAGGATCTCCACGCCGTGCACGGCGCGCACTCCCTCGGCGAGGCGCTGGGCCATCTCGTTGGCGTGGCGGGCGTTGCGCAGCCACAGGTCCTTGGCGAGCAGGGCCTCCAACTGCACCGACACGAAGCGCATCTTGGAGGCGAGCTGCATCGACAGCTTGCGCAGGTGCTTCATGTGGCTGACGGCGTCCGGGTTGAGGACCACGACCGCTTCGCCGAACAGGGCGCCGTTCTTGGTGCCGCCGAGGGAGAGGATGTCGACGCCGACCGCGTTGGTGAACGTCCGCATGGGCACGTTCAGCGAGGCGGCGGCGTTGGCTATCCGGGAGCCGTCCAGGTGCACCTTCATGCCGTGCGCGTGGGCGTGGTCGCAGATCGCGCGGATCTCGTCCGGCGTGTAGAGGGTGCCGAGTTCGGTGCTCTGGGTGATCGAGACGACCTGGGGCATCGCCCGGTGCTCGTCGTCCCAGCCGTACGCCTGCCGGTCGATCAGCTCGGGGGTGAGCTTGCCGTCGGGCGTCGGCACGGTGAGCAGCTTCAGGCCGCCCATCCGCTCGGGGGCACCGCCCTCGTCGACGTGGATGTGCGCGCTCTCGGCGCAGATCACCGCGCCCCAGCGGTCGGTGACCGCCTGGAGCGCGACGACGTTGGCGCCGGTGCCGTTGAAGACCGGGAACGCCTCGGCCGTGGCGCCGAAATGGCTGCGGACGATCCGCTGGAGGTTCTCGGTGTAGTCGTCCTCGCCGTACGCCACCTGGTGCCCGCCGTTGGCCAGGGCCAGAGCGGCGAGCACCTCCGGGTGGGCCCCGGCGTAGTTGTCGCTGGCGAAACCGCGGACGTCCGGGTCATGGTGACGACGAGCCTGGGTAAAAGCAGCCTTCGGAGGGTTCACGGCTTCTCGGTCAGCCACAGGCGGTTTCCGTTCACTTCTGCGGCGGGCTTGTCCCAGACGTCGACGACAGCGTCGGCGAGGTCCTTGACGTCCGTGAAGCCCGCGAACTTCGCGTTGGGGCGGTCGGCGCGCATCGCGTCGTGCACCAGCGCCTTCACCACCAGGATGGCAGCCGCGGACGTCAGCTCCTCGGCGCCCCCGGCCTTGCGGAAGGCGTCGGCGAGCGCGAGCGTCCATGCCTCCGCGGCGGCCTTGGCGGCGGCGTACGAGGCGTTGCCCGCGGTCGGCTTCGTGGCGCCGGCGGCGCTGATCAGCAGATAGCGTCCGCGGTCGCTGCGCTGGAGGCCCTCGTAGAAGGCCAGCGAGGTGTGCTGCACGGTGCGGATGAGCAGCAGCTCGAGGAAGTCCCAGTCGTCGAGGCTGGTCTTGATGAAGGTCTCGCTGCCGCGCCAGCCGCCGACGAGGTGGACCAGGCCGTCGACGCGGCCGAAGTCCTTCTCGATGTGGTCGGCCCAGTCCCTGGTGGACTGGAGGTCGAGCAGGTCGACGGGTTCGCCGGTGACCGTCGCGCCGCCCGACGCGTAGCGGGCCGCGTCCACGGCCTCCGCGAGCCGCTCGGGATCGTTGTCGGCGGCGACGACGGTCGCCCCCGCCTCGGCCAGCCGCAGCAGGGCCGCCCGGCCCGCGGGTCCGCCCGCGCCGGCCACCGCGATCACCGCACCGCTGAGAGCTCCGTTCCCCGCCATGTTCCTCGCCTCCTGAGCAGTGTTCTGGGTACCGCGGTCGCTCACGCGGCGATCCGCTCGGCGCTGTCCGCCGTGATGCCCCGGGTGGAGGCGATCACGTTCTTCAGCTTCTTGGACAGGGCCTCATAGAACATGCTCAGCGGAAACTCGTCCGGAAGCACGTCATCGACGAGCTTGCGCGGCGGCTGGGTCAGGTCCAGGGCGTCCGGGCCCTTGGCCCAGCGCGAGCCCGGGTGCGGGGCGAGATAGGTGGAGACGAGCTCGTATCCGGCGAACCAGTGGACCAGCTTCGGGCGGTCGATGCCGTCGCGGTACAGGTTCTCGATGTCGGCGCACAGCTGGTTGGTGACCTGCGGGGCGCGCTCCCAGTCGATGTGGAGCTTGTTGTCGGTCCAACGGATCACGTCGTGCCTGTGCAGGTAGGCGAAGAGCAGCTGGCCGCCGAGGCCGTCGTAGTTGCGCACGCGCTCACCGGTGACCGGGAAGCGGAACATCCGGTCGAACAGCACCGCGTACTGCACGTCACGGGCCTGCGGGACGCCGTCCGACTGGAGCTTCACGGCCTCCTTGAAGGCGGTGAGGTCGCAGCGCAGCTCTTCGAGGCCGTACATCCAGAACGGCTGGCGCTGCTTGATCATGAACGGGTCGAACGGCAGGTCGCCGTGGCTGTGGGTGCGGTCGTGGACCATGTCCCACAGGACGAAGGCCTCCTCGCAGCGCTTCTGGTCGTGGACCATCGCGGCGATGTCCTCGGGCAGGTCGAGGCCCAGGATGTCGACGGCGGCGTCGGTGACGCGGCGGAAGCGGGCGGCCTCGCGGTCGCAGAAGATGCCGCCCCAGCTGAAGCGCTCGGGCGCCTCGCGCACGGCGATCGTCTCGGGGAACAGGACGGCGGAGTTGGTGTCGTAGCCGGCCGTGAAGTCCTCGAACTTGATGCCGCAGAACAGCGGGTTGTCGTAGCGGGTGCGCTCCAGCTCGGCCAGCCAGTCCGGCCAGACCATGCGCAGCACGACCGCTTCGAGGTTGCGGTCGGGGTTGCCGTTCTGCGTGTACATCGCGAAGACGACCATGTGCTGGAGGCCGTCCGCGCGGCCCGCGGCGGGCTGGAAGGCCAGCAGCGAGTCGAGGAAGTCGGGCACCTCGAAGCCGCCCTCGGCCCAGCGGCGCAGATCCTTCACCAGGGCCTCGTGGTAGGCGGCGTCGTGCGGCAGCAGCGGGGAGAGCTCCTCGACGGCCGCCACGACACGCCGTACGGCGGCCTCGGCGTCCGCGCGCTCGGGCGCGCCCTCGGCCTCGAAGTCGATCGCCCCGTCCTTGGACTGCCATGGCCGAATCTGCTCCACGGCATCCTTGAGCACCGGCCACGCCGGGTGCTCCACCACCCTGGTCGCGGGAGGAACCTGCTCCTCCGAAGCCGTCTGCACAAGAATTTCCGTCATGTCCCATCCTCCACGGGAGAACCTCGCGTAAGAAGACCGTATACACACGAGGTTCCTCCCAGCAAGTAGAGACTCGGGAAATTATCCTGCGCACCCCCATGGTCACCGCACTTTTTCCTGTCGGTCATCCCGATGGCGCATACTCCGGCCGCGCCTGGGCATACGGAGGGCCCGGACGGAGCCGCCGCCCGCCGGGTCGGTCAATCCCCGCGGGGACTCGCCCACGCCAGGGTGACCACCTCGGGGCGCCGACTCCAGGTACGCCATGTCCACCGCCGCGAACCGTGTGTACACGTGGGGTTCATCACGCGCCCGGGCCACTAGGCTGCGGATCTGCCGCGCGAACACTCCGCTCCGGTTTGCGCGAGCCCCGAGCCGCCCGTCGACGGAAGCGAGTTGAACCTTGAACTTCCTTACCATCGGTCATCGCGGAGTCATGGGTGTCGAACCCGAGAACACCCTCCGTTCCTTCGTCGCCGCCCAGCAGGCCGGCCTCGACGTCATCGAACTCGATCTCCACCTGAGCAAGGACGGCGCCCTCGTCGTCATGCACGACACCGACGTGGACCGCACGACCGACGGCGCCGGCGCGATCGCCGACAAGACACTCGCCGAACTGCGTGCCCTGGACGCGGGCCGCGGCGAGCGCGTGCCCGTCTTCGAGGAAGTCCTGGACGCCGTGCGCTCGCCGCTGCAGGCCGAGATCAAGGACGTCGCGGCGGCTCGGGCGCTCGCCGAGGTGATGATCAAACGGGACCTGGTCTCCCGGGTCGAGGTGTCCTCGTTCCACGACGACGCCGTGGCGGAGACCGCCCGCCTCGTGCCCGGGGTACGGACCGCGCTGATCGCCAGCCGCTACGGCACCGACATCGTGGACCGCGCCGTCGCGGTCGGTGCCGCGACCGTCTGTCTGAACATCCGCCGCCTCACCCTGGAGGTCGTGGAGCGGGCCCGCAAGGCGGACCTCCGGATCATCGGCTGGGTGGTCAACACCCAGGACCACCTGCGTCTCGTACGCGCCCTGGAACTGGACGGCGCGACGACCGACTACCCGGAGATCAAGCGCACCGGCCGCTTCACGGCCTGAAGCCGCGTCACGGCATGAACGTCACGCCAGCTCCTTGACCAGCAGCTCGAACCGCAGGTCGTCGCGCTGCGGAATGCCGTAGCGCTCGTCGCCGTACGGGAACGGGGTCATCCGTCCCGTACGGCGGTAGCCGCGCCGCTCGTACCAGGCGATCAGGTCGTCGCGTACCGAGACCACGACCATGTGCATCTCGGTCGCGCCCCAGGCCTCCCCGGCGTGCCGCTCCGCCTCCGCCATGATCACCTTGCCGAGGCCCGCGCCCTGGAGCGCGGGGCTGACCGCGAACATCCCGAAGTAGGCGTGAGCGCCGCGCCGCGCCAGCTGGCAGCAGGCGACGACCGCCCCGTCCCGCTCGACGGCGAGCATCCGGCTGTCGGGCGACTTGATGACCTCCAGCACGCCGTCGGGGTCGGTCCGCTGCCCTTCGAGGATGTCCGCCTCCGTGGTCCACCCGGTCCGGCTGGAGTCCCCGCGGTAGGCGGACTCGATCAGCGCGACCAGCGTGTCCACGTCGGCCTCCGTGGCGTCGCGGAAGGTGAGGCCGCCCTCGGCGGTGGTCACAGCTGTGTCCATGGGGTTCTTCTCCACTTCTCAAGCACTGCGCGTGCACCGCTGAGGGTAACGCGCCGCTAGGATCCGGCTGCATGGTGCACGTACTGAGCGGACGGACCCTCCTCCATCCCACCGACCCCGAGCGCTCCCGTGTCTTCTACGGCGAGCAGCTGGGCCTGGCCGTCTACCGCGAGTTCGGAACGGGGCCGGAGCGCGGCACCGTCTACTTCCTCGGCGGTGGCTTCCTGGAGGTCTCCGGCCGCTCCGAGGCCCCACCGTCCGCGGCCGTCCAGCTGTGGATGCAGGTCGCGGACGTGGCGGCGGCGCACGACGAGCTGCGGGGCAAGGGCGTCGAGATCGTGCGGCCGCCGGTGAAGGAGCCGTGGGGGCTGATCGAGATGTGGATCGCCGATCCGGACGGGACGCGGATCGTCCTGGTGGAGGTCCCGGCGGATCATCCACTGCGGTACCGGCCCGGGATCTGAGTCGGCCAGGGCGGTGTTCCCGGCCCCGGTCCGCGCGGCGGAGGGGGCACGGCTGGAGCGCGGGCATGCGGGGCCTCCGGTCGGACAACGGTGTTCGGAGGCCGCCATGCGATGCGCTACGGGGTCATGGGTACGTCGGTGGCGGCTTCGGGCTCCGGCGGGTTTCGTCGGCCGGATGGCCGGGGCCGTGGGCGGGGCTTAGCGTGCTGGAGGGGGCTTTCCCGCGGGAGGAACGTCATGAAGCTCGACAAGCCGGTGACCTACGGGCCCTGCTGGACGGAGCTGGGCACCAGCGATCTGGCCGCGGCGAAGCGGTTCTACGAGGGGTTGTTCGGCTGGCGTGCCGAGACCGATCCGCGGAGCGAGGCCGGCGGCTACTCGATCGCGCATCTCGGGGACGCGGCGGTGGCGGCGCTGACGCCGCTGTACCAGGAGGGGCAGCCGGTGGCGTGGAACGTGTCGTTCGCGGTGCCGGACGCGGATGCGGCCGCGGCGCAGGTGACCGAGGCCGGCGGGACGGTGCTGGTCGGTCCGATGGACGTGTTCGACGTGGGCCGCTTCGCGGTGGCCGTGGACCCCACGGGTGCGGTCCTCCAGCTGTGGCAGGCGCGGTCGTTCCCGGGTGCGGGACTGCTCAGCGTGCCCGGCGCGCTGGGCTGGGTGGAGTTGCTGACCCGTGCGCCCGAGCGGGCCGTGGAGTTCTACACGACGGTGTTCGGCTGGAGCGTCAACGCCTCGGAGCACTACACGCAGTGGGGTCTCGACGGCGTCGACTTCGGCGGCATGGTCACGATGGACGACAAGTTCCCGCACGAGGTCCCGGCGCACTGGCTGCCGTACTTCGCCGTGGCGGACGTGGACGCCACGGCGGCGGACGCCGCCGAGGCGGGCGGGAGCGTCCTCATGGAGCCCACCTCCGTCCCCGACGGGCCGCGCATCGCTGTGCTGCGGGACCCTCAGGGGGCCGTGTTCGGCGTGTACCGCGCGGCCGACGAGAAGTGACGGCGCCTCGGCCCCGGTGAGGGGAGCCCCGGTCGGGTCAGCCGCGGAGCGCCCCCAGCCGCCCCTCCAGCTCGCCGAGCAACTCGCCCAGCAGCGCCGCGAGTTCGCCCTGTTCCCGCGGAGCGATACCGGACAGTACGGATGTCTCGTAGGCGAGTTGCTCGGGCAGGATGCCGTCGACCAGGTCCCGGCCCGCGTCCGTGAGGCGGACGTGGGCGACGCGGCGGTCGCGGGTGTCGCCCCTGCGTTCGACCAGGCCGCGCTCGCTGAGCTGCTTGAGGCGCTTGGTGACGGCGGCGCCCGAGGAGAAGGTCTCGCGGGCGAGTTCACTGGGGGTCAGCTCGTGGCCGGTGCGGCGCAGCGCGCCGAGCAGGTCGAACTCGGGGCGGCTGAGGCCCGCCCGGCGCAGCGGCGCGTCCTCGGCCTGCTGGAGAAGGGCGGCACAGCGGTTGATGCGCCCGATGATCTCCATCGGAGCGGTGTCGAGGTCCGGATGGACGGTCCGCCACTGCCGGACCACGGCGGCCACCGTGTCCTGTCTCGCCCCGGTCGGCCCGCCGTTGGTCGCCGTCATGGCCGTACGCCCTCCGTCGTGTCGCTGCCCGTGCGCTGGTCCGGGTGCGGCCCTCGGCTCCGCCCCGTAGCCGCGAGCGTACGGGGTACGGTCCGTCCGGCGCGCACGACCCGCTGCCACCGCCGGTCGGGGACGGCCACGGCGGCGGCGAGACCGACCAGCGCGCCGACCAAGGTGTCCACGACCCGCTCGGTGATCAGCCGCCCCGGTTCCTGGAACCCGGCGAACTCGGTGACGAGCAGCGCCATCGGGGTCACGCAGACGCTGCCGAGCCAGTAGTTGCGGGCGATGAGCGCCTCGGCACCGAAGTTGAGCGCGAGGCAGCACAGGACCAGGGCGACCTCGCCGCTGTGGGCGAGCGGGACCAGCGCGGCGAAGAGGAGGACACCGAGCAGGTTGCCGACGACGCGCTGGACGCCGCGGCCCCAGGTGAGGGTGAGGTTGGCCTGGTACAGGGAGGCCGCGGTGACCAGGGCCCAGTACGGACGGCCGATCCCCAGGGCGAGGGAGGCGTATCCGGCGAGGGCGCAGCCGAGGGCGGTGCGTACGGCGAGCGGGCCGAGGGGGCCGAGGCGGCGCCACAACGGGCCGCGGGGCGGGGCGGGTTCGATGCCGATGCCGGTGGGGCCGGTGGGGCCGTCGACCGCCGGTACGGGTCGGTTGCCGCGCACCTGCCGGGCCCAGGCGCGCAGCGGCGCGGGGTCGGCGTCGGCGGGGGCGGCCAGGGCGGCCTCGGCACGGACGAGAAGGCGGTCGAGGGCGGCGCGGGTCTCGGCGGGGCGGCCGGCGGCGAGCAGCGAGTGACGGGCGGCCCGCACGGCGGCGCCGGCGGCGGCATGGGCATGGGCGCGGTCGTCGGCCGTGCCGCTCCCGACCGCGCCGGTCCCGACCGTGTCACCCCTACCGCTCGTCTCGACGCATGCGGCGGTCGCGGTCAGGGCGGCCGCGGTGGCCCGGCGTTCCGGGCCGTGCGGACGGAGCAGGCCGGGTGCCATGCCGACGAGCCAGGCCCAGGCGGCGGCCGCGACGGCCGGCGCGAGGTGGCCGGGGATCCGGTCCAGGGTCTGCGGGGTGAACAGGACGGCGGAGCTGATGAAGGTGAGGACCACGTTGCCGGGCGGGCCGATGCGGGTCGCGTCGCACAGCGCCTTCTGTACGGCGGCCAGCACCGCGCCCACGGTGACCAGGACGACGCCGTCAGTGGTGAGCGAGGCCGTCACCAGCGCGGTGGTGAGACCGCCGAGCATGCCGAGCACCACCCACGCCAGGGCGCGGGCCCGGGCCGCGTAGGGGCGGTCGTGGGCGTAGAGCGCGCACAGGGACCCGGCCATCGCGTACATCGCCAGGTCCAGCCGGCCGAGCGTCAGCAGGGCGAGGTTGGGCGGGGCCACGGCGACGACCACGCTCAGGGCCGGCTTGAACCAGATGTCCGAGGGGCGGCCGAGGCGCAGCACTCCGGGCTGCGGAAGGCGGTCGCCAAGGCCCTCGCTCCTACCCTTCACCAGTTTCATGGCCATTACCTTAGCAAGTGTTTTACTCGTAAAGAATCCTCGTGACCTGCTGTGCTCCGCCGAATGCTCCCCGTGTACACCCTTGCGCTCGCGTGCGCGCCCGACCGCCGGGGCATCGACGGACTGTCCGGGACCGTCGAGCGGGGAGGTGCGCGTGCACGGACCGGCTTCGCACGGCTGGCTGCTGGTCGCGCTGTGTGCGGCGACCGGGGCCTACTGTCTGCTGCGGATGCGCAGTCACGTGGAGGAACAGCGCCGGGCCGCGGGCGGCGAGGCGCTGATGGGCTTCGGGATGGCCGCCATGGCGGTGCCCGCCGCGGTCTTCACACCGCCGGTGTGGGCCTGGCCCGTCTACGCGGCCGTGTTCGGCGCGGCCGCCCTGCACGCCCTGTGGGCGGCGCGAGAGGGCGCGCACCATCTGCATCACCTGGTGGGAGCCTCGGCGATGGTCTACATGGCGGTCACGATGGCCGCCTCGCCCGGCGGCCACAGCGGGCACGGCGATCCCGGCGTCCCGCTCGTCACGGGCACCCTGCTCCTGTACTTCACGGGCTATGTGCTGCTGTCCGGCGTCCGGCTGGTGCCCGTCACGGCGGGCGGCGCGGGCATCGGATGGGGCGACCGTCCGGAGCTGGCGCGGGCCTGCCGGCTGTCCATGGGGATCGCCATGGTGGCGATGCTGCTGGCTCTCTGAAACCCTGTGCGTGTGGTGTTCCCTCCCGGGAACGGCGGGTTCTCCTGTGGCAGGCGTCGCAAACCCGCCCCAACATTGGCCTCTCGCCCCACCTTTCGGCGAGGATCGCAGTATGCACACCCAGTCCGTCGAATCCCCGCCCCGCCCGCCGGCCGAGCGCAGGACCACCAGCTGGGCCGGCGCCCTCGCCCTGGGCTCCGCGCTGCTGCTCGCCCTGGTCGCGGTCCGGTGGTACCCGCTGATGACCCTCGACGGCGACGTCGCGGACACCACGCACCGCTGGGCGGTCGACGAACCCGGCGTCACGCACGCGTTCCGCATCCTGACGGACTGGGTCTGGGATCCGTGGACGATGCGCATCCTGACCTTCGCGGTCGCGATCTGGCTCGTGTGGCGCAGAGCGGCGCGCTGGACGGCCGGGTGGCTGGTGGCCACCTGTCTGCTCGCCACGGTGGTCCAGCAGACCCTGAAGGCCGTGGTCGACCGCCCGCGGCCCGTCTGGCCCGACCCCGTCGACTCCGCCCACTACTCGGCCTTCCCGTCCGGCCACGCCATGACGGCCACGGTGGTCTGCGGTCTCCTGCTGTGGCTCCTGCACCACTACGGCGCCGGACGCGCCCTGTGGCGCACGGGCGTCGCCGTGGCCGCGGTCTCCGTGGCCGGCGTCGGGCTGACCCGGGTGTGGCTGGGCGTCCACTGGGCCACGGACGTGGTCGGCGGCTGGCTGCTGGGCGCCCTGGTCGTGGTGCTGGCGGTCGGCGTGCACGCACGGCGGCAGGGCTGACCGTACGGCCGGCCCGGTGCGCGAGCCGCGCGATCTTCCCGCGCGGTGCGACGAGGCCCCCGTAGGATCCGCAGCATGACCGCAGTCCTGTTCGACTTCTCCGGAACCCTCTTCCGTGTCGAGTCCACCGAGTCCTGGCTGCGCGGAGCGCTCACCGAGGCCGAAATGGAGTGCGGCGAGGCCGAGTTGACCGAGGCCGCGCAGGCTCTGGAGGCCATGGGAGCGCTGCCCGGCGGGGTCGATCCCTCCTGGCTGCCCGAGGACGTCGCGAGTGTCTGGGGCGTGCGGGACAAGAGCGCGGAGCTGCACCGGGCCGCGTACACCGGGCTCGCCCGGCATGTACGGCTCCCCGACGAGCGGTTGTACGACCTGCTCTACGACCGCCACATGGCACCGGCGGCGTGGATGCCGTACCCCGACACCGCCGAGGTGCTGCGGACGCTGTGCGAGCGCGGCATCGGCGTCGGGGTGGTCAGCAACATCGGCTGGGATCTGCGCCCGGTGTTCCGGGAGCACGGCCTCGACGCGTACGTGGACACGTACGCGCTGTCCTACGAGCACGGCATCCAGAAGCCCGACCACCGGCTGTTCGCGGCCGCCTGCGCGGCACTCGACGCCGATCCGCGCGAGGTGGTCATGGTCGGCGACAACCGCCGGGCCGACGGCGGCGCGGCGGCCCTGGGCTGTGCGGTGCATTTCGTGGATCATCTGCCGGCCGCGCAGCGACCTGACGGGCTGCGGCCGGTACTGGATCTGGTGGGCGCCGCCGCGACGGCGAACGGTACCGACCCCCGACGCAAGAAGTAGCCTCCGGCTACCGTCCCGGGACGCTCATCCGCCTCGGACGATCCCCCGCGTCGCCCGAGGCAGACGGCAGCCCGGACCAGGCCGTATCGGGGCCGGGCCGGAAGCGCTGAGTATAGTTGGCTGGCAGCCAGTCAACGCAGGAGTTACAGCATGTCCCCGCGCAGCGCCTCGGTCAATGAAGAGTTGCGGCGGCGTTCCCGGGAGCGGCTTCTTCAGGCGGCGGTGGAGCTGGTCGGCGAGCAGGGCTACGAGGCGACCACGCTGGGGGACATCGCGGACCGGGCGGGCTCTGCGCGCGGCCTGGTGTCGTACTACTTCCCGGGCAAGCGACGGCTCGTGCAGTCCGCCGTGCACCGGCTGATGCACCGCACGCTGGAGGAGGCGCTGGAGCGCGAGCCCAGGACCGAGGACGGCCGGGAGCGGATGGCCCGGGCCATCGACGCGATCCTGGGTCTCGCCCGGGACCGGCCGGTGCTGATGCGCCAGCACATGGCGGGGATGCTCCAGGCCGAGGGCTTCGCACAGTGCCCGGAGCAGCGGCGCCTGGCCGAACTGCTGCGGGAGATCTGCGCGGGACACGGCTCACGGGACGTCGACACCGACTATCCGATGCTGCGCGCGCTGCTCATGGGCGCGGTCTACGCGGCGCTGGTGCCCGGGGTTCCGATGCCGGTGCCGGTGCTGCGGGCCGAGCTGTTCAGGCGCTACCGGCTCGACTGGGAGCTGGGAGTCCCGCCGGACTCGGTGGCCGTGTCCGGCGGGACGTGCGACACCGATCTGTCGCGGTTCTTCGCGACCGGGTCCTCACCCGGCGGCCCGGACGATCAGTCGAAGTAGTCCGGCTGCGTCTGGACGTTGAGTTCGCGCAGGTGGACCCGGCGGGCCGGGGCCGTGCGCCGGTCGTCGATCTTCAGGACGTCGAAGCCCCGGGCGTACTCGTTGGAGTAGATGTAGCCGTTGTAGTAGTACGCCGACCACGAGCCGCCCGACTTGATCGTGTCCGTGGTCAGCGGGCCGCGGTCGAAGTAGGCGATCTCCTCGGGGTGGGCCGAGTCGGTGAAGTCCCAGACGGAGACACCGCCCTGGTACCAGGCCTGGACCATGATGTCCTTGCCCCTGACCGGGATCAGCGAGCCGTTGTGGGCGACGCAGTTCTCGGTGTCCGCCTGATGGCGGGGGATCTTGAAGTAGCTGCGGAAGACCAGCTTGCGCTTGTCGCCCTTGCCGACGATGTCGTAGATGCCGTCGGCCCCGCGGTTCGGGCCGATCTTCGCGTTGCAGGTGGCGGCACCGCCACCGCCCAGCTCGTCGGTGAAGACGACCTTGTCGGCCTTCTGGTTGAAGGTCGCCGAGTGCCAGAACGCGAAGTTCACGTTGTCCTGGACCCGGTCGATGACCTTCGGGCGCTCCGGGTCCTTGACGGAGAACAGGATGCCGTCACCCATGCAGGCGCCGGCGGCCAGGTCCTTGTGCGCAAGGACCGTGATGTCGTGGCAGCCGGTGGTCTTGGAGACGCCCGGGTTGGTGGGCCCACCGGGGTTGCCGCCGCCGTCCGGGCCCTCGCCGGGGAAGAGCACCGGGAAGCCCACGACCGCCGCCTTCTCGGGGGCGCCTCGCGGCACCTTGATGACGGAGATGCCGTCGTGCGGGGGCCGGCAGTCGGGATATGCGGCGTTCGGCGAGTACGAGGAGACGTAGACGTAGACGTTCCTGCGCTCGGGTACCAGGGTGTGGGTGTGCGAGCCGCAGGCGGTCTCGACGGCGGCGACGTACCTGGGGTTCCTCTTGTCGCTGATGTCGAAGACCTTCATGCCCTCCCACGAGGACTTCTCGGTCGCCGGCTGGGTGGTGCTGTTGCAACTGCTGTCGCTGCGCGAGGAGTCGGTGGACAGGAACAGCAGGTCGCCGGAGACGGAGATGTCGTTCTGCGAGCCGGGGCACAGGACCTGGGCGATGGTCTTCGGCGCCTTCGGATCGCTGATGTCGAAGATGCGGAAGCCGTCGTAGTTGCCCGCGAAGGCGTACCTGCCCTGGAAGGCCAGGTCCGAGTTCGTGCCCTGGAGCACGTCCTTGGGGACATGGGCCAGGTGCTGGATGTTGTCGGAGTGGACGATCTCGTGCCGGCCTGGAATCTCGCCGTCCTCGACGGCCTCGCGCACCTCGGCCCGGGTGCTCTCGGAGACCTCCTGCTCCGCGACGGGGCCGTCCCCCGGGTCGGGGGTCGCGACGGCCGGCTGCGCGGTGAGCAGTGCGGCGAGGAGCCCGGCGGCGGCAGCCGCAACTCCCAGGCGTCTGCGCCGCGTTCGGGGATTTCTGAACAGGATCACTGTTTTTCCTCCCTGGTGCTGTTCGCACTGGAGCGGTCCACGCACGCCCGAGTATGGTCTTCACCATGCACATTTCAAGAGCGGGTGATGAACATGTAACGAACGCGCCATACCGCCGGGCGCGCTTCGCTACGGCCGCACTGGCCGCCCTGACCGCGCTCGTGCTCGGCGGCTGCGACTCCGGATCCGATCCCGACTCCGCCGCGCAGGGCGGGCCTTCGGTAATCGCGCCCGGCAAGCCCGGCGAGTCGAACCGGATGCTGTCCGCCGAGGAGGCCGCACGGCAGCGCGCCGAGGACGACTCCCCCAACTCCGCGGACGTCGCCTACGCGCGGATGATGATCGAGCACCACACCCAGGCTCTGACGATGACCGAACTCGCCCCGGACCGCGCCGAGTCGACGAGGGTCAGGAAACTCGCCGAACGGATCGCCGCGTCGCAGGGCCCGGAGATCACCGCCATGAAGGGCTGGCTGAAGAACAACGGCAAGTCCGGGAAGACCGACGGCCACGAGCACGCCTCGATGCCCGGCATGGCGACCGAAGCCCAGCTGAAGAAGCTGGGCGCCGCGCGCGGAAAGGCCTTCGACCAGCTGTTCCTCACCCTGATGATCACCCATCACAACGGGGCGATCACCATGGCCACCGACGTGAAGGGGCAGGGCAACAACATCCGGATCGAGGAGATGGCCGACGAGGTGGTCGCCCAGCAGACGGGCGAGATCACGCGGATGCGGGACATGCTCTGACCGCGCGTTTTCCGAACGCGAGTGGTGGCAACGCCCTTTCCGTCATCGCGAGGGCGGCACTGCCGCTCTGTCTCAGCACCCTGGCCGCCTCGGCGGGCGCACTCGTCGACACGGCGCTCCTCGGACGGCACGACACCGCCTCGCTCGCGGCCTTCGCCGTGACCGTCGCCGTGTTCGCTCCGGCCACCGCGACCGTCGCGGGCGCGTTGCGCGGGGTCATGCCGTTCGTCGTGCCCTGCAAGAGCGCGCCGGACGCGCTGCTGCCGATCGTGCGGAACGCCATGTGGCTGGCGTCGGTCGTGGGCGGGGTGTGCGCGGCGGCCGTCGCCTCGGTACCGCTGATCGGCGGTGCGGTGGGGGTGCCCGCTGCCGTACTGGGCCAACTGGGCGTCCTTCCCTGGCTGTTGGCGGCGACCGTGCTGCTCGTCGCCCTCGGCCAGTCGGCGACCTCCGTCCTGGTGGCCCTGGGCCACAGCGCCCAGGTGATGCGGGCCGGCCTGCTGAGCACCGCCACGTCCGTCACGCTGTCGGTCCTGCTGGTCGGCGCACCCGGCCCCCTCCCCGGGTACGGCCTGACCGGGGCGGGCGTCGCCATGCTCGCCGCCGCCCTGGTCGGCGCGTGGGTCAACCGGAGCACCCTGCGCCGTCGCACCGTTCTGGCCGGTCGCCCGCTCCATCCCGGCAGGCCCGATCCGCGCGAGATGCTGCGGCTGGCGGCGGTGGGCATCCCGCTGGCGGGGACGGTGTTGATCAAGTTCGCGGTGCTGGGCGTGCTGACGTTCGCCGCCGCCCGGGTCGGCACGGACAGCGCGGCCGTCCACAGCGTCTCCGAGTCACTGGTGAACGTCATGTTCGCCGTGGCGGTTGCGGTCGGTCAGGCCATGGTTCCGCTGACCGCCGGCTACGCGAGCGCCGGTGATGTGGCGGGCCTACGGCGAAGCCTGCGGGCGGGCGTCGGTCTGACACTGGGCGCGGTCGCCGTGCTCGGTGCCGCTCTGCTGCTCCTGCGGCACTCGGTCGTGCCGCTGTTCACCTCGGACGCGGCCCTGCGCCCTCAGGTGGTGGGCCAGCTTCCCCTGGTCCTGCTGGTGGTGGTCACCGACGCCCTTCAGGCGGTGGCCGGGTTCGCCCTCATCGGCCTCAAGCGCACCACGCCGAGCCTCGTGTCGACCGCCGTGTGGTTCGGCGCCCTCGCGGCGGTGGCCGTCCCGGTGGCCGAGGCCGGCGGGCTCACCGCCCTGTGGGCGGCGCTGGCCTGCGCGAACCTCCTCCAGGCGGTGACGAAGTCGGTCTCCTTCCGCACCCACAGCGCACGGGTCGGCGCGAGCGCCTCCTCCGGCGGCCCCGGAGCGCCGACGGACCCGGCCGGGGCGTTGCGCAACCGGGGCCCCGCTCAGTGACGGGCCCGCCGCCGCGTCAGGAAGCCGGCGTCGCGGGCCTGGCCGATCAGCCTGAGCGACTTCCGGCGGCCGTACCCCGTGGCGGTCATCACCGCGAGGACGGGGTCGGTGCCCTGCTCCTGAGCCGCGCGGTACTTCTGCGCCACCAGCCACTGCCCCTCGACGCCCCGCGGCCAGCCCGACCCGGCCAGGCACGACCCGGCGTCGGCGCCGTCGGGTCCGGTGTCGTCCGGATCGGCGCCGTCCGGCCCGGGGCCGTCGGGTGCGACCCCGATCCCGCACGCCTGCGACAGCGGATCCTCGATCCAGTCGGCGAGCGCCGCCAGGTCGTCCAGGGAGAGCGCCGGCTCGGCGCGTACGTCCTCGATGGAGACGCACCCCTCGGACACCACGGCGACCGCGTCGACATGGGCGCCGTCGCCGAACTCCAGCCGGACCCCGAACCACGCCGTGGCTCCGGTGCCGTCCCGCACTTCCCACGCGGGCCACACGGACACGGCGCCGTCCGTCGCGAGGCGATCGGAAAGATTAAGAAAGGATGCTTCCAGCACACACGCAACGTAACCGCATGATCACATTCCATACGAACGAAACGCGTCCCGTACGACGCACTGCACCCTGTCAGCGGAGCGGCAGCGGTGCGATGCTGGACTCGGGAGCGACTCCTGAAGATCTCCGGACAAGGAGTTCCGCCGTGCTGCGTGTCGCCGTCGTCGGCTCCGGACCGAGCGGGTGCTACACCGCCCAGAGCCTCGTACAGCAGGACCCCGACGTGGTCGTCGACGTCCTGGACCGGCTGCCGTGCCCGTACGGACTGGTGCGGTACGGGGTGGCGCCGGACCACGAGAAGATCAAGTCCCTCCAGAACAATCTGCGGGCCGTCCTGGAGCACGAGCGGGTACGGTTCCTCGGCGGCGTCCAGATCGGCCCGGGCGGGGTGCCGGCCACCCGGCTGCCGGCGCTGTACCACGCCGTCGTGTACTGCGTCGGCGCGGCCACCGACCGGCACCTCGGGATTCCCGGCGAGGACCTGCCCGGCAGCTGGTCGGCGACCGAGTTCGTGTCCTGGTACAGCGCCCATCCGGACGCCGCCGACGACGGATTCGTGCTCGGCGCGCGGTCGGCGGTCGTCATCGGCGTCGGAAACGTCGCGGTCGACGTCACACGGATGCTGGCCCGGGCCACGGCCGAGCTGACCCCCACCGACATGCCGCAGCGGGCGCTCACCGCCCTCGCCGCGAGCCGGGTGCGCGACGTCAGCATGGTCGGGCGGCGCGGCCCGTCGCAGGCCCGTTTCACCACCAAGGAGCTGCGGGAGCTGGGCACCCTGCCGGACACCGAGGTGACCGTGGATCCCGCGGAGCTGGCGCTGGATCCGGCGTACGCCGACCCCACCGGGCTGCCCGCCCCGCAGCGCCGCAACATCGAGGTGCTGCGCGGCTGGGCCGAGGCCCCGCCGCTGAACGCCGGCCACCGCATCCGGCTGCGCTTCTTCCTGCGCCCCGTCGAACTCCTCGCCGACGCGGGGCGCGTGGGCGCGGTGCGCTGCGAACGGACGGCGCCCGACGGACAGGGCGGGGTGACGGGCACGGGCCGGTACGAGGACGTCGGGGCCCAGTTGGTGCTGCGTTCGGTGGGCTATCGCGGAGTGCCGCTGGAGGGACTCCCGTTCGACCCGGCGACCGCCACGGTGCCGCACCTCGCCGGACGCGTCCTGCGCGAGGGCCTGGTCGCGCCGGGCGAATACGTGGCCGGCTGGATCAAGCGGGGCCCGACGGGCGTCATCGGCACCAACCGCTCCGACGCCAAGGAGACGGTGACCTCGCTGCTGGAGGACGCCTCCGTACTCGTCCGCGAGGAACGGTGCGCCGACCCGCTCGCGGCGCTGCGCGCCGAGGGGATCGAGCCGGTCGAGTGGACGGGTTGGTGCGCCATCGAGCGGGCGGAGGCGGAACTGGGGGCGTCGCTGGGCAGGGGTGTGGTCAAGCTCCCCGACTGGGGGTCACTGTTGACCGCCGCGCACGACAGCGCCCCCTAAAGCGCGTTGCAGAAGGCCGTGATCTGGGCATTTCCCTTGTATGCGTGGGGTGTTGAGGGCTGATCCGTTGTGGGTGGAGACGTTTACGGGGCTGCGGATGAGGCAGTTCGAGCGGTTGTTGAAGGTGGTGCGGGAGCGGGGTGGCGATGGGCCGCGGATCGGACGGCCGTGGTGTCTGCCGCTTGCCGACCGGGTGCTGGTGGTAGCGGTCTACTACCGCACGAACCTCACGATGCGGCAGCTCGCGCCACTGTTCGGGGTCTCGCCGGCCACCGTGTGCAGGGTGATCCAACGGCTCCGGCCCCTCCTCGCGCTCGAGCCGGCCTCACGCCCCGCCGATGCCGCGGACCGGCTGTGGATCGTGGACGGCACGCTTGTCCCGGTCCGCGACCGCAAGGTCGGTGCCTCGAGCCGCAACTACCGGTTCTCCGCGAACGTGCAGGTCATCATCGACGCCGACACACGCCTGGTCGTGGCCACCGCCCGCCCGGCCCCGGGCAACAAAGCCGATGCCCACGTGTGGCGCAACTCAGGTCTGCCGGACCAGTGCCAGGGCATCACCGTGCTCGGCGACGGCGCCTACATCAACACCGGCCTCATCGTCCCGCACCGCAAACGACCCGGCCGACCCCTGATGGCCGGTGAGGAAGCCGACAACGCGGAGCATCGCCGGGTCCGTGCGCGGGTCGAGCATGCGATCGGCCGGCTGAAGAACTACAAGATCCTCCGAGACTGCCGACAGCACGGCGACGGCCTCCACCACGCGGTCCAAGCCGTCGCCCACATGCACAACCTCGCTCTGGCCGCGTGATCACAACAGCCGTGATCGGGCCCTGACCTGCAAAATCACGACCTTCTGCAACACGCTTTACGAGCTCGTGCACGGTAAGCGGTGAGACGTCGCGTCCTTGATCGTTGATCATGGTTGTGTGGTGGGGAACGCGACTCGTGCAGCGATCATCAGC
>NZ_JBHVGZ010000109.1:0-22853 GCF_042800355.1 Streptomyces sp. NPDC057623
CGCCCGCACCGCGCGTGAGGTCACCGAGGGTGCGAACAGCCACTACGAGCAGGCCGTCAAGCTCCAGGAGTACTTCGCCGTCACGGGCGGCTTCCAGTACGACACGAACGTCAAGGTCGGCAGCGGCCGGCAGGCGATCGCCCGCTTCTTGAAGGACAAGCAGGGCTTCTGCGTCCACTTCTCCTTCGCGATGGCGGCGATGGCCCGCTCACTGGGCATACCGGCACGGGTCGCGGTCGGCTTCGCGCCCGGTACGCCGCAGGGGGACAGCTCGGTCTCGGTCGGCCTGAGGGACGCCCACGCCTGGCCGGAACTGTACTTCGAGGGCGTGGGCTGGACCCGCTTCGAGCCGACGCCGACCCGTGGCTCGGTGCCGTCGTACACCCAGTCGGACACGCCGGGCTCCACACTCCCGGACGTGGCGCGACCCACGCAGTCGGCCAGCACGGGACCGTCCGCGTCGCCCTCCACCAGCGAGAGCTGCGCGGGGCGCAACCCGCAGCTGTGCGCGAGCGAGTCCCCGGCGCTCGCGCCGGCCACGGATGACGAGGGCCCGAAGTGGTACGTCGTCCTGGCCTGGGTACTCGGTGTGGCCGGGGCTCTGCTGATCCCGTTGGCGCCGATGCTGTGGCGGCTGCGGACCAGAGCGGTACGGCTGGGAGGGCACGGCCGCACGGAGGCCGACGTGTCGCTCCACACCCTGGCGGTGTGGCAGGAACTGACGGACACGGCATGGGACTTCGGCATTTCGCCGGACGACTCCCAGACCCCCCGCAAGGCCGCCGCGCGCATCGTCCGGCTGGGCGGCCTCGGCCCGTCGGCCGCGACCTCGGTACACCGGGTGGCCGACGCGGTGGAACAGGTCCTCTACGCTCCGAGCCCACGTCCGGCGGCCGGCCTCGCGGAGGATGTCCGCGGCGTCCTGTCCGACCTCCGGTCCAAGGCCGGCTGGACGACCGAGCTGCGTGCGCTACTGGCCCCACGGTCCAGCGCTCGGGTCGCCTGGGCGCTCTCGGACTGGTGGATCACCCTCAAGCAGCGCGCCGCCTCGGCCCGACCGACGCTGCGCAGGCCGTCCACTCCCGGTCAGCGGGGCTGACCGCGGGCTGTGCGGAGGAGCCGGGCCATACGGCCCGGCTCACCCTGGTGGCCCCACCCGACGTCCCGGCTGTCCGAGTCCACGGCTTCCCAGGGACCACCACGGCGCGGCCGGCCGGCCGCAGGCATACGTCAGGGGGTGGCCACCCACCGGTGGTCACCCCCTGCGTCTGTATGGGAGCTGCTCGTCGAGCTAATGGCCGCCCTGTTCGTCACGGCGGCGCTGCCAGCGCTGTTCGATGCGGTCCATCATGGAGCGCTTCTGGCGTGGCTGGCGGCCGGCCTGCTGGCCGCCGGCGGGCTGTTCGCCCGGCTTGGGGGCCTTGCGCCAGCCGGTCACGGCGAGTACCGCACAGCCCAGCATGACGAGGAAGCCCACCACGCTGAGCCAGACCTGCTTGGCGACCATTCCCGCCATGAGGAGCGCGATACCTACGAGGAAGCCCGCGACCGCCTGGTAGACCCGTCGCCGGGTGTACGTACGCAGCCCGCTTCCCTCAAGCGCTGTCGCGAACTTGGGATCTTCGGCGTACAGCGCTCGCTCCATCTGCTCGAGCATTCGCTGCTCGTGCTCCGAGAGCGGCACGGAGTCCTCCTCATCGTGCAGTCGCCGGGGCGACCCGGGGGGTCCCTTCAGGATAGGCAGGGAATCGCCCCCGTGAAACCCGCCCCTCTACGCCAATTGGCCAACCGGGCTCCGCCATGGACGTCCCGGCTCGCTGAGATCTGCATTCCCCAGCGGCCGACCCGTCATGCCGGAACGGTCTCCCTCGATCATACGGCGCTGAGCGCGCGATCGGGTGGCCTGTGGCGTACTCCATGTGCAGCCAAGTCCCTGATCAACGGCGCGCCCCCGAGGTCCGCTCACGCAGAGCCCGGCGGGCGGCTCAGGCCCCGGAGGTCTCCCCCGTCTCGCCGAGTACGTGAAGCTGCGTGGCCACCGAGTGGAAGGCGGACAGCTCGGCGGCCGCCTCCTCCAGCTTCAGCAGCGCCTCCAGGGCGCCGGGCTCGGTGTCCACCAGCACCCCGGGCACCAGGTCGGCGAAGACCCGTACGCCGTGCACGGCGCCGACCCTGAGGCCGGCGCCCTCGACCAGTCCGGTGAGCTGCTCGGCGGTGAACCGGCGCGGCACCGGGTCGCCCTGGCCCCAGCGGCCATCCGGGTCCTCCAGGGCCTGCTTGGCCTCCTTGAAGTGACCGGCGAGGGCCCGCGCCAGCACCGCTCCGCCCAGACCCGCGGCGAGCAGGCTGAGGACGCCCTCCGCGCGCAGGGCGGCCACCGCGTTGCGGACGCCTTCGGCGGGGTCGTCGACGTACTCCAGGACGCCGTGGCAGAGCACGACGTCGTACCCGCCGCGCTCGACCACGTCGAAGAGGCCGTGGGCGTCGCCCTGGACGCCCCGGACCCGGTCGGCGACCTCGGCCTCGGCGGTGCGCCGCTCCAGGGCGAAGAGCGCGTTCGGGCTGGGGTCGACGACGGTGACACGGTGGCCGAGGCGGGCCAGGGGCACCGCGAAGTTGCCGCTGCCGCCCCCGGTGTCGAGGACGTCGAGCGCCTGGCGACCCGTGGCCTTGACCCGGCGGTCCAGGGCGTCCTGGAGGACTTCCCATACCACGGCGGTACGGAGTGCGGCGCGGGGGCGCATCGGGTCCGACACGGCAGTTGACTCCTCGGCGCGGCACCGCCACTTGCACGGCGGAGCGAACGGGCTGCCTTCCCGGCCCTGGTCACGGGGTGGGAAGGCTTCAGGCGTCTTCCACCCTATTGCCTAGGACACCTCACCCGGCCACCACGGTGCCGCGCGACGCCGTCCGTCTCGCCGGACGGACCCCGACGGGCGGACTCGGCGTCCACCAGGGCCCGCCCGACAGGCCCCCGACGCACCGTCAGCCCGCGTCCGGTCGCGGCTGCGGCAGGACCGGCTGGAGCACCAGCATCCGCTCGACGAGGCGCAGGAACATCGCCACGTCGCGTATCAGGTCGTCGGCGTCCCGGCGGCCGGCCGCGCCCTGGATGCCCGCCTCCGCCCGGGCGCGGCGCCGGGCGCCGGAGGCGAACAGCGCGCTCCACTCGGTGAGTTCGGGCGCTATCTCGGGAAGCACTTCCCACGCGCTCCTGATGCGGGCGCGCCGCCTGGGCGTGGGTTCGGGGCGCCCGCGGGCGGCGAGTACGGCGGCCGCGATGCGCAGGGCGGAGAGGTGGGCCGTGGCATAGCGCTCGTTCGGCGTTTCCAGAACGGCGGCCTCGTCCAGTCCGGCGCGGGCCTGGGCGAGCAGGTCGAGGGCGGCGGGCGGGGCCGTGGCCCGGCGGAGCACGGGGTGCACATCGCTCGCCGGGCCGGTCAGTGAGGGGGCAGGGCCGGTGGCGCCGCGCCGACGGGCGGCTGCTGCGTGAGAGGTGGCCATGACGAACCTCCTGTCGTCTGTGTGACGGCACGCCCGATACGGGATGCCGTATGTGCCCATCGTGGGGTATGGCACTGACAATCCGTTCTGACCTGGGCTTTTGCATCGATCGCGAGTTCGGGCTAGTTTTTGCACTGACCAGTCAGTTCAAAACGAAGAGGGGGCAGGGATGGGGGGAACCGTGGCCGCAGCCGGCGTCACGGCCCACGGCCTCGGGCTCGAAGGGCCCCGCGGATGGGCGTTCCGCGGGATCTCCTTCGAGGCGGAGGCAGGCTCACTGATCACGATCGAGGGGCCGTCCGGCACCGGCCGCACCTGCCTGCTGCTCGCGCTCACGGGGCGCATGAAGCCCACGGAGGGCTCCGCCGTGGTGGGCGACGCCGGCCTGCCCAGGCGCATGGCGGCGGTCCGGCGTATCAGCGCCCTGGCCCACGTCCCGGGTGTGACCGACCTGGACCCGGCCCTGACCGTCGCCGAGCACCTGCGCGAACGGGCGTTGCTGCAACGGCGGTTCGGCGACTCGGTGCGCGGGCTGCTGCGTCCGCGGGGCGAGCGGGGGAACGAGGAACGGCGGCGGATCGACGCCGCGCTGACGACGGCGGGCCTGGACCGGGAGTCCCTGCCCAAGGGCTCCCGTACGGCAGTACGGGATCTGGAGCGGCTGGAGGCGCTGCGGCTGTCCATCGCGCTGGCCCTGATCGGGAGCCCGCGCGTGCTCGGCGTCGACGACACCGACCTCAAGCTCTCGGACGCCGAACGGGCCGAGGTCTGGGCGCTGTTGGCGTCGATCGCCGAGGCCGGAACCACGGTCCTGGCGGTGTGCAGCGAGGCTCCGGACGGCGCCGTCAAGGTGTCCACCGTCCAGGAGGCCGACACGGCATCCGCTTCCCAGGACTCCCCGGCATCCCCGGAAACCGACGGAAAGGAGGCCGCCGATGCGCTCGCCGAGGCTGGCCGCGCTTGAGCTCCGGCGCTTCGGCCGGGGGAAGCTGCCGCGTGCCGCCCTGGTCGCGCTGCTGGTGCTGCCCCTGCTGTACGGCGCCCTGTACCTGTGGTCGTTCTGGGACCCGTACGGCCGTCTCGACCGCATCCCCGTGGCCCTCGTGAACGACGACAAGGGGGCGACCGTCGGCGACAGGAAGCTCGCCGCCGGCGACGAGATCACCGAAGGGCTGCGCGAGAGCGACGTCTTCGACTGGCGGGAGGTGAGTGCCGCCGAGGCCGAGAAGGGCGTCGAGAACGGCGACTACTACCTGTCGCTGACCATGCCGGCCGACTTCAGTGAGCGGATCGCCTCCAGCTCGGGCGCCTCGCCGGAGACGGGCGCCCTCCAGGTCCGTACGAACGACGCGAACAACTACATCGTCGGGCAGATCTCACGCACGGTGTTCAGCGAGGTGCGTGAGGCCGCGTCCACGAAGGCGTCGCGCTCGTTCCTGGACCGCATCTTCGTCTCGTTCTCCGGCATCCACGGCGCGACGGTCAAGGCCGCGAACGGCGCCGACCGGCTCGAAGGCGGCATCGGGAAGGCGGAGAAGGGCTCCAAGGACCTCGCCGACGGGCTGAAGGAGGCCAAGAAGGGCAGCGGCAGGCTGTCGACGGGCCTGAAGAAGCTCAACAGGGGCGCGGGCACCCTGGAGAGCGGCTCCCAGCAGGTCGCCGAGGGGACGCAGACCCTCGCCGACAAGGTCAACGGAGTCGACAAGAAGATCGGCCCGTTCTTCCAGGACAACGAGAAGACCATCGCGGACACCGCCCGGCTGGTCGCCGACACCTCGGGGGCGATCCGCAACAACCTCGGCGACCTGGCGGAGCACGCTCCGGGCGCTGCCAAGGGCGCGCATGCGGCTTCCGACGTGCTGGACGCCGTCTACAGGACGCGCTGCGAGGACGCCGTCCTGCCCGACCCGGCCTGCGGCGACCTGAAGAAGGCCAAGAGCTCGGCAGCGGACGTGGCGACGATCGCCGACGATCTCAACACGCTGATCGCCGACCACGACGGCGATCTGAAGAAGCTCGACAAGAACCTCGCCACCCTCCAGAAGCAGTCCCAGGCGCTCGCCGACCGCGCGCCCCGCCTCTCCGAGGACCTCGACGACGCCGTCACCAGGATCAACAAGCTGAACCAGGGTGCCGCGAAGGTCGCCGCGGGCGCCAAGAAGCTGCACTTTGGCCTGGGCACGGCCAGGACCGGCGCCGCGGACCTGGACAGCGGTGTGGGCGAGCTCAAGACCGGCGCGGTCGACCTCAACGGCGGCATCTACAAGCTCGTCGACGGCTCCGGGAAGCTCTCGAACGGGCTGCACGACGGCGCCGAGCAGATCCCCGACTACGACAAGAAGGCCCGCGACCAGCGCACCGAGGTCATGGCCGACCCGGTCCAGCTCGTCTCCCGGGACATGCACAAGGCGCCCAACTACGGCACCGGGTTCGCCCCGTACTTCATCCCGCTGTCCCTGTGGGTGGGCGCGATGGTGGCGTACATGCTGATCGCGCCGATGAACCGGCGCGCGCTCGCCGCGGGTGCCTCGGCCTGGCGGATCGCGCTGGCCGGCTGGCTGCCCGTGGTGGCGATCGGGGTGCTCCAGACCCTGGCCCTGATCTCGGTGCTGCACTGGGCGATCGGGTTGCAGATGGTGCGGGCGGCCGGGACGGTGGGCTTCCTGTTCCTGGTGACGGCGTGCTTCGCGGCGATCGTGCAGTGGCTGAACGCGCGCTTCGGTGCGGCGGGCCGGATCCTCGTCCTCGCCGTCCTGATGCTTCAGTTGACGTCCGCGGGCGGCACGTACCCCGTGCAGACCAGCCCGGGCTTCTTCAACACGCTCCACCCCTTCCTGCCGATGAGCTACGTCGTGGAGGCGCTCAGGAGGCTCATCACGGGGGGCGGTCTCGGACCGGTGTGGCACGCGTGCGTGGTGCTCGCCGCCTTCACCGCGGGCGCACTCGCGCTGACCGCGCTGTCGGCCCGTCGCCGGCAGGTGTGGACACTCGACCGGCTGCACCCGGAGCTGACCCTGTGAGCGCGCGCGGGACAATCAGGGCCATGGAAAGCAGCAACGCCGCGTCGGGCGGCAGCACGCGCCGTGAGGCCACCCGGCAGAAGCTCTACGAGGCGGCCGTCACGCTCATCGCCGAACAGGGCTTCTCCGCCACCACCGTTGACGAGATCGCCGAGCGGGCCGGGGTGGCGAAGGGCACGGTCTACTACAACTTCGCGAGCAAGTCGGTCCTCTTCGAGGAGCTGCTGCGCCACGGAGTCGAACTCCTCACCGCGTCCCTCCGGGAGGCGGCCGAGAAGACCGCCCGGGACGGCGGCACCAAGGTGGACGCCCTGGACGCGATGATCCGCGCGGGGCTGGTCTTCATCGACCGCTACCCGTCCTTCACCCAGCTCTACGTCGCCGAACTGTGGCGCACGAACCGGGCCTGGCAGTCCACGCTGATGGTGGTCCGGCAGCAGGCCGTGGCGGTCGTCGAGGGCGTGCTGCGCGCGGGCGTGGAGAACGGCGAGTTCAGCGAGGAGATCGACATCGGACTGACCGCCTCCGCGCTGGTCGGCATGGTCCTGGTGGCCGCGCTGGACTGGAAGTCGTTCCAGGCGGAGCGCTCCCTGGACGACGTGCACGCCGCGTTGTCCCGGCTGTTGCAGGGCCGGGTGAGCGGGCGCCACTGAAGCGACGGCGCCGCGAGACACACCGGCGCCTCGCGCGCACACGAAAGCGCCGGTCCGAAAGTGGCCGCGTCCCCCGCGGGCCACTCTCGAACCGGCGCCTTCCGTGCTCCCCCGTTCCCCCGTGCTCCCCCGATTCCCCCCGTATCCCCCGTCGGACCCCCGTTCGGTCGTTCCCCCGGGTCCCCCGGTCTCGCTCCCGCCGACGCCTGGTCGGCGGAAGGAGCGGATCCGGGGTCGCTCCGTTCCGGCGCCCCGTGTCGCCGGTGCCGGAGCCGATCCCCTTCTCCGTGCCTCAACTCTCTCGTCCACGCAGGTGGCGCCCCATCCGCGCGCGTACTCATCTCACCGGCTAGGTACGCGTACTCAGGTCTGCGCACTCATCCCCAGGACCCCCCGTTGCCGACTGGTTACGATCACGTCCGTGTCCATACTTCCCTTGATCTTCACCAGCGCCTGGGCCAGCGGCATCAACTCCTACGCCGTGGTCCTGCTGCTCGGCGTCTTCGGCGCGACAGGGCTGAGCGACGAGGTGCCCGAAGCGCTGCAACGACCCGACGTACTGATCGCGGCCGGCGCGCTGTTCCTCTGCGAGGCCGTAGCCGACAAGATCCCGTACGTGGACTCGGCCTGGGACTCGGTGCACACCGTGATCCGGCCGGTGGCGGGCGCGGTCGTCGCGGCGCTGCTCGCCGGCCAGAGCGGGTCGCTGCCCGAGCTGGCGGCGGGCGCGGTCGGCGGTTCCACGGCGCTGGTGAGCCATCTGGTCAAGGCCGGGACGCGGATGGCGGTCAACACCTCGCCGGAGCCGTTCAGCAACATCGTGGTGAGCCTCGCCGAGGATCTGGGCGTCGGCGCCCTCATCACCCTCGCGATCTTCTACCCCGTCGCCGCGGCGGTCATCGCGGGCGTGCTGCTGCTCGCCGGGCTGTTGCTGCTGCTCTTCCTGGTCTCGCGGATCCGTCGCTTCCTGCGCCGCAGGGCCGAGCGCCGGGAGGAGAAGCGGCTCGCGCAGGCGGTGGGGCAGCGGCCCGGCTGAGCTCCGCCCGACGACAGGATCCAGCTCCCGGACCCAGGTCAGCGCACCACTGTCAGTGGCGGCCGATAAAGTCCCACGCATGGCACGGATTGCGGTGATCGGCGCCGGGATGGGCGCGATGGCGGCCGCTGCCCGGCTGGCCGTCGCGGGCCACCGGGTGGCGGTGTACGAGCGTACGGAGACGTACGGCGGAGCGGTGCGCCGCTTCGAACACGACGGCTTCGGGTTCGACACGGGCCCCGGGCTGCTCCCGCTCCCGGCCGTGTACCGCGACCTGTTCATCAAGACCGGCAAGGAGCCGTTGGAGGCGTGCGTCGACCTGGTCCAGGTCGATCCCTCCGCGCGGCACGTCTTCGCGGACGGCACCGAGCTCTCCCTGCCGAACGCCTCGCGCGCGGGTGTGGTGGCCGCCCTCGACGAGGCGCTGGGCGCCGGAACCGGCGACCGCTGGGGCGACTTCCTGGTCCGCGCCCGCGAGGCGTGGGACCGGACGCGCAGACCGCTGCTCGAGGAACCCCTGTGGCCGAACTGGGAGGTGCTGGCCGAGCGCGAGCCCTATCCGGCGGTCCCCCACAAGCGACTCCTGCGCACCCGCAGGGCCGGCACCCTCGCCGAGGTCGGCGCCTGGGAACTGCGCGACCCCCGGCTGATCGCCCTGCTGGAGAGCCACGCTCTCGCCTACGGCCTGGACCCTCGCGTGACCCCGGCGAGCGCGGCGGTGCTGCCGTATCTGGAGCACGCCTTCGGGACCTGGTATGTGCGGGGCGGCATACGGGAGTTGGCGCGGGCGGTGTACGAGCGGTGCCTGGCCCGGAAGGTCGAGTTCAACTTCGGTACGGAGGTCGTCGGGGTCCTGGAGAAGGACGGCCGGGTCGCGGGGCTGGAGCTGGCCGGTGACACCGCCCGGGGTCACGGCTCCGCGGGAGTGTCGGTGGCGGAGGCGGACATGGTCGTCGGCACCGGACCGCGGCGCCTGAGCGACCTGGCGCGCGGGCGTGAGCTGTACGAGGCGCAGGAGGTCGAGCCGCGCCCCGAGGGCATGTCCTGCGGCCGGGTCGTGGTCTGCCTGGCGCTGCGCGGCGCGCGTGAGGCGGGTGCCGCGCACCGCACGGTGGTGCACACCCCGGATCGCCAGGCCGAGCTGGACGCCTTCGGACTGGGCGAGCCCCCCGCGCACCCGACGGTCCGGATCGACCGCCCGGACGACCCGGCCCTGCGCCCCGACGACGCCCACGAGTCCGTGGTGCTCACGGCCACGGTGCCGTCACAGACGCTGTACGACTGGACCGTGGCCGGTGCCGCCGACGCGTTCGCGGACAGCATGGTCACCGCCGCCGGGCGGGCCCTGCCCGGCCTGCGGGAGCGCCTTCTGTGGCGGGAGGTCCGTACGCCGGTGCACACCGGGCAGGAGACGGGGGCCGAGGGCGGCGGGGTGCCCGCACCGGCGCTGGCCGCGGCGGAGGGGAATTTCCTGCGTCCGTCCAACCGCACACGCGTATCGGGCCTGTTCACCGTGGGCGGCTGGTCCCACCCCGGCGGCGGCCTCCCCCATGCCGGCATGTCGGGCGCGCTGGTGGCCGGGCTGATCGTGGAGGGGCCGGAGTTCCGGGGCTCGCAGTGATCCCCGCGTAGGGCGTCGCGTTCAGGCCGTCGCGTTCAGAGCGTCTCGCGCGGGCGGCACGTCAGAAACGGTACTGCTCGTCGTACCCGTTCCCCTGGCCCTGCTCCTGCTGGCCGTCGCCCTGGTAGGGGTACTGCTGCTCCGGCGGGAGTTCGCCGCCGTACGCCTCATCGGTGCGCTGCTGCGGGACCCAGACGCCGCCGGGCGGGGTCTCGCCGTAGGTGCCGGTGGCGTACTGGTCCTGGGTGTAGCCCTGCTGGGCGTACTGCTGCTGGCCGTAGGCGTCGTAGGAGGTGCCGCCGTAGGTCTGGGTGCCGATGTAGGGGTCCGAGTAGGCGGCGTACTGCTGCTGGCCGGTGGCGTCGTAGCCGTACTGCTGCTGGTCGTAGCCGGAGTAGCCGCCGTCGTATCCGTAGCTTTGGTCGGCCGTGGCGTACTGGTCCTGGGGCTGGCCGGCGGCCGCGTAGTTCTGGTCGGCGGCGGCGTAGGAGGGGTCGCTGTATATGCCGTACGAGCCGGTGTCGTCCGGGAGGGGCTGCGGCTCGTAGACGGAGGTCGTCTCCGCGGCGGCGGGCCGGTCCGGGCGCGAGGGGGTGAAGACGTCGTCGCGGTCGTAGTCGTCGTGACCGTAACCGACGCTGTCCTGGCCGTAGTCGGCGTTGCCGCCCGCGAAACCGGCCTCGGACGCCTCCAGGTCGGAGACCTCCAGGGTCGGCTCCTGGCGGTCCGGCTCGCCGCGGCGGCGCTTGGCGGCGGCCAGCGGGCCGAGGGCCGGCGCGGAGACCGCCCAGCCGGCCGAGAAGCCGCGGCGGAACGACAGCGTGACGTAGGTCTGGCCGACCGCGAACGCAGCCGCGCCCAGACCGATGACGATGACGGACGGGATCAGCACCCCGACCACGACGCCGAGGAAGCCGACGAACGCGAGCAGCCGCCAGCGCAGTCGCGCCTTGTACTGGAGCAGCACTTCGCCCAGCAGCCACAGCGCGACGACGCCGAACGCGATGTAGAGGACCGTCCAGCCCATGTACGCCCCTCTCCCAGTGGCCGCCTACGCAGTGTGACGTATGCCGGTACGGCCGGTCTAGGCCTGCGGTGGGTGGTGCAGGCCCAGGTTTTCGTGGATTTCCAGCGTCGCCGTGGAGTTGTTGAGCGTGATGAAGTGCAGTCCGGGCACTCCCTCGGCCAGCAGCCGTGCGCAGAACTCCGTGGCGAACTCGATGCCAATGGAGCGTACAGCCGCCGGATCGTCCTTTGCTGTGAGGATCCGCTCTTTCAGGGCGTCCGGGAAGGAAGCGTTGGTGAGGGACGGGATCCGCTCCAGCGTCCGCACGCTCGCGATCGGCATGATCTCCGGGATGATCGGGGTGTCGCAGCCGGCGGCCGAGACGCGGTCGCGCAACCGCAGGTAGTCCTCGGGTTCGAAGAACATCTGCGTGATCGCGTAGTCCGCGCCGGCACGGCACTTGTCGATGAAGTGACGGACGTCGGTCTCCGAGTCGGCGGAGCGCGGATGCATCGCCGGGAAGGCCGCGACGCCCACGCAGAAATCTCCGGACGCCTTGATCAGTTCGACGAGTTCGGCGGCGTAGGCGAGGCCCTGCGGGTGCCGCACCCAGTCGCCCAGCGGGTCGCCGGGCGGGTCGCCGCGCAGTGCCAGCATGTTGCGGATCCCCGCGTCGGCGTACTGCCCGATGATGTTGCGCAGGTCGGCCACCGAATGGTCGACCGCGGTGAGGTGGGCGATCGGGGTGAGCGTGGTGTCCGAGGCGATCGCCTCGGTCGCCTTGACCGTGCCCGCGCGGGTGGAACCGCCCGCGCCATAGGTCACGGAGACGAAGTCGGGCCCGACGGCCTCGACCCGGCGCAGCGCGTTCCACAGGTTCCGCTCGCCCTTCGGGGTCTTGGGAGCGTAGAACTCGAATGAATACGTCGTCTTGCCGGTCGCGAGCATCTCGCGCACGGTACGAGCGTGGTCCGACCTGATGGATGCGGTGCCGAGGGCCATACTCGCAGGTTAGCCAGGGGCCCCCGGTCCCCCAACCGGACGCCGGACATTTGCCCGAATTGTCGGCTTGTTGTCCACTCCTTGGACAACAAGGGCCACAAAGCGGCCGCGATCATGGCCGGATGACCACTGGCTGAGACGCGGACGGACCTGTAGTGAGACGCGGCACGTCAGGGCGGGCCGGGTGGAACAGCCCGCGGAGCATTGAACACCCCTGGCCGCCGGCCCGCGCCACCCCTGACGCGGCAGCTACGCCCCGCGTAGCCGCTACGCCTGGCGCAGCCGCTTCGCGAACTCCGCCGCGGCCGCCGCGGGGTCGGCCGCCGCGGTGATCGCCCGTACGACGACGACGCGGCGGGCACCCGCCTCCAGCACCTCGTCCAGGTTGCCGAGTTCGATGCCGCCGATGGCGAACCAGGGGCGGTCCGTGCCGAGGGCGGCGGTGTGGCGGACCAGGTCGAGGCCGGGGGCGTGGCGGCCGGGCTTGGTGGGGGTGGGCCAGCAGGGGCCCGTGCAGAAGTAGTCCACGCCCTCCTGGACAGCGGCCGCGGAGGCCTCGGACTCGGAGTGCGTCGAGCGGCCGACGAGGACGTCCTCGCCGAGAATCGCCCGGGCGGCGGGTACGGGGAGGTCGCCCTGGCCGAGGTGCAGGACGTCGGCGCCGGCGGCGTGGGCCACGTCGGCACGGTCGTTGACCGCGAGGAGCTTGCCGTGCCGGGCGCAGGCGTCGGCGAAGACCGCCAGGTGCTCCAGCTCCTCGGCCGCCTCCATGCCCTTGTCGCGCAGCTGCACGATGTCGACGCCACCGGCCAGCACCGCGTCCAGGAACTCCGCGAGGTCGCCCTGCTGCCTACGCGCGTCGGTGCAGAGATAGAGCCGGGCGTCGGCGAGCTGGGCGCGGGCGGTGCCTGCGCTGGCGGTGTCGGACATGCGGAGCCCCCTGTGGTCGGGTTGCCGGGCGGGTGACGTCGGGTCGGTGCCGGACGGTGGCACGGTATCCGGAGCGGCACGGTACCTGGAGCGGGGCGGGGCGCCGCCGACCGGTGCCGGGTGGTGGGCCGCGGCCGGAGACGGCCCTCGGTCGGACATGGCCCGCGATCGGACATGGCCCACGGTCGGAGACGGCCACAGCCGGAGTTCGTCGCGTTACCGGACCAGGCCCCTGCGAGGGCACCGCGGCCCGCGGTTCGGCAGCGGCGGTCCGCACGGCATCCGCGGCGTGGCCACGTCACCGGCGCACGGACCGGACCCGAGGATCCGGCCTGAAGTGCCGGCCGCTGGCGCGCCGGTGCGGCAGGCGCTCAGCCCGCTCACCGGGGGCGGCCGGGGCCCGCGGGCCCCGGCCCGTACGCCGGACGGTGTTCGGATCGGGTGGTCGGTCAGACGGCGAGCGCCTGGGCGCGGCGCTTCACCTCCGTGCCGCGATTCTCGCTGAGCGCCTGCGCGGGGGTGCCGGGCAGGCTCGGGTCGGGAGTGAAGAGCCACTCCAGCATCTCTTCGTCCGTGAAGCCGTCGTCCCGCAGGAGCGTCAGGGTCCCGGTCAGGCCCTTGACGACCTTCTGCTCGGCCCCGTCGATGAAGGCGGCGGGGACGTGCAGCGCGCGGTTCTCACCTCGGCGTACGGCGATGAGCTGGCCGTCCTTGACCAGCTGCCGCGCACGCGTCACCTCGACATCGAGGATCTCTGCGATGTCGGGGAGGGTGAGCCAGGCGGGGACGAGAGCATCGATCTTTGCGTCAATCTCGGTCACGGAAACAAGCCTGCCATCTGCCACTGACAGTCGGAAGCCAGGCCGGTCCACCTGGGACGCTATGCCGTCGCCGCCTTCATCGGCTTCGCCGGGTCCACCAGCAGCTCAGCGTTCATCGGCGTGCCCGCCTCGATCAGCCGTCGGCCCTGGGCCAGATCCCTCGGCCGGCCCACCGCCAGCAGGGCGACCAGGCGGTCCCCCCGCAGCCAGCAGACCGTCCAGGCCGGGCCCGAGGGGTCGCCGCGCCACAGCACCGTGTCGGCGGCGGCGTGGTGGCCGGCGTACTGGACGAAGCGGCCGAACTGCTCGGACCAGAAGTACGGCACGGGGTCGTAGACCGCGGAGGTCTCACCGAGGATGTTCGCGGCGACCGTACGCGGACCCTGGAGGGCGTTGTCCCAGTGGTGGACCAGCAGGCGCTCGCCATACCTTCCCGAAGGGAAGGAGGCACAGTCGCCGACCGCGTACACGTCCGGCACGGAGGTGCGAAGGCGGTCGTCGGCCAGGACCTCGCCGTGCGCGCCGAGCTCGATGCCCGAGCCGGCCAGCCAGGCCGTGGCGGGCCGCGCCCCGATGCCGACCACGACGGCGTCCGCGGGCAACCGTGCGCCGTCGTCGAGGATCACCGCGCCGGGCTCGACGCGCCGCACGCGCGCGTGCGTCCGCAGCACCGCCCCGCTGTCCGCGTACCAGGCGGTCATCGGCGCGGCCACCTCCGCGGGCAGCGCCCCGGCGAGCGGCCGGTCGGCGGCCTCCACGACCGTCACCGCGCAGCCCGCCTCGCGCGCGGCGGTGGCGAACTCCGCGCCGATCCAGCCCGCCCCGACGACCACGATGTCGTGCTGCCGGGCGAGCACCGGCCGCAGCCGCTCGGCGTCGTCCAGGGTGCGCAGCAGGTGCACGCCGGGGACGCCCTCCGTGCCGGGCAACCGGATGGGTTCGGCGCCGGTGGCGAGCACGAGGACGTCGTACGGGACGGACCCGGACTCGGTGTCCAGTTCATGGTCGGCGGGGCGCACGCCCAGCACCTCGCACCCCAGCCGGAGTTCGATGCCGAGTGCGTCGAAGTCGACGTCGAAGGCGGACCCCTCGGACTTGCCGAGCAGCACGGCCTTGGACAGGGGCGGCCGGTCGTACGGCTGGTGGGGCTCGGCGCCGATCAGTGTGACGGTCCCGGTGAAGCCCTGTTCGCGCAGGGCGACCGCCGTCTGCACACCGGCCATGCCCGCGCCGGCGACGACCACGCGGCGTGCCGGTGACGTGCCCCGTTGCTGCGTCTGCTCGCTCACCTGATCACCATAGACAACTGACTGTTCATCAGTCAGGGGGCATGCTCGGTGAGCTGCTCCACAACGCTTGTACCGGCGCCTTCCTGCGACTCCCACTCCCAGGTCTCCTCCAGGCGCACCCGCCCGTCGGGAAGCCCGACCACCGTGGACACGCAGTGGCCCGCGGACGTCGTCCCGTCCCGCTTGAGCTGCACGTACCGGAAGTCCAGCCGGTCGCCGTCCCTGGTGCCCACCAGGTGCCCGCGCACGACGTCGCCGCCCGCGTACTCCGCCCAGATCTGACCATCCTTCTCGTGGTAGGTGAACCGGGTGCGGGTACCCACCTGACCTGGGGCTTGGTCCGCCACGGGGGCGAGGACGAGACCGTCGAGCGAGCGGGCCATGGGTACGGGCTCCCTTACTGGGACTCACGGGGGCGGGCTAGGGTGGCCAACGTAAAGCACACGCGGGAGCCCGGACGCACCGGGCTGAGAGGGAGGCTGGCGGCCTCCGACCGTACGAACCTGATCCGGGTCATGCCGGCGAAGGGAGGGGCTGGACGCCCATGTCGCGTACGCGAACGTCAGACGTCCTCGTCGTCGGGGGCGGAATCATCGGCCTGGTCACGGCGTGGCGGGCCGCGCAGCGCGGGTTCACGACGGCCGTCGTGGACCCGGAGCCGGGCGGCGGGGCCGCCCAGGTGGCGGCCGGCATGCTGGCCGCCGTCACGGAACTGCACTACGGCGAGCAGACCCTGCTCGGCCTGAACCTCGCCTCGGCCCGCCGCTACCCGGACTTCGCGGCCGAGCTCACCGACCTCACCGGCCATGACCTCGGCTACCGCCAGTGCGGCACGCTCGCCGTGGCCCTGGACGCCGACGACCGCGCCCATCTGCGCGAACTGCACACCCTTCAGCGCCAGTCGGGGCTGGACTCCGAGTGGCTGTCCGGGCGGGAGTGCCGGCGTCTGGAGCCGATGCTCGCACCGGGCGTGCGCGGCGGGCTGCGGGTGGACGGCGACCACCAGATCGATCCGCGGCGGCTGGCCGGGGCGCTGGTGGCCGCGTGCGAGGACACGGGCGTGATCTTCCACCGGATGTGGGCCGAGCGCCTGTCCGTCGCACGGGAGAGGGCGACGGGCGTCGTCACGACCGACGGCACGACGCTGGCCGCGGGGCAGGTCGTCCTCGCGGCCGGCAGCCTCAGCGGGCGGCTGGCGGGCGTTCCGGACGCCGCACTTCCGCCCGTACGCCCCGTGAAGGGGCAGGTGCTGAGGCTGACCGTGCCGAAGCGGTACGCGCCGTTCCTGAACCGGACCGTGCGGGCGGTGGTGCGGGGCAGCCAGGTGTACCTGGTGCCGCGCGAGAGCGGGGAACTGGTCGTCGGGGCGACGAGCGAGGAGCTGGGCTGGGACACGACAGTGACCGCGGGCGGGGTGTACGAGCTGCTGCGGGACGCGCACGAACTGGTGCCGGGCATCACGGAACTGCCGCTCACCGAGACGCGCGCGGGCCTGCGCCCCGGCTCCCCGGACAACGCGCCGGTGCTCGGCCCGACCGAGCTGGCGGGGCTGTCGCTGGCCACCGGGCACTACCGCAACGGCGTGCTGCTGACGCCCGTGACCGGCGATGTCATGGCGCACGTCCTGACCACCGGTGAACTCCCGGACCAGGCCCGTCCGTTCACGCCCGCGCGCTTTCGGGCCGCCGCACTCACGGAGCAGCCCGCATGAACCTCCCGGTCACCATCTCGGTCAACGGCGAGCGTCGGCAGGTCGAGCCCGGCACGGCTCTCGACGCGCTCGTGCGCTCCCTCACCGCGGCCCCCTCCGGAGTGGCCGCCGCCCTCAACGAAACCGTCGTCCCGCGCGCGCAGTGGTCCTCGACGTCCCTCTCCGAGGGGGACCGCGTCGAGGTCCTGACCGCCGTCCAAGGAGGCTGAACCATGGCCGACGATCCCTTTGTCATAGGTGACATGTCCTTCACGTCCCGTCTGATCATGGGCACGGGCGGGGCGCCCAGCCTGGAGGTCCTGGAGCGGGCGCTGGCGACGTCCGGTACGGAGCTGACCACGGTCGCGATGCGACGGGTGGACCCTTCGGTGCACGGCTCCGTGCTGTCGGTCCTGGAACGGCTCGGGATCAGGGTGCTGCCGAACACCGCGGGGTGCTTCACGGCGGGCGAGGCCGTGCTGACGGCCCGCCTCGCGCGCGAGGCGCTCGGAACGGACCTGGTCAAGCTGGAGGTGATCGCCGACGAGCGGACGCTGCTGCCGGACCCGATCGAGCTGCTGGACGCGGCGGAGACGCTGGTGGACGACGGGTTCACGGTGCTGCCGTACACGAACGACGACCCGGTGCTGGCGCGGAAGCTGGAGGACGTCGGCTGTGCGGCGATCATGCCGCTCGGCTCCCCGATCGGCTCGGGGCTCGGCATCCGCAATCCGCACAACTTCCAGTTGATCATGGAGCACGCGCGCGTGCCGGTGATCCTGGACGCGGGTGCCGGTACGGCGTCGGACGCGGCGCTCGCGATGGAGCTGGGGTGCGCGGGCGTGATGCTCGCCTCGGCGGTGACGCGGGCGCAGGAGCCGGTGCTGATGGCCGACGCGATGCGGCACGCGGTGGAGGCGGGGCGGCTGGCGTACCGGGCGGGGCGGATTCCTCGGCGGCACTTCGCGGAGGCTTCGTCGCCGGTGGAGGGGATGGCTCGGCTGGACCCGGAACGGCCCGCGTTCTGAACGTATGTTCGACGAAGTCATTCGGCCAGTGAGTCATCCGTCACAGCTCGGCTCCAGTCCCGCTCCGATCACGCCCGAACGGGCGGGGCTGTCAGCGTCGGCTCGTACACTCGCCTGCGTGGATACGACCCTTCAGGACCCTCTGGTCGGGCAGGTGCTCGACGGCCGGTATCGCGTCGACGCGCGAATCGCCGTCGGCGGGATGGCCACGGTCTACCGGGCCCTGGACACCCGCCTCGACCGCGTGCTCGCGCTCAAGGTGATGCATCCCGCGCTGGCGGTGGACGGGGTGTTCGTCGAGCGGTTCATCCGGGAGGCGAAGTCCGTCGCCCGGTTGGCTCACCCCAATGTCGTGCAGGTCTTCGACCAGGGCACCGACGGGTCGTACGTCTATCTCGCCATGGAGTACGTGGCGGGCTGCACCCTGCGCGACGTCCTGCGCGAGCGCGGGGCGCTCCAGCCCCGGGCCGCCCTGGACATCCTGGAACCGGTGCTCGCCGCGCTCGGCGCCGCGCACCGCGCCGGGTTCGTGCACCGGGACATGAAGCCCGAGAACGTGCTGATAGGGGACGACGGACGGGTCAAGGTCGCCGACTTCGGGCTCGTGCGGTCCGTGGACACCGTGACCAGCACCACCGGCGCCGTCCTCGGCACCGTCTCCTATCTCGCGCCCGAGCAGATAGAGCAGCCCGGCGCCGCCGACGCCCGCGTCGACGTGTACGCGTGCGGTGTCGTGCTCTACGAGATGCTCACCGGCGACAAGCCGCACGACGGGGACTCCCCCGCCGTGGTGCTCTACAAGCACCTGCACGAGGACGTCCCGGCCCCCTCGGCGAGCGTGCCGGGGCTGGCGTACGAACTCGACGAGCTGGTCGCGTCGGCCACCGCGCGCACCCCGGACATCCGCCCGTCCGACGCCGTGGCGCTGCTCGCGCGGGCCCGGGAGACACGCGCCGCGCTCACCGCGGACCAGCTGGACGCGGTGCCGCCGCAGGCACTCCGGGCGGAGCACGACAACGCCGACGACCGTACGAGTGTGATCCCGCGCGCGCTGAACATCCAGCGACCGCTGCCGGTGAACGAGGACGAGCCCGAGGCCGTCTTCAACAGAACCAGCCGGCTGGAGATGCCCCCGTCCCCGCCGCCCCGGCGAGGGTCGCGGACCCCGCGTGCTCCGCGCGGCCCGCTGGTCGTCGTCGCGGCCGTCCTGCTGGTCCTCGGCCTCGGGGCCGGCATCTGGTACATCAACTCCGGCCAGTTCACCGAGGTCCCGCCGCTGCTGTCCAAGACCGAGGCACAGGCCCGGGACCGGCTGGAGGACTCCGGGCTGGAGGTCGGCAAGGTGGAGAGCGCGTACAGCGACACCTTCAAGCGCGGCACCGTCATCAGCTCGGACCCGAAGACGGGCGCCCGCATCCGGAACAACGACTCCGTGGGTCTGGTCCTCTCGCTGGGACCGGAGACCGTGAAGGTGCCCGATCTCCAGGGCTACCCGCTGGACAAGGCGAAGAGTGAGCTGAAGGAGAGCGGCCTGGAGCCGGGCCTGGTGAAGCAGGAGTTCAACGACGACATCACCAGAGGCTCCGTGATCTCCTCGACCCCCAGGGACGGCATCAAGGTCCGCTCCGGCTCCGCGATCAGGCTCACCGTCAGCAAGGGCAGCCCGGTGGACGTCCCGGACGTCACCGGCGGCAGCCCGGCCGACGCGAGGGCCGAGCTGGAGGAGGCCGGTCTGAAGGTGCGGATCGCCCCCGCGCGGGTCAACTCCGAGTTCGACGCGGGCCAGGTCGCCCAGCAGACGCCGGCCAACGGCAAGCAGGTCGCCGAGGGTGACACCGTCACGCTGACGCTGTCCAAGGGCCCCGAGATGATCGAGGTCCCGGACGTGGTCGGCGACAGCGTCGACGACGCCAGGGCCGCACTGGAGGCCGCCGGCTTCGAGGTCGACGAGGACCGCGGCCTGCTCGGGCTGTTCGGCGACACGGTCAAGAAGCAGTCCGTGAAGGGCGGAAAGACAGCGCCCAAGGGGTCGACGATCACGATCACCATCCGGTGAGCAAGGCGGTCACCGGCCGGTGACCGGGCGGTCCGGACCGCATGACACCCTGAGCGGGTGAGAAGTCAGCAGTCCGGCACCGCCCTCCCGGGCCCCTCCCGCAACCCCGTCGGCGGCCATGTCCCTGTGGCCGGCGGCCTCAGCTCCGTCGGGCTCACCTACGCCCACGACCTCAGGGCCGAGACGGTCCAGGTCTTCGTCGCCAACCCACGCGGCTGGGCGACGCCGACCGGGAATCCACGCCAGGACGAGGAGTTCCGCGCGGTCTGCGAGGCCGAGTCGATCCCGGCCTACGTGCATGCGCCGTATCTGATCAACTTCGGCTCGCACACCGAGGCGACCGTCGAGAAGTCGGTGGAGTCGCTGCGGCACTCGCTGCGGCGCGGCCGGGAGATCGGGGCGCTCGGCGTGGTCGTGCACACGGGCAGCGCGACCGGCGGCCGGGAGCGTTCGGTGGCCCTGAAGCAGGTACGGGAGCACCTGCTTCCGCTGCTCGACGAGCTGACCCACGACGACGACCCGTATCTGCTGCTGGAGTCCACCGCCGGGCAGGGCTCCTCGCTCTGCTCGCGGACCTGGGACTTCGGGCCGTACTTCGAGGCGCTGGACGCCCATCCCAGGCTGGGCGTGTGCCTGGACACCTGTCACATCTTCGCCGCCGGCCATGACCTGACCGGCCCGTCCGGCATGCACCAGACCCTCGACCTGCTGGTGGACACCGTCGGCGAGGGACGGCTGAAGCTGATCCACGCCAATGACTCCAAGGACGTCGTCGGCGCGCACAAGGACCGGCACGAGAACATCGGCGCAGGTCACATCGGTGAGGATCCGTTCCGGGCGCTGATGACGCACCCGGCCACGGCGGGCGTACCGCTGATCATCGAGACACCGGGCGGGAAGGAAGGCCACGCGGCGGATGTGGAGCGGCTGAAGAAACTTCGGGACGCCTGACCGGGTAGGGGAATACCCCTGGGGGGTATGTGGTTCCTGGTCGATGCGGGAACCGTAACCTGACATTGGGGGTCGTCATGGAACACGAAGCGCACGCGACACACGCCCACCATGCCGGGGCCGGCCACGAGGTGGCCGCCGCCAGCACCTGGGCGATGGCGGTCCGGGCCACCCTGCACTGCCTCACCGGCTGTGCCATCGGCGAGGTGCTGGGCATGGTGATCGGCACCGCGCTCGGCTGGGGCAACGTGCCGACCCTGATCCTGGCGATCGTCCTCGCGTTCTTCTTCGGCTACGCGCTCACCCTGTGGGGCGTACTGAAGGCGGGCGTCGACCTGCGCGCCGCGCTCAAGGTGGCGCTGGCCGCGGACACCCTGTCCATCGCCGTGATGGAGCTGGTCGACAACGGCGTGATCGTGCTCTGGCCGGGCGCCATGGACGCCGAACTCACCGACCCGCTGTTCTGGTCGGCGCTGGCGATCGCGCTGGCCGTCGCCTTCGTCCTGACGACGCCGGTCAACAAGTGGATGATCGGCCGCGGCAAGGGGCACGCGGTGGTGCACCAGTACCACTGAGGGCCCACGAGAGGCCGGAAGTCAGAGCTCGGGCCCGTCCCCGGGCTCCTCCTGGTACGAGTACCGCTGTTCCTTCCACGGGTCGCCGATGTTGTGGTAGCCGCGCTCCTCCCAGAAGCCACGGCGATCGGCGGTCATGTACTCGACGCCCCGGACCCACTTCGGCCCCTTCCAGGCGTACAGGTGAGGGACGACCAGCCGGAGGGGGAAGCCGTGCTCCGCCGTGAGCAGTTCGCCGTCCTTGTGGGTGGCGAAGATCGCGCCCTCGGCGGCGAAGTCGGCGAGGCGGAGGTTGGAGCTGAAGCCGTACTCGGCCCACACCATCACATGAGTGACGGCGGATGCGGGCGGGGCGATCTCCAGGATCGTCCGGGCCGGGATGCCGCCCCACTCCGCACCGAGCATGCTGAACTTGGTGACGCAGTGCAGATCGGCGAGGACGGTCGTGTAGGGCAGAGCCGTGAACTCCTCATGGGTCCAGCAGTGCTTCTCGCCGTCGGTGGTGGCCCCGAACACCCTGAACTCCCAGCGTTCGGGCCGGAACTTGGGGACCGGTCCGTAGTGCGTGACGGGCCAGCCGCGCTGCACGCGCTGTCCCGGCGGAAGCTCGGAGTGTGCTGCTGCCCCACCTTCGCGCTCCACCGGCTGACCCATGCCTCCATCCTGACAGACCTGGGGCAGTGCACCTGACCACACCCCTCCCCAATTCACCTCATAACGGACTAAGCATGCCCTTACTTACTAAGTGAAGACTTACTGGACGATCTTCTCCGCCGGTGGAATCATGCGGCGCATCCTGCCAGTTCCCCCCGTGGAAGGAGCCTCTGCGATGCAGGGCGACCCCGAGGTCCTCGAATTCCTGAACGAGCAGCTGACCGGCGAGCTGACGGCGATCAATCAGTACTGGCTGCATTACCGGATCCAGGACAACAAAGGCTGGACGAAGCTCGCCAAGTACACGCGTGAAGAGTCCATCGATGAGATGAAGCACGCGGACAAGATCACCGAGCGCATCCTCATGCTGGACGGTCTGCCGAACTACCAGCGCCTGTTCCACGTACGGGTCGGCCAGTCGGTCACCGAGATGTTCCAGGCCGACCGACAGGTCGAGGTCGAGGCGATCGACCGCCTCAAGCGCGGTATCGAGGTGATGCGCACCAAAGGCGACATCACGTCCGCGAACCTCTTCGAGTCGATCCTCGAGGACGAGGAGCACCACATCGACTACCTGGACACCCAGCTGGAACTGATCGACAAGCTGGGTGAGGCGCTCTACCTCGCTCAGCAGATCGAGCAGCCGAGCTAGGGAGCCGACGGCCCACGCGCGCTAGGCCGCGTCCGCCAGGTCGGTCAGCACCGACTGGCCCTGGTCGGCCAGCTCACGGCGGGGGCACGCGCCCCGGCCGAGGATCGCCTGGATACGGCGTACGCACGACCCGCAGTCCGTGCCCGCCTTGCAGGCGGACGCTATCTGGCGAGGCGTACAGGCACCGTCTTCCGCGTGCTGCTTCACCTGCTGCTCGGTGACACCGAAGCAACTGCACACGTACATGCGGACCACCTCCCGCCGGGATCGATGTCGTGCCATCCCCTTGATCGGTGAGGCTAACCTAACCTTACCCGCCACACAGGAACCGTAAAAGTGGGGTGGGGCGCGGATCGTATGTGATC
>NZ_JBHVGZ010000110.1:0-21510 GCF_042800355.1 Streptomyces sp. NPDC057623
ACCCGCAGCATCCCCCACCGCCCTGCCGGCACCCCCTTAAAACCGCAGCACGGACACGGGGTAGGCCTCGGGTGCGGGTGCCGGCACCGGCACCCGCACCCGCACCCAAACCACCACCAACACCGCCGCCTCCGCCCCGGCCAACTGGACCGCCCTGGCCCAGGACCTCGACGGCCGGCTCATCCGCCCGGGCGACGCCGACTGGAAGTCGGCCCACCGGCTCTACAACACCCGCTTCGACTCCCTGAAGCCCGCCGCGGTCGCCTACGTCGCCCACCCCGACGACATCCGCACCACCCTCGCCTACGCCCGCGCCCACAACCTCCACGTCGCGATCCGCAACGGCGGCCACTCCTACGCCGGCTGGTCCTCCGGCAACAACCGCCTGATCATCGACGTCTCCAAGCTCAACCGCATACGGGCCGGCGGCGGCACCGCGGTGGTCGGCGCCGGCTCCAAGCTCATCGACGTCTACCGGGCCCTCGCCGCCAAGGGCGTCACGATCCCCGCGGGCTCCTGCCCCAGCGTCGGCGTCTCCGGCCTCACCCTGGGCGGCGGCCACGGCGTCACCTCCCGCGCCTACGGCCTGACCTGCGACAGTCTCACCCAGGCCACCCTGATCACCGCCGACGGCAAGCAGCTCACCGCCAACGCCACCACCCACAAAGACCTCTTCTGGGCCCTGCGCGGCGCCGGCAACGGCAACTTCGGCGTCGTGACAGAGCTCCGGTTCAGGACCCACCCCGCCCCCCAGGCCGTCACGGCGTACATGTCCTGGCCCTGGTCGAAGGCGGCCACCCTGATCAAGGCATGGCAGGAGTGGGGCCCGACCCAACCCGACGAGATCTGGTCGGCGCTGAGCATCTCGAACCACGCGGGCGGCACCCCGACCATCTCCCTCGCGGCGTTCTCCCTGGGCACCTACGGCGAACTCAAGAACGCGGTGGACCGCCTGGCCGACGGCCCCGGCGGGCCCGGCCCCGCGAGCAGCGTCCTGATCAAGCGCCGCTCGTACGAGGAGTCGATGGAGCTGTACGCCGGCTGCTCGTCCTTCGCCACGGACGCGCAGTGCCACCTCCCCGGCTCCACCCCGGGCCACTCCCCGCAGGGCGCGCTGAACCGCGAGACGTACACCGCCAAGTCGGATTTCTTCGACCATAAGCTCTCATCTGCGGGCATACAGACGCTGTTGCGGCAGATGCAGTCCGTCCGCGGCGGCTCCGGCAGCATCGCCCTCACGGCCCTCGGCGGGGCCGTCAACCGCGTCTCCCCCACCGCGACGGCCTTCGTGCACCGCCGCTCCCGCATGCTGGCCCAGTACCTGGCCTCCTGGCGCGCCGGCACCTCGGGCTCCGCGGCCCAGTCCTGGCTGACGTCGGCCCACGACGCGATGCGCCCGTACGCCTCGGGCGCGGCGTACCAGAACTACACCGACCCGACCCTGAGGAACTGGCGCAATGCGTACTACGGGGACGCGGCGACGCGCCTGGCGAAGCTGAAGAAGCAGTACGACCCGGAGGGCTTCTTCACCTACCCGCAGGCGCTGTGAGCCCTTGTCCCCCGGCTAGGCCGCGAGGTCCCGCTCCTCGGCGCCCGCGGCCTCTTTCCGGGCCCCCGGAATCATGGCCTCCTGCCCGCCCGGCCGGGACACGCCCCGCGCCCTGATCAGCCAGCCGCCCCTGGGCGACCGCTCGACGGCGGACATCACGGGCGTCAGCAGGGCCATGGCCAGCGGCGACAGCAGCAGGGCGACGGCGGTACCGAGCGCGAACCCGCCGACGACGTCGGTCGGATAGTGCACGCCCATGTAGACCCGGCAGAACCCTCCGAGCAGCGCGAGCCCGATCCCGACCAGCCCGAACTTCCGGTTGGCGACGAACAGCCCGACGCCGAGGGCCATGACGATCGTCGCGTGGTCGCTCACGAAGGAGTAGTCGGTCTTGCCGGTCACCAGCACTTCGAGCCCCTGGTGATCGAGGAACGGCCGGGGCCGCTCGACGAACCCCCGGATGGGCACGTTCACCAGTACCGCGATCCCGGCGGCCAGCGGCGCCCACACCAGCGCGGCGACGGACGAGGCGGCGCCCTCGTCGCCCCGACGCCGCACGGACCACCAGCACCACACCACCAGCAGCACCATGGCGAGCACGATCCCGTACTCACCGACGAACTCCATGACCCGGTCGAACCAGGTCGGGGCGTCCTTGGCCAGGCCATTGATGTCGAAGAGCAGGTCGACGTCGGGGTTCGACCCGGAATCTGCGAGTCCAGCCATGATGCTGCGGCCCCTTCGTCGTCTCTTGGCTCGGCGCAACGTGCGTACGCCGCTCCGCCCACCCCCGTGGTTGTAGATCCGGCTACGACACCAGGAACGCACGGCCCCTGTTGATACGTTCCACACTCCACTGAATGATCACGCAGACGTTATCGAAGAGAGACCCATCACCGCAGCTCAGGGGGTGGGTTCACGCTCCGTCTACACCGTCGTGGGCAGCGCTTTCGCGCCATCTTCGGTCACCCGAGTGGCTCCGAAGTAATCCGGGGTGTCGATCGGGTCGAACCGGATCACAGCACCCGTTCTCGGCGCGTCGATCATGTACCCGCCACCCACATAAATCCCCACATGCCGGATGGCCCGGGAGTTGGTGAGGTCGTCCGAGAAGAACACCAGATCCCCCGGCAACAACTCGTCCCGGTCAGGATGCGGCCCCGCGTTGTACTGATCGTTGGCGACCCGGGGCAACGAGATCCCGACACTGTCGTACGCGGCCTTCGTCAACCCCGAACAGTCGAACCGCCCATCGTCCGCAGCGGTACCGTCACCGCCCCAGAGGTAGAGCGTGCCGAGCTTCTTCTGGGCGTAGTAGATGGCGCCGGCGGCCTGCTTGGAGGGGTCGACTCGCGTCGTGGGCGCCGCGAAGCTCTTCTCCAGGCTGCGGATCCTCGTGACGTAGTTCCGGGTCTCGGTGATGGCCGGAACCCCGCCCGCCTTTATGACGCGGTACGCGCCCGCGTTGTAGGCGGCGAGCATGTTGTTCGTGGTGTCGCCGGGGACGTCCTTGACGTACTTGGCGAGTTCGCAGTCGTACGACGCGGCCGACGGAATCGCGTCGTTCGGGTCCCAGATGTCGCGGTCCCCGTCGCCGTCTCCGTCCACGCCGTGCGTGGCCCAGGTGCTCGGGATGAACTGGGCGATGCCGCGGGCGTCGGCGTGGCTGACGACGTCCGGATCCCAACCGCTCTCCTGGTAAAGCTGGGCGGCGAGCAGGGCGGGGTTGATGGCGGGGCACAGATTGCCCCACTTCTGCACAAGCGTCTTGTACGCACCGGGCACGGACCCCTTGGCCAGCCCGACGCTGCCCTTGCCGACACCGTTCACGAGGTTTCCGGCGACGATGTACACCCCGACGACGAGCAGCATCACGAAGCTCAGGCCGAGCGCGACCGCGACACCACCGGCCACCCATACTTTTCGCACGGCTCAACCCTCCCCCATATCGCTGCTGTTCAAGGCTATTTCCGGTGAGAGTGGCGTTATTTCACCGTGAAGCCATGACAGGCGATGCTCGCGTACTGCCTCGGTCCGGCGGTGTGCAGGAAGAGGACGGTCCAGTCTCCCGGGTCGTTCTCCACGGGGATGGCGCTGTCGTACCGCTTGCCGTTCACGATCTTCTGGAAGTCGTCGGGATACGTCAGCTCCACCCCGGTGTTGTCCGGGTCCGAGCGGTAGCGCTCATACAGGTCGATGGGCTTGCTCGTGTACCCGAGGTCCAGGTTCTGCTGGAGACCTCCCTCGTAGGGCTTGCCCGTATCCGGGTCGATCTCGTGCGGAGGCTTCACAGCGACCGAGACGTAGTACGACTCACCCGCCTTCGGGGCCGCGTACTTCAGCCGCAGAGTGATCCGGCCCTTGCCGGACGTGTACGGCGCCTCGGAATCGGCGGCCGCGACAGAGAACTGGAAGTACTCGTTACGCTCCTCGGCCGGGAGCTGGCATGCTCCCTCCCCGTACTGCGAGTTCTCGTCCGCGGTCCAGAAGTCGCGTGAGGGGTTCGTCTGCTCGACGTACGCCGGTGCTTCGACCTTTGTCTCGTCGCTCGCCGGAGTCGTGGGAGGCGTCGATGTGACTCCCGGTGTCGCCGTCCCTCCCGCCTCCTTCTCCTGGCTCCCGCCCTTTCCGGGCAGAAGCACCAATGCGGCGGCCGCCCCCACTCCCACGGCGAGGCCCACAGCTCCCGCCACCATCCAAGGACCGGAACGACGGCGTCGCGCAGCCTGCGCCGGCCTACTCACCTGCGTGGGCGTATACCCGTACGCCGACCCGGCCGTGGGCAGTTCATGTGCCCCCAACGGCGGATGCCCCGGAGGCGCCGGCACCGCGGCACCCGCCCGTCCGGGCGCCGGCGTCTGCGGCACCGCCTCGGCCAGTCGGGCGAGGCCCGCGTAGACCGGGTCCTCGACGAGCGCCGCCCGTACCCCGCACCGCGCGATCACCTCGTCGAGCCCCGGCCGTGCCGCCGGGTCCTTGGCCACACACGTCTCGATGAGGCCCGCCAACCCGGGTTCCACGCCTCCGAGATCGATGGGTTCGTGCACGGCCCGGTAACTGACCCCGGCCGACTCCCCCATACCGAACGGCGGCCTCCCGCTTGCCGCGTACGCGAGCGTCGCCCCCAGCGCGAACACGTCCGCCGCGGGCCCGACCTCGTTGCGCAGCAGCACCTCGGGCGCGGTGAACCCAGGCGTGCCCGGTGCGAATCCGGCCTCCGTGAGCGCCGTCTGACCCGCGCCGCGCGCGATCCCGAAGTCGATGAGCTGCGGCCCCTGCGCGGCCAGCATCACATTCTGCGGCTTGAGGTCCCGGTGCGTGACACCGTGCGCATGCACCGCCGCAAGGCCTTCGGCAAGGGCGGCGAACAGCCCACGGCACGTTTCGGCGGGCAACGCCCCCCGCTCCCCCACCGCCTTGCTCAACGTCGGCCCCGACACATACTCCGTAGCCAGCCAGTACGGCGCCGATTCCAACGACGCGTCGATCAGGTTGGCGGTGTACGCGCTGCGCACGGCCCGCACGGTCTCGACCTCCCGCCGAAACCGCGCCAACGCCTCCGGATGATCGGTGATCTCCTCCCGGATCACCTTGATGGCGACCAACCGCCCACCCGGCGACCGCCCGAGATAGACCTGCCCCATACCGCCCGCCCCGAGCCGAGCGAGGAGGGTGTGCGCGCCTATGTGCGCCGGGTCCCGATCCTTCAGTGCGTCCACCGAACTGACCTTGCCACAGAGATCAGTTCGACGGGGAACCCCTTTCCGCCTCCTGATACAGCGCCGCCGCCTCCGCCCCGAACACCACACTGAACGACACGTCCGCCGTCGCCCCGCCCCCGTCGTGCCCACCGAGCACGCCCACGACCTCCCCGTCCCCGTTGACCCAAGGGCTGCCGCTGGTCCCGCCGCTGAAGCCCGGACACGCGATCCGCTGCTGGCGGCGGCTGTGCGACGTCGGCTTGTCGGTGCAACCGACCGGCGCCCGGCGGGCGTTGGGATACCCGGTCACGGTCACCGCCGTGGCCCCGGTGGCCATCCCCGTGACGAACCGATTGCCGCCGACGACATCCTCGACCCCTTCCCCGGCGCCTCCCTCCCCACCCCGGTCCGCCACCACCGCGAACGCCACGTCACTGTCCTCGCCCCGCCCCTTCACCCACCCCTGCGGCAGGAACCGCCTCCCGAGCCGCCACGCCCCGTACGGCGCCTCGCCGTCCCGGTACCCCGGCACGAACATCACGTCCCGCGCACCGCCGTCCAGACAGTGCGCCGCGGTGACGACGAGGTCGTGCCGCGGGCTGTGCACGACGGAGGCGGTACAGAAGCGCCGGCCACCCGCGAACAGGGCACCGACGCGGGCGGTCTGCGCGGTGGTCGCGGCGGCGACGGTGACACCGAAGGGGCCGGAGCCGTCGTCGGCGGCCGCGGTGGAGGCAGAGGTGACAGAGGCGACCGCGAACAGCACGGCGACGGCGTGCAGGGCGGAACGTGAGGGACGCTTCATCGCTCGCCACCCTTCCGCACGAAGGTGAGAAAAGAGTCAGCCCCGTGAGAAAAGAGTCAGCCCCGCCCAGGCATGCTCGGGCGATCCCTCACACGGTCAGTTCCGTCTGGGGCGGCACGGCGGAGACCGGGTCCTGCCGGATGTACCACTCCGTCGCCAGGATCCGCTCCCGTACGTCCGCCGGAAGGCCGGCGAGCAGCCCCGGCACCGCCCCTCGCTCCACCTCGGTGCGATGGGCCAGTACGGCGGCCCACTTCTGTTCAAGCCAGGGGCGCACATCCACCGTCGCGGTGATCCGCTCGTCCGGAACGGTGTTCATGCCCTTGCCGGCACGCGCCAGGTCCTCCAGGGCCGCGAGCGCCGAGTGCGGATGCGCGGCCAGGTAGAGGGGGTGTGCACATGGTCGGAATGGCCGGTCACGCCGCCGTAGGCATCGTGGGTGATCACGATCTCCGGCCGGAACTGCCGTAGGTGAGCCACCAGACGGCCCACCGACTCGTCGAGCGGCGCGTCGCACCACCGCGGGCCGCCCGGCGCCGACTGCGGCGCCCAGGCGTCGGCATACCCGAGCATGCGTGGGGCGCCGGCACCGAGAATCCGCAGCGCCTCGGCGAGTTCGGCACCGCGTCGCGTGTCCGGCGTCCAGGTCGCCGTCACAACGGCGGTACGAGCACCCGCGGCCGCGTGCCGGGCGAGGACTCCGCCCGAGAACAGGGACTCGTCGTCCGGGTGGGCGAAGACCGCGAGAAGGCTCGGCTCAGAGATCGGCGCAGAGACCGGCGCAGACGCGGGCATGGACATCGGCATGGACATCGACGGACCACCTCCAGGGACGCCCTACCCCTGAGTACGGATACTCAGGCACAAGGTCATCCGGCCCGGCAGACTGTGCCAGAACTGTGCCAGAACCGCTCAACTGACCGACGACCAACGCACCTTCATACGCACCTCCTTCATACGCACCTTCATACACATACGCATCGCATCTTCAGGGGGAACCGACGTGACACGAACCAGCCGTGCCCTGGCCATGACGGCACTGGCGGCCTGCGGACTGACCGGCCTGGGAGCGGCGCCCGCCGCCGCGTCGAGCGACGTCCTGCTGCCCCACCCCGGCCCGGAGGGCCTGGTGTGGGTACCGGAGCACACGGGAGACGGCGGAGTCGCGTCCGGCGGCGCGTGGGACACGCTGCCGACGGTGCTCACGGTGGCGTGCGAGGGCGGCGGCGATGTGCGGGTGACGATGTCGCAGGAGACGGAGATCGCCGCGTTCTCGGTCGACTGTCCCGCCGACGGGGCCGGCGTGGGCTCCGTGACGATGGATCCCGGCGTGGTCCGCTTCGGATCCTTCTCGATCGGCGTCGACGCTTCCGCGGACAACATCCGGTGGGCTCTGACGGTGACCCAGCCGGAGTCCTGACCCCGGGAAGCCGGCCCGGTTCCCGCCCAGGTGGCGGCCAGGCGTCCTAGCGCTCGGCCGCCACCACGCTCCCGGCCCCGGCCCCGGTCTTCCCCAACGGCCGGCTCACGCCGGTCAGTTCCTCGGAGACGGTCCACAGCCGCCGTGCCACCGCCGCATCGCTCGCCGCGGTGGTCCGCCCCACCAGCGTCGGCGCACCCCGCATCTCACCGAGCCCGTCGGGCCCGACGTAGCTCGCGCCGGGCAGTTCCTGCGTCGCGGCGTACAACGTCGGCAGGGCGCCCGCCCTGTCGTCCTGGGCGAAGATCCTGTTGCCGACCTTCATGAAGCCGCGCATCACCGCACTGCCCGCATGGCTCTGCAGGTTGGTGGCGGCATAACCGGGGTGCGCGGCCAGTGCGCGGACCCGGGAGCCGGCCTCCGTCAGACGGCGCTGGAGTTCCAGCGTGAACAACAGGTTCGCCAGCTTCGACTGGGCGTACGCGCGGTTCGGGTCGTAGCCGGACGCCCAGTTCAGGTCCTCGAAGCGGATCCTCGCGCCGAACCAGCGATGGGCGCCGGACGACAGCGTCACGACCCGGTCGGTGACGTACGGCAGCAGCAGGTTCGTCAGCGCGAAGTGGCCCAGATGGTTGGTGCCGAACTGCATCTCGAAGCCGTCCGCCGTCCGCTGCTGCGGCACCATCATCACGCCGGCGTTGTTGATCAGCAGGTCCAGCGGCCGCCCCTGCCACGCATCCGCGAACTCCCGCACGGACGACAGATCCGCCAGATCCAGGCGCCGCACGTCCGTGCTGCCACTCACCGTCGCGGCCGCAGCCCGGCCACGCTCCGGGTCCCGTACGGCGAACACCACGTGCGCACCGGCGCGCGCCAGCGCGTCAGCCGCCCTGAGCCCGATCCCGCTGTTGGCGCCGGTGACGACGGCGGTACGGCCCGCGAGGTCGGGCAGGCTCGTCGCGTCCCAAGTCTGCTTGGCCATGTCGGTCAGCTCCTTCTCGACTGTCTCAGCCTTCTCGGCCATAGCCCGAATGTAGACGCCGCCAACAATGCTGTCAATGACAACAATGATGGCGGCGCCAACAAAGATGGCACCGCCAACATCAAGCTACGATGGTCCCCATGCCGGAGAGCCGCCCCTACCACCACGGAGACCTGCGCGCCGCCCTGCTCGCCGCGGCGGAACGCACCCTGCGCGAGAAGGGCACCGCCGCCCTCTCGCTCCGCGAACTGGCCCGCGAGGTCGGCGTCAGCCACGCCGCCCCCGGCCGGCACTTCAAGGACAAGCAAGCCCTGCTCAACGCCCTGGCCCTGACCGGCTACGAGCGGCTCGCCCAGGCACTGAACACGGCCGACTCCCCCGCACTCCCCCTGGAACCCCGCCTCACCGCCCTCGCCAGGGCCTACCTCGGCTTCGCCATCGACAACGCCGCGCTCCTGGAGCTCATGTACGCCCGCAAGCACGAGCCGGACGCCTCGGCGCAGATGGCCAGCGCGGTCGAGGAGACGGTGGGGAGCCTCGTACGGGTCCTGGCGGATGCCCAGCAGAGGGGCGAGATCATCGACGGCGACCCGGAGGAACTCAACCTCGTCACGGGCGCCGCCCTCCACGGCGTGGCCGGCTTCATCAGCGCCGGCTGGCTGACACCGGAAGCCGCCCTGGCGGGAGTGGAGAGCCTGGTCCACCATCTGCTGCACGGCCTCAGGCCCCGCTGACGGTTCGCGTTACCGCCCCGCACGGCAACGCCGAGACGCGCAGGGCTGCCAACCGGATGAAGGGCGGCGCCTGACGGCCGTCGGCAGCGCCCCGCGCGACGAGGCTCTGGCGGACGACGCGGCCGAGCGGCAGGTGGGCGCGGCCAAGCGGGTGGGCGCGTTCGAAGTGCGGTGACTCACCGCCAAGGGGCAGGACGGCTCACTTCCAGCGGAGCGTCCCGGCGCCGCAAGACCGGGTTCCAGCAAGCCTTTCGGGCAGTCGTCGCCGGCCGGCCCCGACTCCCCACCCCTTGTGGATTCGACCGGGGTGGTCAAGCCAAGGCCATCCCCCACCCATCCCCAAGCCATTGATCAGCAATCCCCAACGCCCCCTGGCAATACCGGAGTCAGGATTCCGGAACCCATCTTGTTGTCACGTACCCAACAAGCGACAGTCATCGCGGGCCGCCGCCCCCACCGGGAACCACACCGGTGGACCCCCCACCCGCAGGCCTCTGCCAACCACTCTCAGGAGGCTGTACGTTGCGTACGTCGCCCACCCCGAACTCCCCCCACATACGCGGTAGATGGCGCCGCGCCGGCTCCGCCGCCGCAGCCACCTTCGCCCTCGTCCTCGCCGGGCTCGGCACCGCGGCCCACGCGAGCGCGGCCACCCCGGCCGCGCACCACAAAGCCGACGGCAAGGTCAGCAGCCAGGCCATCGCCGCAGCCGTCGCCAAGGCCCACGTGAAGTACACCCCGCAGTGCGACACGACACCGAGCAAGGGCTTCGCGTCCTGCGACGCCCTGCGCGTGACCTCGGGCACCACCGCCTTCCAGGAGGAACAGGCCGCGAAGAAGGGCGTCGAGCCCGCGACCATCAAGCCGAACGCCGACTCGAGCACCCCGACCGGCTACGGCCCGAGCGACCTCCAGTCCGCCTACGGCCTGACCTCCGCCGCCGCCGCCGACGGCGCCGGCGAGACCATCGCCATCGTCGACGCCTACGACGACCCGAACGCCGAGTCCGACCTGGCCACCTACCGCGACCACTACGGCCTGTCCGAGTGCACCACGGACAACGGCTGCTTCAAGAAGGTCAGTCAGACCGGCTCCACGACCTCCCTCCCCTCCCCCGACAGCGGCTGGGCCGGTGAGATCTCCCTGGACGTCGACATGGCCTCCGCCATCTGCCCGAACTGCAACATCCTGCTGGTCGAGGCGAAGTCGACGAGCATGGCCAACCTGGGCACGGCCGTGAACGAGGCCGTCAAACTGGGCGCCAGGTTCGTCTCCAACTCCTACGGCGGCTCCGAGTCGTCCTCGGACACGAGCTTCGACTCCTCCTACTTCAACCACCCGGGCGTCGCCATCACCGTCAGCTCCGGCGACGACGCGTACGGCGTCGAGTACCCGGCGGCGTCCAAGTACGTGACCGCCGTCGGCGGCACCGCCCTCAGCAAGGCGTCCTCCAGCCGCGGCTGGAGCGAGAAGGTCTGGTTCCAGACCAACTCCGACGGCAGCGTCTCCGGCCCCGGCTCCGGCTGCTCCTCCTACGACGCCAAGCCGAGCTGGCAGACCGACACCGGCTGCGGCAAGCGCACCGTCGCCGACGTCTCCGCCGTGGCCGACCCCGCGACCGGCGTCTCCGTCTACGACACCTACGGCGCCGACGGCACGGGCTGGAACACCTACGGCGGGACCAGCGCCTCCGCCCCGATCATCGCGGGCGTCTACGCCCTCGGCGGCACCCCGGGCAGCAGCGACTACCCGGCGCAGTACCCGTACAACGCGGCCGGCACCTCGGCGCTGAACGACGTGACCAGCGGCAACAACGGCACCTGCTCCACGAGCTACTTCTGCACCGCGAAGTCGGGCTACGACGGCCCGACCGGCTGGGGCACCCCCCAGGGCCTGGCCGCCTTCACCGGCTGACCCTCCGTCACCAGCTGAACCAACGACGGGCCACGGCATCTCCGCCGTGGCCCGTCGCACATTCCTGTCCTGCCCGCCCACCACTGCCGGGACGTCAGCTCACACCACACCGCTCACCCTTCGGAGCACCCGGCACCCCACCCACGCCCGTTCACCAGCGCCGGATACCCTTCACCCGCAGAACACCGGCACGACCAGTCACCCGACGGGCTCACCCGACCGGCCGCCAGAAACGGCACCCGGCGTGAAGAGGCCTAACGACGCAACCACACGACAGGTTCCGCTCAGGCCTCGTTGCCCGGCGTGACCTGCCGTGATACATAGAGTGACGGTGCGAGGTATTCGTACGAATCCCGCCCATCGATGACGCCAAGTCGACATACGACAGCGCCATCGTCGGCGAGAATGAGGGCTGACCTCTGCGCACCGCAGGGGGACTGCGGAACTACCCAACAGGGGCGGTGACTTACATGCTCTTTGCGGCCGATAAGGGCGACATCAACACCATCATCGGCGGGATCGCTCCGGACTGGGGTCCCTTCGGCAGCCTGGGCAACGAGGCGAAGGTGATGATCGAGGTCGTGATGGCGGTGGCCATCCTGCTCTGCCTCGGTATCGCCATCTGGGGCGCGGCCAAACAGCGCATCGGCGCCACGGCCCTGCGTGACACCTTCAGCGCCGAGCAGGGCAAGGGCCTGATCATCGCCGGCCTGACGGGCGTCTTCATCATCGGCTCACTGGGCACGCTGTTCACCATCGTGTACGGCATGGCCGTCTAGGCGACTCCGTCCCCGCCCGTCCGCTCCGGGCACACCCGGTCCCTCTCGTCCCCCACCCACCCGTCGTGCCCACCGGCTGAGGTTGCGTTTCCCTGATGTCGAGTCACCACACCGCGCCCATGCGGGAACCAGCACGGCTACCGTCGTACTCCTACGTGTTTTTGTCCGACGTCGAGGGGGCGTACGCGGCATGAGTCTCGGAGACGAGCGGGAGTCCTCCGGCGGCTACGGAGGCACGGGCCAGACCCGCACACGCCTGCCCGAAAGCGGCGGCGACGTGTACGGGGGCGCACGGCGAGGCGGCCGTTCATCGTCCCGGAGCCTGGTCACCGTGGTCGGCGTGGTCGTCCTCCTCATCGCAGCAATCGCCTTCGCGAACCGTGGAGGCGACGACTCCGCTTCCCCCTCCGGGGACGAAAACAAGCCGAATTCCTCATCCACGGCAGCCAGCGGGGCCCGCCCCGTGGACGGGAAGGCCGCGGGGATTCCCGGAGGGTTCGCGCACGATGAACAGGGGGCGCAGAGCGCGGCGGCGAACTACGCAGCTGCGCTGGGCTCTGACGGCATGTTCAGCGTGTCCAGGCGGCACGAGATCGTGCAGACCGTCGCCGCCCCCAGCTCGGTTGAGCGGCTCCAGTCCGGTTTCGACAAGGACTACTCCGCAGGTCTCCTCCAGAGAATCGGCCTCAACGACGACGGCAGTGCTCCGTCGGGCAAGACGTTCGTCAATCGCACACTGCCGGCCGGCACCAAGGCCACCTCTTTCAGCAGCAACGCTGCCACGGTCGAGGTCTGGTGCAACGGCCTGTTCGGGCTTGCTGGTGACGACTCGACCAACCCTGTGACCAGCACCTGGTTCACCGTGACGATGAAGCTGAACTGGAGCGGTGGCGACTGGAAGGTCCTGGAGACCACGCAGAAGACCGGCCCGACCCCCGTCACCGGCGACAACCCCATTTCCGGGTCCGCGGAGATCAGCAAGACGGTCCAGGAGTTCGGAGGGTTCACCTATGCCCGGTAACCACAACCGCGCGCTCAGGCTCACCGGCCTGGTCGCCACCGTACAAGCCGCCGTCGTACTGCTGGCAACCCGCGCTGTCGCAGCCCCCACACCCTCACCGAGCGACGACGCGTGCTCCCTCATCGCAGGCCCCGCCAAGAAGTACTGCGAGCAAGGAAGCGAGTCAGGCGGAGGCCGCACCGCCCCCTCCCTGACCGACCCCACCTCCACCCTCGACCCCCTCTCCTCCCTGGCAAAGGGCTGCGCCGAAGCCGCCGCCTGGACCGTCAACAAGCTCAGCGAGGCCGTGAAGGAGACCGCCAACGTCGACTTCACCAACGAGAAGTTCCTCCAGCAGTACGCGGTCGTCTTCGCCGCCTCGACGGTCCTGACCCTCCTCCTCTGGCTCCTGGCGGTCGCCAAACGAGCCGTCCGCGGAGTCCCCCTCAGCACCGCCGTCTCCGAGGCGATCGGCTTCCTCTGGCTCACGGTGCTGGCGTCGGCCTTCACGCCGCTGATCCTCTACACGGTCGTATCGGCCACCGACGGCATCACGGAAGTCCTCGCGAAAACGACAGGCGACCAGACGGACACGTTCTTCGGCACCTTCTCCGGCGCCCTGGAGAAGGGCGAGGACATCGGCGGCGGCCCGATCATGCTGATCGTGGTGTCCCTGGTCTCCATCCTCGCCGCCGGCGTCCTCTGGCTGGAGCTCGTCATCCGCGCCGCCCTGCTCTACGTCGGCGCCCTCCTCGGCACCGTCGTCTACGCCGGCCTGGTCGACAAGAACCTGTGGGGCCACGTCCGCCGCTGGGCGGGCATCATGATCGCCGTCATCCTCGTGAAGCCGGTCATCGTCATAGTGCTCGGCCTGGCCGGCGCCCTGTCCGCCGACGACGGCCCGAACGCCTTCTCGGCCGTGGTCTCCGGCCTGGCCATCATCCTGCTCGCCATCTTCGCGAGCGCGATGATCTACCGCTTCGTGCCCGGCTTCGGCGACGAGCTCGCCGGCTCCCGCAACAACCGCATCATGCGCGGCGCCGAAGGCAAGGCCGCCGCGGTGATCAGCTCCCCGGCGACCCTCGTCGCCCAGGGCATCAAGACCCACAGCTCCCGCGCGGACAACCAGGGCGGCGGCCAGTCGAGCGGCGCCCGCCCCTCGAACCCCGCCTCCGGCGGCGTCGCCGCGCACAGCTCGCGCTCCTCGAACGGGGGCGGCGGATCTGTCCCCTCCGCCGCACCCGCACCCCGTTCGAGCAGCCCGGTGAACACCCCCCACGCCAGTAACACCCGCAACAGCAATCGTTCAGGAGGTGACGGGCGTTGACGACCGAGTCCCACGTGTCCCACGCGGTCACACCCCGCCGTTCATATCTGATCGGCCGCGCCCGGCCGAACGCGATCGTCGGCCGCAACCGCGAGACCGGCGAGATCGCGCTGATCATCGGGGGCGCGTTCCTCGGCATGATGTGCGGGCTCCTCGTCCCCGTCCTGTCCCTGCGCATCGTGCTGCTCATGGGCTTCCCGCTGCTCGCGCTGGCCACGGTCTACCTGCCGTACAAGCACCGGACCCTCTACAAGTGGTTCGAGATCAACCGCAGCTACAAGCGCACCCTCCGCCAGGGCACGGCCTACCGCTCCGGCGCCGTCGAGGCCGGCACCCTCCTCGACGGGCGCGAGATCGAGGTCGGCCCGCCGCCCGGCATCGGCCGCATCACCTGGCTGGCCGCCCCCTTCGGGCCCGACGAGATCGCCGTACTGCTCCACGCCGACCGGCGCACGGTCACGGCCGCGATCGAGATCGAGGGCCCCGGCGTGGGCCTGCGCGACTCCGAGGACCAGGAAGCCCTCGTCGACCGCTTCGGCACCCTGCTGAAGCATGTCGCGAACGGCGACGGCTTCGTCACCCGCATCCAGATGCTCGCCCGCACCCTCCCCGCCGACCCGGACGCCCACGCCAAGGACGTCGCCGTACGGGGCGACGAGCGGGCCCCGGGCTGGCTCCAGGAGTCCTACGACCAGCTCCAGTCGATGGTGTCGACGAGCAGCGAGCAGCACCGCGCCTACCTCGTCGCCTGCATGCACTTCACCCGCGAACTGGCCGCCGAGGCCCAGGCGATGGCCCGCGCGGCCCGCCCGCACGGCGGCAAGGTCGACCGCGACGCCGGTCTCGCCGTCGTCATGGCCCGCGAGCTGACCGACATCTGCTCACGCCTCCAGGAGGCCGACATCCGCGTCCGGCAGCCGCTGGGCCAGGGCCGTCTGGCATCCCTCATCCACTCCATGTACGACCCGGACCACCCGATCGACCACATCCAGGCGATGACGAAGCGCAACGCCTGGCCGGCCGAGCTGGACGCCATGGAGCCCACCTTCCTCCAGGCCAAGACCCGGGAGTCCTCCACCCGAGCCCCCTGGTGCCACGCCACCGCCTGGGTGAAGGAGTGGCCCATGACCCCGGTCGGCGTCAACTTCCTGGCGCCGCTCCTCGTCCACACCCCGGACGTCATCCGCACGGTCGCCGTCACGATGGACCTCGAACCCACCGAGGTCGCCATCGAACGCATGCTGACCGAGAAGACCAACGACGAGGCGGAGGCCAGCCGAGCCGCCAAGATGAACCGGACCGTCGACCCCCGCGACATCGCCGCCCACAACCGTCTCGACCAGCGAGGAGAAGACCTCGCGAGCGGCGCCGCCGGCGTCAACCTGGTCGGCTACATCACCGTCTCCTCCCGCTCCCCCGAGGCCCTGGCCCGCGACAAGCGGACCATCCGGGCGTCGGCCGGAAAGTCGTATCTGAAGCTGGAATGGTGCGATCGCGAGCATCACCGGGCATTCGTCAACACACTCCCCTTCGCCACCGGCATTCGGAGGTAGGACCTGATGCGGGACCCGCTGTCCGTCCTCACCGACGCCTTCACGTCCTTCCTCTTCGGGAAGGTCGAGACGACCCGGCTTCCGGTGCGCACGTCGACGGGCCAGGCCCAGGCGGTCTACCTCCCGACCGCCGCGCCGGGTCTCGGTGACTCGGGGGTGATCATCGGCCGCGAGGTGTATTCCGGCAAGGGCTACATCTACGACCCCTTCCAGCTGTACGGCCAGCAGCTCCCCGCCCCGCACTGGCTGGTCCTCGGCGAGTCGGGAAACGGCAAGTCCGCGCTGGAGAAGACGTACGTACTGCGCCAGCTCCGCTTCCGCGACCGCCAGGTCGTCGTCCTCGACGCCCAGGGCGAGGACGGCGTCGGCGAGTGGAACCTCATCGCGCAGGAGCTGGGAATAACCCCCATCCGCCTGGACCCGACGGCCGCCCTGGACATGGGCATCCGCCTCAACCCGCTCGACCCAGCGATCACCACGACGGGCCAGCTGGCCCTGCTGCGGACGATCATCGAGGTCGCGATGGGCCACGGCCTCGACGAGCGCTCGGGCTTCGCCCTCAAGGTCGCGCACGCCTACGTCAACGAGACCATCCTCGACCGCCAGCCCGTCCTCACCGACATCGTCGAACAGCTACGGCACCCCGAGCCGGAGTCGGCCGAGGCGATGAACGTCGCCATAGACGACGTACGGGCCTGGGGCCTGGACGTGGCGCTGGTGCTGGACCGCCTGGTCGACGGTGACCTGCGCGGCATGTTCGACGGGCCGACCACGGTCGGCATCGACCTCGACGCGCCGCTCATTGTGTTCGATTTGTCCCACATCGACCGCAACTCGATCGCCATGCCGATCCTGATGGCGATCGTGGGTGTATGGCTGGAGCACACCTGGATCCGCCCCGACCGGAAGAAGCGCATCTTCCTCGTCGAGGAGGCCTGGCACATCATCAACAGCCCGTTCGTGGCCCAGCTCTTCCAGCGCCTGCTGAAGTTCGGCCGCCGCCTGGGCCTGTCCTTCGTCGCCGTCGTCCACCACCTGTCCGACGTCGTGGACGGCGCGGCGGCGAAGGAGGCCGCCGCGATCCTGAAGATGGCGTCGACCAGGACGATCTACGCCCAGAAGGCGGACGAGGCGAGGGCGACGGGCCGCGTCCTCGGCCTGCCACGCTGGGCCGTGGAGATCATCCCCAGCCTCACCCCCGGCATCGCGGTGTGGGACGTCAACGGCAACGTCCAGGTCGTCAAACACCTGATCACCGAGACAGAACGCCCCCTGGTCTTCACCGACCGCGCGATGACCGAGTCGTCCGCCGACCGCGAACTGACCGACGACGCCCTGCGCGCCGCCGAGCTGGAGGCGGAGGAACGGGCGGCGGCCTTCGTGGAACAACACCTCGGCGACTCCGAATCGACGGTGGCATAGAGCAGGCGCAGGGCAGGGCAGGGAGGCAGCGTGAGACCGGACGACCGCCGGGGACACCGGGACGGCCAGGGAGGCATCCCCGACGGCCTGCTCCTCGGCATACTCGCCTTCCTCCTCGGCATGACCCTGCTGGTCTGGACGGCAACGGGCCTGGCAGCCCTGTTCGCCCACGGCTCCTGGCCGTCCGGCGTCACCTTCGCCCAGACCCCCCTGGCCATGCGCTCCCTGATCGCCCAGCCCCACGACATCCCGGGCGCGTGGCCTGAGACCCCGAGCGCCCAGCTCTCCGGGTACGGCTTGTTCTGGGGGCTGCTCATCGGCCAGCTGATGGTCCTGATCGTGCTGACCGTCTTCGTGCTGGGGACAGTGGCACGGTGGCGAGCCGTCAGGGCGGGACGGCGCGGAGGGAGGACCGGGCTCGCGGGCGAGCCGGGGCACGAGGAAGCACCGGCACCGATAGCACAGGCTGTCCGACCGCCACAGCACGACGTACCGGCACCGCAGGTCGTGCCCGCGCCCAGAACCGAGTCGCAACCACTGCCGACGCAAGCCCAACCTGCGCAAGCCCAACCTGCGCAACCACAGCCGACGGGGCATCCCGATACCGACCGGCCGACGACCGTCACCACACCTCAGGGACTCACCGAACCCGCGACGGCAAGGCTCGTCATCGCCACCAGGGAAGACCGCCGACCGACCGCGGTCCAGGCGGTACTCGACGCGGAAGGCCCCACCCTCGTCATCACCTCGAACGAGACCCTCTGGCAGGACACCAAGGACGCCCGCTCCAAGCTCGGCCCGGTCCTCCTCTACGACCCCACCCACCTCTGCGACACCCCGGCCCGCCTCCACTGGACCCCCACCACGGGCTGCGAGGACAAACCCACAGCGGTCTCCAGAGCCACCGCACTCCTGACCCCGGTCCGCCCCACCTCACGCCTCGACCAGGCGGTCAGCGACACCGCCGAAACGCTCCTGCGCAGCTACCTCCACGCAGCGGCCATCGACGGCCGCACCGTCCGCCACGTCCACCGCTGGTCCCAGGGCGGCCAGATCCAGGACGCCGTACGCATCCTCCGCACCAACCCGAAGGCGGCCCCGGGCGCGGCGGGCGAACTCGAAGCCGCCCTCACCGCTCACCCCGAACGCCGGGACATGGCACAGGAGTTGACCACCAGAGCCCTCTCGGCGCTCTCCACGGTCAACATCCGGGAGTCCTGCACTCCAAACCGAACTGATGCCCTCACCTTGGATTCCTTCGTCCATGAAGGGGGCACGCTTTATGTGGTGGGTGAATCCATCGAGGACCCCCGAACCAACCCGGGGGCCATGCCACTCCTGACGGCCCTCGCCGCAAGCGTGGTCGAGCGCGGCCGGCACATGGCCGAACGGTCATCCTCCGGTCGCCTCGACCCACCACTGACGCTCGTCCTGGACGACGTCGCCGCCGTGGCTCCGCTTCCCCAACTGCCGGAGCTGCTGGCCACCGGAGCAGACCGGGGCATGCCGACCCTGGCCCTGCTCCGGTCCCGGGAACAGGCCCGCTCCCGCTGGCCGCACGACGAACTCCCCGTCTAGACCGACCAGCTGCCGGCGCGGCCCGCCGTCACGGCCGCTCGATGACGAACTCCAACTCGGACTCCTCCGACCCCTCACCGAGCGGCACGGTCACCCCACTCGGAACGAACCCCACCTTCCGATAGAACCGCTGCGCCCGCCCGTTCTCCTCGTGCACGATCAGCCGCACCCGCTCCACGCCACGCGCCCACGACCACTGAAGGGCGTCCTCGAACAGCACCTCGGTCAGCCCGATCCCGCGCTCCTCGGGCCGCACGAACACGGCGACGACATGCCCCTGCTTCCGCTCGACCGGAAACCCGGCCCAGTCGGTCGTCCCCGGCTCCTCGACCAGCACCGTCAACGTCCCGACCCACCGTCCGTCCGGCCCCTCGGCGATGATCGTCTGTGCGCTCTCGACTCCCTCACAGGCCCCGGCGGCCCGCTCCTGCCAGAAGGAGTCCGGCTGGGCAACGGCCTCCTCATACGTCGTCAGATAGGCGATCGGCGCGACCGGATCCCGCAGCGCGGTCAGCCGCAGCTCCTTCGCGGCGGACCACTCGTCGGCACGTATCGACCTGATGACGTAGGCCCCGGGGCTCGTGGTGCTCATGGCCGCCACCGTAGTACCTGGGTACGACATCCCTCACTCGGAATACGGCCTGCGGCTCTGTGCCACCTGCCGGAAACCCCGCACGATGGACCACGTGACGGAAGAGCGAGGGACGGAACCCCTCACCCAGCACATCCAGCGCATCACCCGACGCGTGCGCGCCTTCGACCGACGCCATCCACTCGTCTGGGACCTGCACCTCACCGGCTTCTGGGTGACGGCGGCCCTGATCGACTACTACGGCGGCGGCTGGCTCAACGTGGCCCGCGACCGCGACAACCCCGGCTGGCTGGTCCTCACCCTGAGCCTCGGCCTCTCCGTCCCGCTCCTCCTGCGACGCACCCACCCCCGGGCCGTACTCCTCGCCATCGCCCCGTTCTCCCTGGTCAGCGCCTGGACCGGCGCCGCCCTCCAGGCGGTCCTGCTCCAACTGCTCGTCGTCTTCCACATCGCCCTGCGTCGCCGTACACACCACCTGTGGTGGGCGACGGCCCTGATCACCGCGCCCATGGCGGTGCTGACGGCCCGCCACCCCCAGGGCAGCCCCGACTCGGACATCGTCCCCGTGGTGATGTCGATCGCCGTCGCGGCGGCCATCGGCATCACCGTGCGCACCCGACGCGACTACACCGAGGCTCTGGAGGACCGCGCCCGCCGCCTGGAGATCGAACGCGACCAGCAGGCCCAGCTCGCCGCCGCGGCCGAACGCGCCCGTATCGCCCGCGAGATGCACGACATCATCGGCCACAACCTCTCCGTCATCACCGGCCTGGCCGACGGCGGCCAGTACGCGGCCGCCAAGTCCCCGGAACGCGCCGCCCAGGCCCTGCACGCCATCGCCACCACCAGCCGCCAGGCCCTCGCCGAACTACGCCGCCTGCTCGACGTCCTCCGCGACGAGGACCAGTCCCGAGCCGCCCAGCCGGAACTGACCCCGCAACCCACCCTCACCGACCTCGCCCAACTCCTCGACGGCGTACGCGCCGCCGGCCTCCCCGTCCACACCACCACCCACGGCAGCCCCACCCTCCCCCCGGGCCGCCAACTCACCGTCTACCGCGTCATCCAAGAGGCCCTCACCAACACCCTCAAACACACCGGCCCCGGCACAACAGCCGCGATAGAGCTGTCGTACGAGCAGAAGGGCGCCGTGACCGTGACGGTGACCGACAACGGCAGCGGACCTCCCGGCCCTCACCCCACGCAGCCCACCGGCGGCCGCGGCCTGCCCGGAATGCGCGAGCGAACGGCCCTGTACGACGGCACACTTGAGGCCGGCCCACGCCCACACCCCGAACAGGGCTGGCGCGTCCACCTGCACCTCCCGGAGGAATCCCCGCAGTGACCACCGTCCTCATCGCCGACGACCAGCCCCTCCAGCGCTTCGGCTTCCGGATGCTCCTGGAAAGCCAGGACGACATGACAGTGCTGGGCGAAGCGGCCAACGGCAGCGAGGCCGTCCGCATGACGGCGGAACTCCACCCCGACGTGGTCCTGATGGACGTCCGCATGCCCGGCCTCGACGGCATCGAGGCCACCCGCCGCATCACCGGATCCGGCGACCGCACCCGGGTCCTGATCCTCACGACCTTCGACCTCGACGAATACGCCTACGCCGGCCTCCGCGCCGGCGCTTCCGGCTTCCTCGTCAAGGACGCCCAGCCGGAAGAGCTCCTGTCGGGCATCCGCGCGGTGGCCACGGGCGACGCGGTGGTCGCCCCGAGCCTGACCCGCCGCCTCCTCGACTCCTACGTCCACCACCTCCCGAGGCAGAGCTCCACCGGGAGCCCTGAACCCACGTCCCTCGACCCCCGCCTCTCTCCCCTCACCGACCGCGAACGCGAGATTCTCACGGTGATCGGCCAGGGGTGGACCAACACAGAGATAGCGACCCGCCTCCACCTGGCCGAGTCAACGGTGAAAACCCACGTGGGCCGCATCCTCGCCAAGACCGGCTCGCGGGATCGAATTCAGGCGGTGATTCTGGCGTACGACACCGGACTGGTGATGCCGTCCTGAAACGCGAAAAGGCCCACACCGTAAGGTGTGAGCCCTTTCTAAAATTTGTTCGGCGGCGTCCTACTCTCCCACAGGGTCCCCCCTGCAGTACCATCGGCGCTGTAAGGCTTAGCTTCCGGGTTCGGAATGTAACCG
>NZ_JBHVGZ010000111.1:0-20769 GCF_042800355.1 Streptomyces sp. NPDC057623
CCAGCGAGACCGACCTACCCACCGAACTCACCGCATAGCCTCAAAACGAGATCACCGAGTGGCCGTCAATACACCACTCCCGCGGACGTGACCCCGCTCACAAGCAGTCCATCGACCAACACCGTGGTACGGACAAGGCGATAGACGTGATCGCTGATACACCACTCGGCGGGACGTCATCCCCCGCCGGCGTCCCACTGCTCCAGCTGACCGTCAACGGGCCTCGGGCCAGCAGGGAATGGGCTCATAGGCCCAGCGTCATTTTCCCGGCACTCAGGTTCCCAGTCCTGTCGCTTCCCAGCCCACACTCACCCTGCATAGCAGCGAAAGAGCGGCCGCCGACGGCAGGAGTCCTGCGGGACCCTCCTGGGACTTCCGGCTGCGTCAATGGACATGGCAGTGAAACATCCAAATGACCGCCTACCGCCGTCCGACTCGGCGGCAACATAGCCCGGAAACGCCGGTTAGCCAAACCGGCGATTCCGGAGACGATTAATGCACCAACGTCCGCACCCGAACACAACCACTGATCGAAGCGATGGCGAAGGCACATCGCCGCTGCCTGCTGGAAATCCACCGCGCGTTCTCCGTTCGCGAACTGTGCTGTCCGTCTCTGGACTCTTCCGCAGATCCGTCTAGTGTTCCGTACTCCCCGGAGAATAGCCGCACTTGCTCAATGAACCGATAGCAACCATCGCCAACGCCGAACCGCATCGCGAGAAGGAGTCCACAGCGGACCCTGCAGTTGCTCACCATCATGCCGTATCACCTGATAGACGAGCGCCTCTCCTCACCAGCGCCTGGTACTCAACCAGTGACCTCGCTGCCTGCCTGAGAGTCGACGCCTCAACCCTGCGCCGCTGGCGCACCGCCCAGCCACCCCAGGGGCCGCCATTCGTCACGGTCTCGGAACGTGTCGTCATGTACAGCGCCCTTGACGTCGAGGAATGGCTGCGCCACCGACGTACCGTCCCGACCAAGGGACTCAATGGCCGATAAGACCAACGTTCCTGTCGGTGTCCGGCTCTCGACCGATATCGAGTATCGTCCTGACCGCCCCACTCCGTATCGGGCGCGTGTCCGGTGGACCGATCCGACCAGCAAGCGCCGCCAGTCACTGTCCGAGGGAAAGGACAGCGAAGAAGAGGCCCAGGAATGGCTCCAGGCCATCATCGAGGCCGCAGAGGCTGGCCTGAGCCCGTCGCTGGCCACCATGAAGCTCGCCGAATACGGCGAAGCGAACATGGACGTTGCCCTGCGCGGCCTGGAGTTGAAAACGCTGGACCCCTACCTGTCGGGGTGGCGGAGGCGCGTGGTCCCCGCCCTGGGCCACCTCGCGGTGCGGATGATCACCAATGGTGTCGTCGACCGCACGGTGCAGAACTGGATCGCGGACGAGCACAGCCGCTCCACGGTGAAGAACACGATCGCCGTCCTGGTCCGCGTCATGGAGCAGGCAGTCCGAGACGGCATCATCAAGGTCAACCCAGCCCGGGTGACCGGCTGGCAGAAGCTCTACAAGCAGGCCGAGGACGAACTCCTCGACCCACGGGCGCTGGCCCTGCCCGACTGGGAGACTCTTGTTGCGCTGGCCGACGCGCTCGTGGCTGCCTCCCACGACCAGTACCGCGGCTGGGGAGACGTGGTCGTCTTCGCCGCGTGCACTGCCGCACGGATCGGCGAGGTCTCAGGCTGCCGTGTCGGGGACATCGACACCAACCAGTGGATCTGGACCGTGCGGCGTCAGACCACACCCGCGCCCGGCGGGCTGACCGACAAGGGCACCAAGGGCAAGCGGGCCCGCAAGGTTCCCATCGTCGAGGAGATCCGTCCCCTCGTCGCTCAGCGTGTCCTGTCCGCCGGCCCGAATCCCGATGCCCGCCTGTTCACCGGCCCGCGCGGCGGACGCATCTCCACCGCCGTCCTGCGCGACGCGACACACTGGGACGACGTGGTCACTAAGCTCGGCTACGAGCACCTGCGCCGCCACGACCTCCGGCACACCGGACTGACCTGGTTCGCCGACGCCGGAGTCCAGGTACACGTCCTCCGCCGGATCGCCGGCCACGGCTCCCTGACCACCACCCAGCGCTACCTACACCCCGACATACACAAGATCACGGCCGCCGGGGCGGCGCTCTCCGCACACCTCAGCGTGCTCCGCGCACCTCGCTCGCTGCCGAGCCCGATCGTCGTGACCCGCTGACCCCGGTCAAGGGCGCCGGTCCCCAACTGGTCCCCAAGAATGATCAAGGGCCGGTTTCGGATACCTCCGAAACCGGCCCTGACCTGCGACCATCTCCAGTCGGGACGACAGGATTTGAACCTGCGACCCCTTGACCCCCAGTCAAGTGCGCTACCAAGCTGCGCCACGTCCCGGCGCGTATCGCGCGGAGGACCGCGTGATCACGCAGGTCAACCCTACCGCATACGCATCGTGTCTCGGCCGAAGCTACCTCTTGACCAATAATTGCTGCTACCTATAATTGCCTAACTCAATCAGATCCTCCATTTCGGGATGTCGGGGAAGCCCACAGCCCCGACCGAACGGAGCCACATGCCCCTCCTGGCCCGGCCCGCGGTGGCCGCCCTCGTCGCCAAGGCGATGCAACGTGTGACCGTCTTGGCGGACCGGCGCTCCGGTGGACGGGGCTCCACTGCCGCCTCACATGCCCGGTTTCCCGAATTCCCGCGCACGGTACGGGAGTTGACGATTCCGACGTCGATCGCCCCGGCCCGGGTCACGGTGTATCTGCCCGCGAACGACGAGCCCGCTCCCCCGGTGCACATCAACTTCCACGGCGGTGGATACGTCATGACGCTGACCGAGCTGGACGACCCGCTGTGCCGCCTCCTCGCCGCCGAGGCAGGGGTGGTCGTGATCAACGTGGACTATGCCGTCGCCCCGCAGCATCCGTTCCCGGCGCCGCCCCGGCAGGCGTACGAGATCGTCCGGTGGATCGCGGAGCACGGCGCCGAAGAGGGCTGGGACGGCGGGCGGCTCACCGTGGGCGGGCAGAGCGCCGGGGGCGGGCTCGCGGCGGCCGTCGCGCGGCAGGTCCTTGAGCAGGGCGGGCCGTCGGTCGCACTCCAGGTGCTGCACTACCCGCCGCTCGACCTGGCGACCAACGCCAGGGACAAGCGTGCCACCATCCCCAAGCCGGTGCTCCGCCCCTGGATGGCCGACGTCTTCGACACCTCGTACGTCCCGGATGCGCCGCGGCGCCTCGACCGGCTCGTGTCCCCGGCGCACGCGTCGGACACGGCGGATCTGACGGGCATCGCGCCGGCCCTGCTGGTCACCGCCGAGCACGACCTGCTGCGGGCCGAGGGCGAGCGGTACGCCGAGCGGCTTCGGGGTGCCGGGGCGCTGGTCGAGCACCATGATGTGCGCGGGGCCGATCACGGGTACGACGGGCAGGACGACGCCAAGGCCCGCGAGGTCTACGCCCTGATCGCGCGGCGTGTACGGGAGGCGACGGCCGCCGGGTGAACGCCGGGCCGCCGACCCGGGCGGGCGGAGTGACGTCGAACCTGTATGCGCGTCCCGTCAGTTCGCGCCACGCATGCGCCGTGGACACGTCCGCGTCGGCGTTCGACACCGCGTACATTCCTTCGTGGATCCGTCACCTGTTGTGCACCATCGGCGCGGGCTCGCCGGGCACCGTGTGGGTGTACTCGTCCGGGCAGGTGGCACGGACGTTCGCCGAGACCGGCCGGACGGTCGAACACCTGTCGGCCGAGGCCCAGATGGGCTGCACCGCCGGGGCGGCGGCCGAGGTGTTCCTGGCGCCCTTTCCCGGGCTCCAGGACATCCCCGCGACGAACCCCGCCATCAGCAGGGTCACCGACACCACCACCCACCACGGCAGCCCTGCCTTGGCCATGAACGCGACGACAGCCACCAGTGCGAGAAATGCCGTCACGTTTCTGATCCCCCATCGACTGTCAACTCACCTGCCCCCGACGTCACGAGAGCCGCCCTGCATCACTACGGGCATATGACGCAACAATACGCGAGACCGTCGTATAACCCAGTTCGGCTCATCTGTACATATGGTTCGTCCGTACATATGACGGACGCCACTCGCCGCGTGCGCACGTGCTGGTCAGTGCGCGCCCATGAGTTCCCGCTTCCCGTCACTCCCGGCCGCCCGCTTCGAGCCGCGCAGAGCGGCGATCCCGATGAAGACCATGGACGACAGGCCCGCGCACGCGAAGGCCGTGAAGCCCCAGTCACCCTTGTCGGCGGCGAGCAACTGGCCGCCCAGCCACGGCCCGAAGACGGCACCGAACCGGCCCATGCCCGAGGTCCAGCCGACGGCGGTGGCGCGGTTCTCGGGGCGGGAGCGGATCGAGACGGTCGCGTAGATCATGGTCTGCGCGCTGTTGAGGAACACGCCGGTCAGGAACACCACCGTGAAGGTGAGCGCCAACGGCATGCGGACACTGAGCAGGAAGACCCCGGCGGCGGTCAGCGCGAACCAGATCGCCGAGATTTGTGGAGCGCCGAACCGGTCGGCGGCACGGCCGGCCACCAGCATGCCGACGATGCCGCCGAGGTTGAACAGCACCACGAAGGTCAGTGCCGAGCCGAGGTTGTAGCCCTCGCCGCGCATCAGGGTGGGCAGCCAGGTGGCGACTCCGTAGACGAGGAGCAGTCCGCCGAAGGAGGCCGACCAGTACAGCAGCGTCTGGCCCCACTCGCCGCCCCGGAAGAGGTTGGCCAGGGAGTGCCGGCGGTTGGTGGCGGGCCGCTCGCCGGCGGGGGCGGCGGGCAGTTCGACCTCGTAGCGCCGGGCCAGCTCCCCGGCCTCCGCACTGCGGCCCTTGGCGACCAGGAAGCTCAGCGACTCGGGCAGGAACCTGGCGAGCACCGGCACGAAGAGCAGCGGGAGCACACAGAACCAGAACGCGGCCCGCCAGCCGAGGGGTTCGACGACCCACAGGGCGACGTACGCGGAGAGGATGCCGCCCGCGTGGTGGGCGGTCATCAGCATGCCGATGGCGAGGGCGCCGCGGCCGCGCGGGGCGAAGTCGCAGACCATGCTGATCGCGGTGGGCAGCAGACCGCCGAGGCCGATGCCGGCGAGCGTGCGGCCGAGGCCGAACACCGCGACGCCGCCCGCCATCGCGCACAGCCCCGACGCCAGCGAGAACAGCGCGACGCAGGCGACCATCAGCGTCTTGCGGCCGATCCGGTCGGCGACCGTACCGGCGGCCAGGGCGCCGACCAGCATGCCGAAGGTGGCGTAGCTGCCCAGGTCACCGGCCTGGTCGGGGGTGAGACCGAGCGCCTTCTCCGCCAGCATGTGGGGCAGCACGGACCCGTAGATGAACATGTCCAGGCCGTCGAAGAGAACGGCCAGCCAGCACAGGCCGACGGCGAGCAGGGCCAGTCTGCCGACGCGAGGAGCGGTCGGGGAGGGGGACATCCTTGTTTTCCTCTCGTGCGTTGTGCGCCAGACGCCAAGGAGGGGGATCGAAAGAGTCAACGTTTTTGTCAACAATCTCAGCGACAATCCGGCCCGGGCGTTCCGGGCGCCGCCTCGGGCGGCCCGCGGTGTGTTCAGGCGACCGGCGGTGTCCCGTGCGTGTGGAAGGACTCGATCGTCTTCAGACCCCACGCCTGCCCCTTGGCCCGCTCGGCCTCGGTCCAGGTGATCAGCGGCCAGTCCGGGGCGAGTACCAGCCGGGTGAGCGGGTTGCACAGCTCGACGCGGTTGCCGCCGGGTTCGTAGACGTACAGGAAGAACGTCTGCTGGATGGCGTGCTTGTGCGGGCCCGTCTCGATGAACACGCCGTTGTCGATGGCGAGGTCGGCGGCGCGCAGGATGTCCTCGCGGGTGTCGGTCGCGAAGGCGATGTGGTGCAGCCGGCCGGCGGAGCCGGTCCAGTCGGAGGTGTAGACGACGTCGTACGACTTGTCGGTGAAGGTCAGCCAACGCGCCGCGATCTTCCCGGAGTCGAGCCGGATCTGCTCGGTGGGCCGGGCGCCGAGCACCCGTTCCTGGAACTCGGCGTTGGCGAGCACGTCGGCGGCGAGGAAGTTGACGTGGTCCAGCCGCCGTACGCCGACGCCCCGGTCGGGCTTGGCCTGCGCCTGGTTCTTCAGCGCCGGCCGCAGCCCCTCCGGCGCCCGGTAGTACTCGCTCTCCCAGTACAGGGCGTGCTCGTGCCCGTCGGGGTCGGTGGTGAGGTACAGCCTGCCGAGGCCGGGCTCGTCCTCGACCCATCTGCCGGTGCCACCGGCCGCCCCGACCGCCTCGACACGGCGGTGCAGCGCCTCCTCGCTGGAGGTGCGCAGGGCGAGCCGGCCGAGACCCGGCTGCTCGCGGGCGGTCAGCACCAGGCTGTGGTGCTCGTAGTCGTCGAAGGTCCGCAGATAGACCGTGTCACCGTCCTGGCCGTTGACCGTGAGGCCCAGAAAGTCGGTGAAGAAGGCGACGCTGGCTTCCAGGTCCGGGGTGAACAGCTGGGCGTGGCCGAGGTGGGCGATGTCGCCGAGCGGCGGGGTCATCGGGGGCCTCCGGGGGTGGGTGCGGGGAGTGGGGCCGTCTCGGCGGACCGGGGGAAGACGGTGCCGTCGAAGATCTTGCGGGCCGTGCGGACGACGGCGGTGCGCAGGGCGACGGGACCGCCCGCGGAGTCGGTGCCGAGGCTGCTCTCGATGTCCAGGTGGCCCGTGGGGTGTTCGATGCGGACGAGGTCACCGTCGGCGGGCAGATCCGCGAGGCCGGCGCCGACGCCGCCCTCGACGCGCAGCCCGGCGGCGACGCCGGCCGCACCGAGCACGCCGATCGACGTATGGCAGCGGACCGGAATGAAGGTGCGCGTGGCGATCGCGCCGCCGTGGCGGGGCGCGGCGAGGAGGGTGACCTTGGGGACGGTCGCGTTCGAGACATCGCCCAGTCCCATCAAGTGGCCTGCTGCCAGGCGGAGTTCGCGGACTCGGCCGGCGAGCGCGAGGTCCTCCTCCAGGTCTTTGGGTGCCTCGTGGCCGGTGACCTTGAGCGCGGCGGCCTGGACGAGGACGGTCGGCATGCCGTTGTCCACGCAGGTCACCGGGATGCCGTCGATCACGTCGCGGACGTTGCCGGTGGGCAGCAACTTCCCGGCGCCGGGCGGGAACTCGATCACCACGGGCGCCGCCGTGCCGGGCACGCCCGAGATCCCGGCGCCTCCGGTGTAGTCGACGCGTCCGCGCGGGGTCGGGAAGGTCGCCGTGGCGAGGTCGCCTGAGTTGACCATCCGGATCCGTACGGAGGTCTTCTCCTCCCCCGCCGCGACCAGCCCGCGCTCCACGGCGAACGGGCCGATGGCGGCGAGAACGTTCCCGCAGTTCTGACGGTCGCTCACTTCCGGTCGGTCGACGGCGACTTGGAGGAACAGGTAGTCGACGTCGGCCCGCGGATCGGCCGAGGGGGACACCACGGCCACCTTGCTGGTGAGGGGGTGGGCGCCGCCCAGGCCGTCGGTCTGCCGCTCGTCCGGGCTGCCCATGACGCGCAGCAACAGCTCGTCGCGGGCGGCGGGATCCTCGGGCAGGTCCTCGGCCAGGAAGCAGGCGCCCTTGGACGTGCCGCCGCGCATCAGCATGCAGCGGAGCTCCACGGGCCCGGTCACGGCCGCGCCCCGTCGCGGACGTACTCGTCGTAGGACTTGTACGTCACGCCGAGCCGTACGAGCGTCTCGCGCAACCCGTAGCGGTCCAGGCCGAGTTGGCCGTCGAGGAAGGCCGCGCGGGTGGCGGCCTCCTTGGCCTCGCGGGCCTCGGCCTTCCCGACCGTCTCGCGGGCGCGTTCGCGGGGGACGACCACCACGCCGTCGTCGTCGGCGAGGATCACGTCGCCCGGGCGGACGACCTGGCTGTCGATGGCGACCGGCACGTTCACCGAGCCTGCGGTGGCCTTGACCGTGCCCTGTGCGCTCACCGCCCGGGACCAGGCGGCGAAGCCCATGTCGCGCAGCTCCTGGGTGTCACGGATGCCGGTGTCGATGACGACGCCGCGCACTCCGCGCCGGCGCAGGGCGGTCGCGAAGAGCTCGCCGAACAGGCCGTCGGTGGACGGGGAGGTGGTGGTGACGACCAGGAGGTCGCCCTCGCCGCACTGCTCCACCGCGGCGTGGATCATGAGGTTGTCGCCGGGCCAGCCGAGCACCGTGACGGCGGTGCCGGCGACCCGTACGCCCTGCTGGACGGGGCGGATACCCGGGCCCAGCAGGCCCGTTCGCCCCATCGCCTCGCTCACCGTCGCCACGCCGAAGCCCGCCAGCGCGTCGACGTCCCGCAGCTCCGCCTTCGGCGGGTCGGTGACGATCACGCCGCTCATGCCAGCTCCTTCGCGATCTGCGGGTAGGGGCGCATGTACGCCTCGGCCATGGTCTTGTGGGCCAGGCCCAGGTTGGGTCCGGCGTTGCGCTTGAGCTGGACGCCGCGGCGGACGGCGAGGTCGGTGTAGTAGTCCCACAGGTGCCGCTGGGCGCCGAGGCACTCCATGGCCTCGCGCTTGGTCTGCCACACCGCGGTGATGTCGAGCAGCACCTCGGGCCTGAAGCCGCTCATCTCGGGCTGGTGCGGCTCGAAGTAGAAGACCGGCGGGGCGCCGATGATGTCGCCGTCGCCCGGATAGCCGATGGCCTGGGCGAGGATCCGGGCCTGAAGGGCCATGCGGTTGGCGGCCGGATGGTCGCCGTTGTACGGGTCCTCGACCGGGTGGGTCAGCACGACGTCGGGCTGGGTGTCGCGGTAGACGGTGACGAGCCGGTCGGTCAGCTCGGCGGTGGCGACGAGCGGGTAGTCGCCGGCGTCGAAGAAGCGGACCTCGGCGCCGAGGGTGGCGGCGGCCCGTTCTGCCTCGTCGCGGCGTATCGCCTTGATCTCGTCGAGTTTCCTGCCTTCGCGCCATGCCGTGGCGGACTCGCCGCGCTCGCCGAAGGTCAGGCAGGCGATGGTGACCTTCTCGCCCCGGAGGCGGCCAGGGCGATCGCGCCGCCCGCCCGCCACACGAAGTCACCGGCGTGCGCGGTGATCACGAGGGTCGAGCGTGGCGGGGATGGGGGTCCCCCCTGGTCGGGCGGAGTCGAGAGCTCGGGGGAGGGCGCGTGGGCGTGCGTCATCGCTGGTTTCTCCTTGGGTGACAGGGGTGCGCCCGCCCCGTGCGCGTCCGCCGCGCGGCGACTCGTACGGCTCAGTCGCGCAGCGCCTCGATCACGCTGGTGAGGTGGGCGCGGACGGCCGCCTCGGCCGCCTGCGGGTCCCTGGCCCGGATCGTCTCGATCATGGCCAGATGCTCGTTCAGGGAGCGCTGCGGACGACCGGGCCGCAACGCCAACTGGAAGCGATGGCGCACCAGTTGTGCGTTGAGCCGCTCCAGCAGCTCCACGGCGGTGCGCTGGCCGGAGAACTCCCGGATCCTGGCGTGCAGTTCCTGGTTCAGCTCGGAGTAGGTCATCGGTTCGCCGTCGGCCACGGCCTTGGTCATCGCCGCGCCCAGGTCCGCCAGTCGGGTCAGCTGCTCGTCGCTGGCGGCGACGGCGGCCTTCGCCGCGCAGAGCCCCTCCAGGACCATGCGGCACTCGGTGATGGCGACCGCTTCCTCCACGGTCACCACCCGCACCCGCGAGCCACGGTTGCGGATCCGCTCGACCAGTCCCTGAGCCTCCAGATCGATGAGTGCCGCGCGGATACTGGCCCGTGTCACACCGAACTGCTCGGCGAGCTCGTTCTCCACCAGCCGCTGCGCCGGTGCCATCTCGCCGTGCAGGATCGCCTGCCGCAGCTGCGCGAGCGCATGCCGCTTGGCCTGCTCTCCGGTGCTCGGACGGGCTTCTTTCGGCATGTGCCCTCCCTGAGTGAGTGCCTGTCGAACGTAAATCTAGCCAAACAGAATTGTCAACAATTTTGTGCGCCGTCTTGCGCGCCGTCTTGCGCATCGTCTTGCGCATCGTCTTGCGCATCGTCTTGCGCATCGTCTTGCGCATCGTCTTATGTGCCGCCCTGTGCACAGCCCTGTGTGCAGCCCGGTGACCGTCCGTGGGCCGCGACGGAGTGTCCGCCCGCTCCCGCCGAGACCCCACACTCTGTCCAGGCCGGACCCCCGCTCCGCCGGGCTAGGGTCTCCGCATGACGCACAGCTTCGTACTGCACATCCCCGACGCCGAGCTCGAACCCGAGCCCCTCGCACCCGAGCAGATCGTCTCCGGGACGCCCGAGGTGACCGGGAAGGTGGTCTGGGAGTCGGAGGACGGACGTCAGGTGCGGGGCGTCTGGCAGATCACGCCCGGCGTGGTCACCGACACCGAGGCCGACGAGCTGTTCGTCGTGATCAGCGGGTCGGCCACCATCGAGGTCGAGGGCGGGCCGACGCTGACGGTGGGGCCCGGCGACATGGCCGTACTGCGCGAGGGCGACCGTACGACGTGGACGGTGCACGAGACGCTGCGCAAGGCGTACGCGATCAACCAGTGACGCGCGGGGGCGCCGTCGAGCCCCGGATCTCCAACGTCGGTACCGCGAGGCGGACTTCGCCCGCTCCCCCGGCGCCCTCGAACCGGTCGAGCAGGCAGCGGGCGGCTCGGCGGCCGACCTCGTGGCTGGCGTTGTCGACGCTGGTGAGCCACACATGGCGCAGCCGGGCGATGCTCGTGTTGTCGTAGCCGACGACGGACAGATCGCGCGGCACCCGCAGTCCCGACTCCTCGGCCGCCGACAGCGCGCCGATGGCGGCGATGTCGTTCACGGCGAAGACGGCCGTCGGCCGCTCGGTGCGGCTCAGCAGCCGGACCGTCGTCCGGTAGCCGCCCTCCTCGGTCATGTCGCTCGGTTCGACGACCGCCTCGTCCCCGAGGCCGTGCGCCCGCATCGCCGTCTCGAAGCTCCGTCGGCGCAGCTCACCGACCGCGCCGTACCCGGCGATGTGCGCGATGCGCCGGTGGCCGAGGCCGATGAGGTGCTCGGTGACCAGGCGGGCGCCCCGCTCGTCGTCGTTGGCCACGACGTCCACGCCGGGCAGCAGGGGCTCACGCGCGCCCGCCACCACCACCGGCAGGCGTTCGGCGACCGCCCCGAGGGCGGCGGGGTCGGGCAGGGTGCCGACCACGATCAGGCCGTCGACGCCGAGGTCCAGGAAGGGACCGGCCGGGTCCTGTCCGGTACGGCGGTTGAGGCGCGCGTCGGCCAGGAGCATGCGCAGGCCGTTGTCGTGCAGGAGTGAGTTCAGGCCGTCGAGCATGTCGACGAACCAGGGGTTGCGCAGGTCGTTCAGGAGGACGCCGACCGTGCGGGTGCGCTGCTCGCTGAGGCTGCGCGCGGCGGCGTTCGGGCGGTAGCCGAGTTCGCGCACGGCCCGCAGAACGGCCTCCCGCTTCTCCGGGCGCACCTGGTCCGAGCCGCGCAGCACCAGCGAGACCAGTGACTTGGAGACGCCGGCCCGGTCGGCCACATCACGGATCGTCGGCGCTCTCATGGACATGGACCGTTCCATGCGGTGCCGCGCCTTGTCAAAGGGCGAGGAAAGGGTTGACACCGGCGCCGAGCCACACCCAAGGTGGGCTGGACAGGAAATGGACCGGTCCAAAGAGGTGCTGCAATGGTGGACACGCTCGGCGTCGCCGTCGTCGGATTCGGCTGGATGGGGCGGGTGCACACCCAGGCGTACGCCCGTGTCCCGCACCATTACCCGGCGCTGCCCCTGCGTCCGGAGCTGGTGACCGTCGCCGAGGACGTGCCCGGGCGGGCCGAGGAGGCCGCCGCGCGATTCGGGTTCGCCACGGCGACCCGCGACTGGCGCGAGGTGGCCGCCGATCCCCGGGTGCGGGCGGTGAGCATCACCGCGCCGAACTTCCTGCACCGCGAGATCGGCGTCGCGATGGCCGAGGCCGGCAAGCACCTCTGGATCGAGAAGCCGGTGGGCCTGACCGCCGACGACGCCCGCGCGGTGGCGGACGCGGCGGCCAAGGCCGGCGTGCAGAGCGCGGTCGGCTTCAACTACCGCAACGCGCCCGCCGTCGAGAGCGCCCGCGACCTGATCGCCGCCGGTGAGATCGGCACCGTCACGCACGTCCGCATCCGCCTCTTCAGCGACTACGCGGCCCACCCGCAGGGCGCCCTGACCTGGCGCTACGAACGCGAGCGTGGCGGCAGCGGAGTCCTCGGCGACCTCGCCTCGCACGGCACCGACCTGGCCCGCTTCCTGCTCGGCGACATCACCTCGCTGACCGCCGACACCGCGGTCTTCCTGCCCGAGCGGGCCCGCCCGACCGGCGCCACCGCCGGACACACCCTCGCCACCGGGGAACTCGGCCCGGTCGAGAACGAGGACTACGTCAACTGCCTGCTGCGGTTCGCCTCCGGCGCCCGCGGCGTGCTGGAGGCCTGCCGGGTCTCGGTCGGCGAGCAGAACAACTACGGCTTCGAGGTGCACGGCACCAAGGGCGCGGTGTTCTGGGACTTCCGCCGCATGGGCGAGCTGGGCGTCAGCCGTGGCACCAGCTACCAGGACCAGCCGGTCAGCACCGTGTATGTCGGCACGGGCGACGGCGAGTTCGGCGCCTTCCAGCCGGGCGCGGCGAACGCCATGGGCTACGACGACCTCAAGGTCGTCGAGGCGTACCGCTTCCTGCGCTCGGTCGCCGAGGGCACCCCGCACGGGGCCACCCTCGACGACGCCGTGCGCAGCGCCCGCGTGCTCGACGCGATGGTGCGGTCCGCGCAGAGCGGCACGTGGGTGGACGTGGCCGCGGGAGTGTGACGGACGGCCGGCCTCAGCGTGCCGCCCGATCGGCCCGCCGGCCGATGGCCACCTTGACCGGGGCCATGACCAGCCAGAGCCACATGGCGGCCTCGCCGTAGGCCAGGGCCAGCGGGACGCTGGCGACGAACACCACCACCGTCACGGAGAGGTCGAGCGCGAAGAGGCGGAAGCCCTCCGGCGGCTTCGTCGCGCCGCGCAGCCAGGGGCGCCGGATCAGGAGGAGCAGCAGCGCGAGGTGGGCGGAGCCGAGGGCGGCGACCGCCGCCGCGTAGATGGCGACCGACTCGGGCTCTCTGCCGTACTCGGAGAGGAGCTTGGTCGGGAACGGCACGAGGGCCGCGACACTCAGCCCCACGATGGACAGGGTGATCACCTGCCCGTCGACCTCCCGGACGTATCCGAAGATCCGGCGGTGTTCGCGCCAGAACGCGCCGAGAACCAGCACGCTGAGCGCGTAGCCCCCGAGGTTCGGGATGAGTTCGTGCAGGGCGTCGTCGTACTGGTCCGGGCCCAGTCCGCGCGGGACGTAGAAGTCCAGGACCAGCAGGGTGATGGCGATGGCGAACACGCCGTCGGCGAGCGCCACCAACCGCTCGGGCCCGCCGTCCGGGTTCGATTTCCACATGCGCACGACGGTAGGGAGCCGGACCCGTCGAGCCGGTGTACACGCCCGGCACACACCCTCGATCGTCACCCGATGGGCGTGGGCATGTTGTACGGCGTCACCACCTGGATCGCCGACGGCAGCGTGGGCCCCGCCGGCGGCAGCGCGCCATGGGCCCGCATCACGATGTGGCAGGCCTCGCGCAGGTCCTGGCGCAGGTCGTGGTGGAGGACGGCGGACAGGCGGTGCTCGCGCAGCAGTCGGGTGTTGTCCTGGTCGAGATCGTGCGCGACGAACACCACGCACTCCCGGCCGAGGTCCTCGAAGGCCCGCAGAGTGGCGATGTTGCCGCCGCCGATCGAGTAGACGGCACGGATGTCCGGGTCACGCTCCAGCGCGGCCCGGACCAGGTCGTACTGGGTGGCGTCCAGCCCCTGCCCCTCCGCGATCTCGACGAGTGTGCGAGCGGGATGGAGGCTCCGCATGGCGCCGCGGAAGCCCATCTCGCGCTCCTCCTCGTTACGGAAGAAGCCGCTGCTGAGGCTGGTCAGCACATTGCCCGGCCGCTCCCCCAGCCACTGCCCCGTCAGATACGCGGCGGTGGCGCCCGCGGCCCGGTTGTCGATGCCGACATAGGCGAGGCGCGCGGTGGAGGGCAGGTCGGTCACCAGGGTCACCACCGGGATGCCGGCCTCCGCGAGCCGGGCGACGGCGGCGGTGACCTCGGGGACGTCCGGGGCCTTGAGGATCACGCCCTGCGAGCCGCGCCGGGCGATGCGGTCCAGCGTCCGGGTCAGCTCCGGCATCGGCCCGGTCTCCCGGAAGTGGAAGCGTGAGCGCACCACCGCCGGGTGCAGGGAGGGCAGCTCGGCCTCCAGGGCGGCGCGCACCGCCGTGGTGAACCGCTCGGGCGCCTGCACCACCATGTCGATCATGAAGGTGCGGCCCACCAGCCGGACCTGGGTGCGCTGCCGGTCCAGGTCGGCTATCGCCTGCTGGACCTCCCGCGCGGTGCTCTCGCGCACGCCTTTCCTGCCGTTCAGGACCCGGTCCACCGTGGCCTCGCTCAGGCCCGCCTGACGTGCGATTTCCCGGATCGGGAAGGGGTGGCCCATGCGACGGCTCCTTGAGGGGTTTTTGATGGGCGGCTGCTGGTTGTTCGACGGGATTGTCATGACAAGAATGGCAGCGCTGAGTCGCCCCTGTCACCGAGAGGACACCGATGTCCTTCACCTCCGTCCACCGCCGGGCCTGGCTGTCCGAGCACGACTGTGACCTCGCCGACTTCCGTCACCTCGTCGAGCGGACGACCGACCTCGCCGACTACCCGTACGCCGCCGCCGTGGAGCGCGCTGTCCTGGTCTACGACAGCGATCGCCTGCGCGAGGCCGAGGACCCCCGTGCGGTGCGGGCCGAGCTGGTCCGCGCCCTCACCGAGGGGCCGGGCATCGTGGTCTTCAAGGGCGCCTTCCCGGAGCCGGAGGTCGTCGACCGGCTCAGCGCCGTGTTCGACGCCCTGATCGCCGAGCAGCGTGCCTCGGGCGCGCACGCCGGGGACCACTTCGCCAAGCCGGGCGCCAACGACCGGGTCTGGAACGCGCTGGAGAAGGCGGCCCTCTACGACCCCGCGGCCTTCGCCGACTACTACGCCAACGACATCCTGGCCCTGGTCTCGGCCGCCTGGCTCGGGCCCGGCTACCAGGTGACCTCGCAGGTGAACGTGGTCAACCCGGGCGGCGCGGCGCAGACCGTGCACCGCGACTACCACCTGGGCTTCCTCTCGGGCGAGGTCGCGGCCGCCTACCCGGCCCACGTCCACGCCCTCTCCCCCGTGCTCACCCTCCAGGGCGCCGTCGCGCACTGCGACATGCCGGTGGAGTCCGGGCCGACGATGTACCTGCCGTACTCGCAGCGGTACGAGCCCGGCTATCTGGCGTGGCGGCTCCCGCAGTTCCAGACGTACTTCGAGGACCACCACGTCCAGCTTCCCCTCGCCAAGGGGGACGCGGCCTTCTTCAACCCGGCGCTCTTCCACGCGGCCGGCACCAACCGGTCGGCGGACATCCGGCGCATGGCGAACCTGCTCCAGGTGTCCTCCGCGTTCGGGCGGGCCATGGAGACGGTGGACCGCGAGGCCGTCGCGAACGCCGTGTACCCCGTGCTGCTGGGGCGCCGCGGCGAGGGCGCGGACGAGGCGTGGACGGCGAACGTGATCGCCGCGAGCGCCGAGGGCTACCCCTTCCCCACCAACCTCGACAGCGACCCGCCGGTGGCCGGGCTGGCCCCGCCCGCGCAGGCGGACCTCCTGCGGCGCGCGCTGCGCGAGGCATGGACCCCCGAGGCCCTGCGGGACGAGCTGCGGGCCGGCGCCGAGCGGCGCCAGAGCTGACCAGAGCTGAAAGGACCCGGAAAAGACATGGGACTTCTCGACGACAAGGTCGTCCTCGTCAACGGCGGCAGCCAGGGCGTCGGCGCCGCCATCGCGCGGGCGGCCGTGCGCGCGGGGGCGGTCGTCGCCGTCACCGGGCGCCGCCCGGAACCCGGTGAGGCGCTGGTGGCCGAGCTGGCCGCCGCCGGCGGCAAGGCCCTGTTCGTCCAGGCCGACCTGTCGGACGCCGACCAGGCGAAGGCGTCCGTCGCCGAGGTCGTCGACGCGTACGGCCGGATCGACTGCCTGGTCAACTCGGCGGGGCTGACGTCCCGGGGCACGCTGCTGGACACCACGCCCGAGCTGTTCGACCAGCACATCGCGATCAACCTCAAGGCGCCGTTCTTCGCCATGCAGGCCGCCGTCTCGGACATGGTCGCCCGCAAGGCACCCGGCACGATCGTCAACATCATCACGTCCTCGGCGCACGGCGGGCAGCCGTTCCTCGCGCCGTACGTCTCCGCCAAGGCCGGCCTGATCGGCCTGACCCGCAACGCCGCGCACGCCCACCGCTGGGACCGGGTCCGGATCAACGGCCTGAACATCGGCTGGACGGCCACGGAGGGGGAGGACGCGACGCAGAAGGCCTTCCACGGCGCCGCGGACGACTGGCGGGAGCAGGCCGCCGCCAAGCTGCCGATGGGCAAGCTGGGGCAGCCGGACGAGATCGCCGACTTCGTGGTGTTCCTGCTGTCGGACCGCTCCGGGGTGGTCACCGGGTCGGTGATCGACTGGGACCAGAACGTCCTCGGCGGACTCGACTGACCATGCCCCACTCCCCGTACGACATCCCCCCGTACCACCGCTTTCAAGGAGCACCGACCCCCATGCGAATCGGCATCCTCGGCCTCGGCCGCATCGGCGCCTTCCACGCCGAGACCCTCTCCGGACTCGACGCGGTCGACTCCCTCGTCGTCACCGACCCGTTCGCGGACGCCGCCAAGGCCGCCGCGGAGCGGTTCGGCGCCGAGGTCGTGGACTCGCCCGAGGCCCTGCTGGCCGCCGGCGTGGACGGCATCGTCGTCGCCGCCGCGACCGACGCCCACCCCGCGCTGATCCTGGCCGGCGTCGAGGCCGGCATCCCGGTCTTCTGCGAGAAGCCCGTCGCCAGGACCATGGGCGAGGGCGTCCAGGTACTGAAGGCCGTCCAGGGCACGGACGTGCCGATCCAGATCGGCTACAACCGCCGCTTCGACACCGGCTTCGTGAACGCCCGCGCCGCCGTGCAGAGCGGTGAGCTCGGCAAGCTGCACACGGTCCGCTCGACCACGCTGGACCCGGCGCCGCCGCCGGCCGCGTACATCGCCGCCTCCGGTGGCATCTTCCGGGACTGCTCGGTGCACGACTTCGACATCATCCGCTGGGTGACCGGGCGCGAGGTGACCGAGGTGTACGCCGTCGGCGGCAACAAGGGCGCCGACTTCATCAAGGAGGCGGGCGACGCCGACACCACCGGCGCGATCCTCACCCTCGATGACGGCACCATCGCTGTGGTCTCCAACTCCCGCCACAACGCCCGGGGTTACGACGTCCGCATGGAGATCCACGGCTTCCAGGACTCCATCGCCGTCGGCCTGGAGGACAAGCTGCCGCTGCGCTCGGTCGAGCCCGGCGTGACCTTCCCGGCGGGCACCCCGCACGACTTCTTCATGGACCGCTTCACCGCGGCCTACCGCGCCGAACTCACCGCGTTCACCGAGGTCGTGGCCGGCACCCGGCCCTCCCCGTGCACCATCGAGGACGCCCTGGAGGCCGGCTGGATCGCCGACGCGTGCACACTGTCGCTGCACGAGCACCGTCCGGTGACGATCGAGGAGGTACGGCAGGGATGAACGATCCGGGCCGGGAACCACTGCGCATCGGAGTACTGGGCGCGGCACGCATCACCGAACTCTCCCTCGTCGGCCCGGCCCGGACGACCGGCCACCGCCTCGTGGCGGTGGCCGCGCGCGACCGGTCCCGCGCCGAGGCGTTCGCGGACGAGCACGACGTGGAGCGGGTGGTGGACTCCTACGCCGACCTGCTCGAGGACCCCGAGGTGGAGGTCGTCTACAACCCGCTCGCCAATGGCCTGCACGGGCCGTGGAACCTCGCCGCGCTCGCGGCCGGCAAGCACGTCCTGACGGAGAAGCCGTCGGCGAGCAACGCCGAGGAGGCGGCCGAGGTGCGGGAGGCGGCGGCCAAGGCCGGGACCGTCTTCATGGAGGCGTTCCACTACCTCTTCCACCCGGTGACCCGGCGACTGCACGAGCTGCTGCAGAGCGGTGAACTCGGGGATCTGCGGCGCGTCGAGACGATGGTCGCCGTCCAGGGGCCGGCCGACTCCGACCCGCGCTGGTCACTGCCGCTCGCGGGCGGCGCCCTGATGGACCTGGGCTGCTACAGCCTGCACGCGGCCCGGGTGCTCGCGCCTTGGGCGGGCGGGGCACCGCGGCTCGTCACCGCGCGTGGCGGGGAACGGGCGGGCGCGCCGGGTGTCGACGAGTGGCTGGACGCCGACCTGGAGTTCCCGGGCGGGGCGACCGCGTCCGCGCGCTGCCACATGGCGTACGACGAGCTGGAGATGAGCTGCCGGATCGTCGGCTCGGCGGGCGAGGCGTTCGCGCCGAACTTCGTGCTGCCGCACCTGGACGACCGGGTCGTGGTGCGTACGGCGGACGGCGAGCGGACGGAGCGGCTCGGCACCCGCTCGTCGTACACCTACCAGCTGGAGGCGTTCGCCGCGCACATACGCCGGGACGCCCCGCTCGCGCTGGACGCGGACGACGCGCTGGTGACGATGCGGCTGATCGACGAGTCGTACCGCGCGGCGGGCTTCGAGCCTCGGCCGCGTACGGCGCTCGCGGGCTGAGGGCGGAACACGAAGGAGGGCCGGGGGAAGCTCCCCCGGCCCTCCTGTTCGCCTCAGGCGTAGAGCGCCGGCCGGTCGACCAGGTCCACCGCGACCCGGCCGCCCTCCTCCAGTGCCCGTACCGCCGCCTCGCACACCGCGGCCACGGCGTACCCGTCCCACGCGCTGGGCCCGGTGACCTCGCCGCGCCGGGTGGCGTCCACCCATGCCTGGACCTCACGGTCGTAGGCGTCGGCGAACCGCTCGATGTAGTCCTGGGCGATGATGCCGCCCCAGCGGCCGGCCGCGTTGGTGACCATGGCGTGGCCGTCGCCGACGCGGGCGGTGCCGCGTTCGCAGACGACCTCGGCCTGGACCTGGTAGCCGAAGCCGCAGTTGACGAAGATCTCGACGTCGACGATCGCGCCGCCGTCGGTCTCGAAGATCACGAACTGCGGGTCCCGGATGCCGTCAGGCGCGTTGCCGGACGGGGTCGGGGCGAGCACGGTGACGGCGGTGATCTCGTGGCCGAGCAGCCAGCGGGTCACGTCCATCTCGTGCGTCACGGAGTCGTTGATGAGCATCTCGGACGTCCAGCCGGGCGGGCTGGCGACGTTGCGGTGCCGGTTGTGCAGCATCAGGGGACGGCCCAACTGGCCTGTCTCCAGCAGGGCCTTGAGCTTCGTGTACTCGGCGTCGTAGCGCCGCATGAAGCCCACCTGGACCCGGCGCCGGCCGAGTTTCCGCTCGGCCTGAAGGACCCGCAGCGCGGAGGCCGCGTCGGGGGTGAGCGGCTTCTCGCACAGCACCGGCAGGTCGTGCTCGAAGGCGGTGAGGAGCGCCGCCTCGTGGGCGGGGCCGGGCGAGGCGACGATCACCGCGTCGACGTCGGCCGCCGCCATCGCGGCGGCCGGGTCGGTGTGGGCGGTGCAACCGTCGACGCGGGCCGCGACCGCTTTGGCGCGTTCCGCGTCGACGTCCACGACGGCGGTCACCCGTGCCCCGCTGATGACCTCCTGGATGCGGCGCACATGGTCGGCGCCCATCTTTCCGGTACCGATGACTGCGACTCCGAGCGTGTGCGGACGCTGGGTCATGGTGATCGGCCGTCCTTTCGGGTCGTCAGGCGCCGCAGGACCTCAGGAACTTACGGGTACGGACCGCGATGGGCAGCGGCTTGTCCGGCTCGCAGGGGTACATGTCCTGCTCGACGATCGCGAACAGGTCCACGTTGAGCTTCTGCGCGGCCGTCAGGACCGGCCCCAACTCCGGTACGCCGGCCGGGGGTTCGCACATCACACCGCGCTGGACGGCGGGGCCGAACGGGATCTCGTTCTTCACCACGTCCGCGAGGATCTCGGGGTCGACCTGCTTGAGGTGCAGATAGCCGATGCGCTCGCCGTAGGTCTCGATCAGCTTGACGCTGTCGCCGCCGCAGTAGGCGTAGTGACCGGTGTCCAGGCAGAGGTTGACCAGGTCGGAGTCGGTCGAGTCGAGGAAGCGCTCGACGTGGTCCTCGGTGTCGATGTGGGTGTCGGCGTGCGGGTGCACGACGATGTCGAGGCCGAACCTCTCCTTGACCTCGTGGCCGAGGCGCTCCATGCCCTTGGTCAGGTGGGCCCACTGCTCACCGGTGAGCTCCGGCGGCTCCAGGATCTCGGCGGTCTTGTCGTCCCGCCAGAACGACGGGATGACGACCAGGTGCTTCGCCCCCATGGCCTGGGTGAGCGAGGCGACCTCGCTGACGTGCTCCCAGGTGGACTCCCAGACGGAGGGGCCCCGGTGCAGTCCGGTGAAGATCGTGCCGGCCGACACCTTGAGGTTCCGCTTGCGGATCTCGTCGGTGAGGCGGGCCGGGTCGGTCGGGAGATAGCCGTACGGGCCCAGTTCTATCCAGTCGTAACCGGCCTCGGAGACCTCGTCGAGGAAGCGTTCCCAGGGCACCTGGACCGGGTCGTCGGGGAACCAGACGCCCCAGGAGTCGGGGGCCGAACCGACCCGGATACGGTCGAGCTCAGGGGGCATGTCAGGACTTCCCTTCGGTGGACGCCACGGTCGCGGTGAGGTCTTCCTCTTCGGGGAGTTCCTCGACGTCGACGCCGCGGACCTGGCTCAGCTCGTGCTTGAGCGCGGCCAGTTCGGTGCCGCCGGC
>NZ_JBHVGZ010000112.1:0-20119 GCF_042800355.1 Streptomyces sp. NPDC057623
CGGTCGATGTGCACGTTCGTCGACTTCACCCGGGCGGTGGCCTCCACGCCGACCTCCAGCCCCAACTCCTCCACGGCCTCCCGCGTCAGCAGCGACACCAGCCGGTGCGGCCCGGCCTGGATCTCCACCTGAGCCGCCACGTCACCGAGCTTCACGGCCGTGACGATGCCGGGGAAGGCGTTGCGGACCGAGGTGTACGAGACGTCCTCCTCGCCACCACCGCCCTTGGCGAGTTCCACGGAGAAGGCGGCCAGATCCTTCCCGTCGATGAGCCGTTTGCCGCCCTCATCGCGATGGGTGGCCACCCGCCCGGCGTCCGCCCAACGCCGGGCGGTGTCGGGGCTCACACCGAGGAGCCGTGCGGCCTGGCCGATTGTGTAGGACTGCATGTGGATCACGATAGGCGTCGTCAGTCGCCCGTGAACCCATCAGGCCACGGTGCCCCTTCAACATCGACGACGTGAACGTGCCCGTCCGGCGGATGTGACTGTGCAGGCGTCGTGAACTGCGGAGCCTGCTGAGGCCGTCTGAGCGTGGTCCCGGCCAGTCGTCCGACAGGGGCGAGCCCCCTACGGCTTGGGCGCGGGCTGCTCCCCCGACCCTCTGACGATCAGCCGGGTGGGCACGGTGATGGTCCGAGCCCGGGAGCGGTCGCCGTCGAGGCGGGCCAGGGCGGTGGCCGCGGCGCTGCGGCCGATTTCCTCGGGGTCCTGGGCGACGACGGTCAGGGCTGGTTCCAGCGCCTCGGCGAGCGATACGTCGTCGAAGGCGACGACGGCTACGTCTTTGCGCTTGTTGCGGGCGAGTTCGGCGACGATGCCGAGCGCCATGATGTTGTTGCCGGCGAACAGGGCGGTGGGGGGATCGGCCAGTTCGAGGAGTTGGGAGGTCGCGGCCTCCGCGCCCGGCTGGTCGTGGGCGTTGGCGACGAGCGAGCGGTCGTAGGGGATGTCGGCTTCTTGCAGGGCCGCGCGGTATCCGGCGAGGCGTTCGCGGCGGGTGTACAGCTTGAGGGGCAGGTCACCGACGAACCCGATGCGGCGGTGGCCGTGGGCGATCAGGTGGGCTACGCCGCCCTCGGCCCCCGTACGGTTGGAGCTGACGATGCTGTCCGTGGACAGGCCGACTCCTGGTCGGTCGAGGAAGACGATGGGCAGTCCCGCCGTGCGGTGCGACTTGAGGTGGGAGTGGTCGGCGCCGACGGACGGTACGACGATCAGAATGCTGACGCGCCGGGCGAGGAACTTGTCCGTCAGGGCGCGTTCGCGGTCGGGGTCGTCCGCGGAGGAGCCCATGAGCAGGGTCAGTCCGCGTTCACGGACGGTGTCCTCTATGGCGCGGGCCACGGCTCCGAAGAAGGGGTTGGCGACGTCGGGGATGACCAGGCCGATGGTGGTGTCCGGGCCGCCGACGCGGATGTTGCGTGCCATGAGGTTCGGCTGGAAGCCGAGCTTGGCCACGGCTGCGAGGACCTGTTTCCTGGTCTGTTCCGAAGCGTATCCGTCCTCGTTGAGGACCCGGGAGACGGTCTTGGCGCTGACGCCCACTTCTCGGGCGACATCTGCCATGGTCGGGCGGCGGTTCGCTGCCATGGAGGAAACGGTCTCCTGTCTCGTCGGTCCCGGCCGCGGCCTCGGCCGGAACCTGTGAGTGCTTCAGTCCTGTTGTCAGTGGGCCTGGACTCCGGCGGCCTTCGCCGCTTCGGAATCGGCTACGACAGTATCTCCGGCCTCGTCGATGCTGAGCGCGCCGGTCATGATGGCGACGACCTCGGCCATGGAGTAGTCGGACGGCTTGATCACGGCGGCTCGTCGGCCCAGCCGGTGGACATGGATCCGGTCGGCGATCTCGAAGACGTGGGGCATGTTGTGGCTGATCAGGACGACCGGCATGCCCTTGTCCCGGACCCGGCGGATAAGGTCCAGCACCTGCCCGGACTCCTTGACGCCGAGCGCGGCGGTGGGCTCGTCCATGACGACCACACTGCGGGCCCAGGCGACGGAACGGGCGACCGCCACGGCCTGCCGCTGCCCGCCGGAGAGCGTCTCGACCGACTGCGTCAGCGAGCGCAGACCGATCTTCAGGTCCGCCATGTGCTCGGCGGCCTCCTGGCGCATGCGCTTCTTGTCGAGCATGCGGAAGACACTGCCGAGGACGCCGGGACGGCGGAGCTCGCGCCCGAGGAACATGTTCGAGGCGATGTCCATGGAAGCGGCCACGGCGAGGTCCTGATAGACCGTCTCGATGCCGTGGGCGCGAGCACTCTGCGGACCGGAGAACTGGATCGGCTTGCCATTGAGGCGGATCTCGCCCTCGTCCGGGACCACCGCGCCGGTGAGAGCCTTGATCAGGCTGGTCTTGCCGGCGCCGTTGTCTCCGATGACGGCGAGGACCTCGCCGGGCATCAGGTCGAAGTCGGCGCCGTCGATGGCGGTGACGTGGCCGTAGCGCTTGACGAGACCGCGGGCCTGCAGCACGGGTGTGGGGGAGGAGGTGGCGCTCATCGGGCCTTCTTCCGGGAGATCTGGTCGACGGTCACCGCGAGGATCACCAGGACTCCGGTGATCAGGGTCTGGTAGATCGAGGCGACGCCCATCAGCTGAAGTCCGTTGCGGAAGACGCCGACGATGAGGACGCCGATGAACGTGCCCAGGACCGAGCCGCGTCCACCGAAGAGGCTGGTGCCGCCGAGGACCACGGCGGTGATGCTGTCGAGGTTGTCGGTCTGGCCGGCCTGCGGATCGCCGACGCCGGTGCGGGAGATGAGCAGCAGGGCGGCGATGCCGTAGAGGATGCCGGCCACGGTGTAGACGCCGATGGTCAGGCGGGAGGTGCGGATGCCGTTGAGGCGCGCCGCTTCCGGGCTGTTGCCCAGGGCGTAGACGTGCCGGCCCCAGCCGGTGCTGCTCAGGGCGTAGGCGAGGAGGAGGAACAGGGCGATCGTGACCAGCGAGCCGTAGGTGATGTCGGTCTTGCCGAGCGGGAAGGTCTGGCCGAGGGCGGTCAGCGGGCCGGGCAGGTTGGTGACCGTCTGCTCCTCGGAGTAGATGTGCGTCAGCGCGAACGCCACGTTGAGCATGCCGAGGGTGACGATGAACGGCGGCAGCGGGATCTTCTGTACCAGTGCCCCGTTGAGCAGGCCGAAGCCGCCGCAGACGACCAGGCCCAGCGCGATCGCGGCGAGCGGGGGCAAGGACCCCTCGGCCGCCATCTTGGCGATCACGATGCTGCCGAACGCCATCACCGCACCGCAGGACAGGTCGATGCCCGCGGTGAGGATGATCAGAGTCTGGCCGATGGCGAGGGTGCCGACGACCATGACCTGCTGCACGATCAGCGAGAAGTTCCCGCCGGTGAGGAACTGTTCGGTCGAGAGGGAGAAGAAGACACAGGCCAGGAGGAGCGCGACCAGCGGGCCGGTGGTCGGCTGTGTGAGCAGTCGGCGGACCGTGGTCGGTGCTTTGAGCTCCGCGTACGGCGTGGACGTGGAGGGTGGCGTGGACGTGGCAGTCATGCGAGGTCCTTGTCGGAAGACTCAAGTCCTTGTCCGTCCTTGGCGGACGGCAAGAGGACGAGGGGGCGGCCGTCCCCGGTCGGGGAGGAGGGGTCGGCCGCCCCGCTGAGGGGTGTCGAACGGTGGCAGCTGCGGCGGCAGCTGGGGACGGCGGCTCAGCCCCAGCAGTTCTCCAGGCCGTAGGCGGTGTCCTTGGACGCGACACCGTCCTGCGCCTTGTCGGTGACCAGGGTGACGCCGGTGTCGGTGTAGCCGGACGCCTTCTTGCCGTCCTTGGCGTACGTCGCCACGGCCTTGACGCCTTCGGCGGCCATCTTCAGCGGGTACTGCTGCGAGGTCGCGGCGATCTTGCCGTCCTTGACGGCCTGGGTGCCGGTGCAGCCGCCGTCGACGGAGACGATCAGCACGTCCTTCTCCCGGCCCTTGGCCTTCAGCGCGGTGTACGCGCCCAGCGCGGCCGGTTCGTTGATGGTGTAGACGACGTTGATGTCGGGCGACTTCTGCAGGCAGTTCTCCATCGCGGTCTGGCCCTTGGCCTGGTCGCCGCCGGTGTCCTGGGAGCAGACGATGGAGGAGTCGCCCTCCTTGACGCCGAAGCCCTTCAGGAAGCCGTCGTGCCGCTGTACACCGACGGAGACGCCCGGCGCGAGGTCGAGGGTGGCTATCTTGGCCGACTTGCCCTTCATGGCGGCCTTGGCGTACTCGCCGATCAGCTCGCCCGCCTTGAGGTTGTCGGTGGCGAAGAGGGCGTCGACCGCGTCCTCCGGGTCGGTCGGCGTGTCCAGGGCGATGACCAGAACACCCTTGGCCTTGGCCTTCTCGATCGCCGGCACGATCGCCTTGGAGTCGCTCGGCGTGATCAGGATGCCCTTCACACCGGCGGCGACCATGTTCTCGATCGCGGTGACCTGCCCGGCGTTGTCACCGTCGAACTTGCCCGCCGCGGTGGACAGTTCGACGCCGTTCTCCTTGGCGGCCTTCTCCGCGCCCTCCTTCATCTTCACGAAGAACGGGTTGGTGTCGGTCTTGGTGATCAGACCGACCTTGACGCTGCCCGATCCTGAGCTCGCGGTGCCCGATCCGGATCCGGATCCGCAGGCGGTCAGGGTCAGGGCCGCGACGCCGGTGCAGGCGGCGACTCTGAGCAAGGAGGAGGGCAGACGAGAGATGCGTGACATGAACGACTCCTGCGGGATTGCGGGCGAGCGGCCGGCATCGAGGCATGCCGTCCCGAGGTGTCATCGTTGACTTATGTCATCGTTGACACTTCTTGGCGAGGATGATGGACTCCGTCTCCAGGCAACGTCAATGCCTTGCACCCGTCACAAATCGGCAACGCCCGGGGCGGTCGCCCGTCCGAAGCCGCTCAGCGACCGCCCGCTCCGTGCCCGTTCTGCCTACGCGATCCAAGAGAAGAGCAGCCCATGACCCCGCCTCGGATCACCGTCCTGGGAGAGTGCGTCGCCGACGCGTTCACCGAACCCGCGAGTGCCCGGAACGAACTCGCCCTGCGGGTCCTGCCGGGCGGCGGACCGGCCAATACGGCGGTGTCTCTGGCCCGGCTGGGCACGTCGGCCCGCTTCCTCGCGCGGCTGTCGGGCGACGTGTTCGGCCGCCTCTTCCGGGCCCACCTGGAGGCGTCCGGAGTCGACCTGTCGTACGCCGTCGAGGCCGCCGAGCCCAGCACGCTGGCCGTGGCCGAGCTGGACACCCAGGGCCAGGCCACGTTCTCCTTCCACGCGCAGGCCACCGCCGACTGGCAGTGGACGAGCGCGGAACTCGCCGGGGTGGACCTGTCCGACACGGCCTGCGTACACACCGGGTCCCTGGCCCTGGTCAAGGAACCCGGGGCGGCTGTGGTGGAGGACTTCCTGGCGGCGGCCGCCCCCAGGGCCACCATCAGCATCGACCCCAACGTCCGCCCCCTCCTCGTACACCCCGATGTCTACCGCGCCCGGCTGGCGCACTGGTGCGGCCTCGCGGATGTGCTGCGGCTGAGCGAGGACGACCTTGAACTCCTGCTCCCCGGAACCCACCCTGAGCAGGCGTGCGACACCTGGCATGCGGCGGGGGCGCGGCTCGTGGTGATCACGCGCGGTGCCGACGGTGCCCTGGCCTCACTCGACGGGGAGCGGGTGCAGGTGCCCGCGGTGGCGACGCCGGTCGTCGACACGGTCGGTGCCGGGGACTCCTTCACCGCCGGACTGCTCCACCACCTCGGCGCCCGCGGACTCCTCGGCGGCAGGCTCACGGACGTGCGTCTCGGCGACGTCGAGGCAGCCTGTCTGTTCGCGACGAAGGTCGCGGCCCTGACCTGCTCGACTGCCGGGCCGAACCCGCCGTGGCAGGAGCAGTTGGCGCAGTTCACGACGGACGAGGCCATCGACCGGCACCTCGACTCCACCCACTGACAAGGACAGGAAACCATGACGAAAACCCTGCTCGCCGAGTTCACCGCCCGAGAGGGAACAGAGGGCGAGGTCGCCCGTCTGATCCGGGACTACGCCCTGAAAGTGCGCGAAGAGGAAGGCAACGTGGCCTTCGACGTCTACACCAAGGCGGCCGCCCCGCGGGCCTACTGGATCTTCGAGGTCTACCGGGACGAGGACGCCTTCAAGGCACACCTGGACGCCCCGTACGGCGTCCCGTTCAACGCCGCCCTCGCCCCGCTGATCGAGGAGGACGCCTCCGTACTGACGTTCCTCGATCCGCTGGCCACGCACTCGTAACGAGCGTTGACCAGCGGCGGGTGCCGCGCCTGCATGTGGTCGAGGGTGGCGGTGCCGCCCTCGACGAAGACCTCGACGCCGGTGCTGGAGGGGGCGGGGAGGAGGGGGCGGGGAGGACCTGGTCGGGGAGGACATGGCCGGGGGAGATCTGGTCGGGGGAGATCTGGTCGGTGATCACTGCCTCGCCGTGGCCGCCGAAGACCTCGACGGACGACCGGTCGACGAGGATGCGCCATGCCGCTGGGGGCCGTCGCGCCGGTGGTCCGCAGATCACCAGCCGCTTCGTGGGGCAGGACCCTGACCTTGCCTGTCGCCTACCGTCGGACAACCATGGAGAGGTGTGGATCCCAGAGGTACGGGATGGCGGGCAGCAGTCATGCGGACATCGAGAATCGAAGTGCGGATCGACTACGCGGCACTGTTCGCGGCCACACCCAGCCCCTATCTCGTCCTCGGCCCGGATCTGGTGATCGTCGACGTCAATGACGCGTATCTGCGGGCGACCCGGCGTACCCGGGAGGACCTGGTCGGGACGTACATCTTCGACGCCTTCCCCGACAACCCTGCGGACCCCGATGCAGACGGGGTGAGCAACCTCAGCGCCTCCCTCCACCGGGTCCTGGCCACCCGGGAACGCGACACGATGGCGCTGCAGAAGTACGACATCCCCATCGTGGACCGGCCGGGCGCGTTCGAGGAACGCTGGTGGTCCCCGATCAACACCCCGGTCAGTGCTCCCGACGGGAGCGTCGCGTGGATCATCCACCGGGTCGAGGACGTGACGGAGTTCGTCCACTCCAGGCGCTCACGGCGGGAAGAGGCACAGAACGAGGCGTCGGCCTCCGGGAGCAAGGTCGAACTGGAGGCCCTTGAGGCGGAGCTGTATTCCCGGGCCCAGGAGTTGCAGCGCCTCAACGAGGAGCTGCGCCAGGCCCATGCCCGTGAGCGCCAGGTCGCCCTCACCCTGCAAGAGGCGATGCTCACCTCCCCGGATCTGGTCCGCCACCCCGACATCGCGGTGCGTTATCTGCCCGCGGTGGGTTCGCTCAATGTGTGCGGCGACTGGTACGACGTGATCGATCTGCCCGACGGCGCTTTCGCGGTGTCGGTCGGTGACGTCGTGGGCCACGGCTTGGAGGCCGCTGCCGTCATGGGCATGCTCCGCAGCGCGCTCAGCGCCGCGACCCGTACCGTCGAGGGGCCCGCCGGGGCCCTGGAGGTGCTGTGCCGGTACACCCTGAGTGTGGACGGGGCGCTCACCACCACCGCGGTCCATGCGGTGATCCACTGCGACGACCACCTGATCTCCTACAGCAGCGCCGGCCACCCGCCCCCGGTCCTGCTGCACGCCGACGGCACCTGTGATCTCCTCGACCAGGCCACCGACCCGCCCCTCGGCGCGCCCGCCGAGCACGTCGCCCGGACCGAGGCGCGGCTGTCCTACGCCGTCGGCGACACCCTCATCCTCTACAGCGACGGGCTCATCGAGCGCCGGGGCGAGGACATCGACGCGGGCCTGCACCGTCTGTGCGACGCCGTCTCCCATTGCGCCGATCTCGACCCCGAGCACCTCACGGACGCGCTCCTGGCCCGCTTCGGGGTCAGTGGCGGCGCGCGAGACGACATCGCGCTGATCGCCGTCCGTCTCTAGGCCCCGTTGGCCGACAGCCCCGTAAAGCAACGACAGGGTCCGGACGTGTCGCTGTGGGACGTTCCTGAAGTCCCGGTGGGGAAGGGACCTCGGACCAGCGATTGTTCGCTCCGCGCGACGACGAGGGTCCCGGTCGCGACGTCCTGGTAGAGGCTGTCGGGGCCCGCCCGGGTGAGGCCAGGCCGGCTTCACACCCACGACGCGCCACATCACCGCCGAGATCACCGCCCAGCTCGCCCTCGCACGCGCCGGCCTCGCCACCGCGCTCGTCGCCGGACGGCCGTCGACCCGGCCACACCCGGATCCGCACGGTCCCATCGAGGCTCGCCCGGTCCTGCGCATGCTGTTCGCCGGGATGCGTCACACACGGCCGTTGTCGCAGCGCTGCGCACAGCCGCGCGGGAGAACCGCACCCCGCGCCTTTCGCCGGCCTAGGACCCGCCGTCGAGCGGCCGGAGGAAGCGGCGCTCGTACCGCTTGATGCAGCGGGTGTCACGGGCCAGTTCGAGCGCTTCCCGGCACTCCGGGTCGGACATGCTGTCCGTGCGGTACTGCTCGTACGCGGCCAGGCTGGGAAAGGAGAAGAGGGCGTAGGCGATGTCGCTGTCGCCCTCACTCGGCAGGAAGTAGCCGTGGTGCGTCCCGCCGAAACGGTTGACGAGCCGGACCAAGCGGCGGCCGTACTCCTCGAATTCCTCAAGCTTGTCGGCGTCGATCTCATACTTCAGATGAATGGTGATCACGCCTGCATGATGCCGTGTGACGGTGCGGGCGCGCTGCGGCGAATTGTCTAGTCGGCGCGTTCGGCGGTCCAGATGATGTGTGGGGGCTGGACCCGTGCGCAGAGGGGCCCGCCCTGCGCGTCGGTCAGGCCGAGGCGTCCGACCAGCAGCCCGTCGCGTGCGGCGGCGGCCAGTACTTCGGCGGGGATGACGTCGAGCATCAGCTTGGCGCGGCGGAACATGGTGAAGGTCCCCGACTCGTCGACCGTGCCCCACGACAGGTAGATGAACCGTCGGCCCAGACGGTCCTGCACGTAGGGGCCTTTGACCTCGGTGCCGGTCGGCGAGATGCTCGTGGTGCACTCCAGGGTCCAGGTCGCGGACGGTGCGTCACCGGGCTGTGGCGCGAGGAGTTCGGCCGGACGGTCGCGGCGCTGCACTGCGACGTGGATGTTGTCGTACGTAGGGGTCTTGCCGTCGGCGGGGGCCGGGCAGGTGAGTCCGGGCAGGTCGATTGCGTCGATGCGGATGCGCATAGCGGCCATCATCCCGCCATGTCCCGCGCAGCGGTCGGTCGGCCTCGGACCGGGGTGGGCCCAGGGCAGCGGCGACCTCGTCACTCAGTGACCGGGCGCGAGGATGGCGACGGCCGTGGTCCGTCGGCCGACCTGGATTCGCTTCATGCCGACGGTGCGGCCGGGGGTACGCCTCGACCTCGATGTCGATCCGGCGGGGGAGGCGGGCGAGCCCGGCCCGGTATTCCTCCTCGGTGTAGTCGTCCCAGTGCTTGCGTAGTGTCCGGAAGCGGCCAGCGGGCCGCCCCAGGGAACGTTTTCGAACTCCGAAGCAAGTGGGGTGCCCGCACATGTCCACCTCACAGCAGCCAGAGCAGTGACGCAGTGACCAGCGGGCCGAGCACCCTTGAGCCGGGCCCTGCTGCCCATCGCTTCGTGGTGAGGTCGGAGAAAGGCACCGCACCACAGCGCGTACGAGAAAGGGGAAGTGTCATGCCGGCCGGATCGAGCTCCAAGCGTGAGCGCCGGTACGAACACATCAAGAAGGGCGCCGAGGACCGCGGTGAATCGACAAAGCGGGCCAAGGAGATCGCCTCACGGACGGTGAACAAGGAGCGGGCCAGGTCGGGCGAGTCGAAGACCTCGAGCAAGTCCTCGACCCGTGACCGGAAGTCGGCGTCCCAACGCGGTGGCCAGCGCTCGCACAGTGGCGCGGAGGGCCCGACCAAGGACCAGCTGTACAACGAGGCCAAGAAGCGCAACCCCGACGCTGCCGGTGACGAGAGGTGGCGTGAGAGCCCGGCGCGCAGTCTGCTGCCGGCGGTGGCTCTGCCGTGGTGTGCTGCGATGTGTGAGAGGGGCCATCATCATGATCGTTCCGGCGGAGAAGGAGCTGCGTGCCGTGCTGGCCAGGTTCGCTCAGGCGAGCATCGAACACGACGGGCTCCCCACAGCTCGCTCCGGCTGCGCTCTTGAGGACGCCACGTACAAGCTCTGTGTGATGACCGGGACCCGTACGGTTGCGGACCGCACACCGGAACCGCGGCCCCGGGACATCATCCCGAGACGGCGGCCATGCGGTCGGTGATCTTCTTCGCGGTCCCCAGTACCTGCTGGGCGATCTCCGCCTCCGCCTCGGGGTAGACGCGAGTGGCGAGGGCGGCCACGCTCACTGCCGCGACGACGGCGCCGGCATCGTCGCGAACGGGAGCCGCGATGCCGACGACGTCGGGGTCCAGTTCGCCGCGGGTGATGGAGTAGCCCAGGCGGCGGATGCGGCCCAGGCGTTCCATCAGGGCGTCGACGTCGGTGAGGGTCGCGGCCGTGAAGCGGCGCAGTTCGACGCTCTCCAGGAGACGGCGGCTCTCGTCCTCGGGACCCCAGGCGAGCAGGACGAGGGCGGAGGCGCCGGCGTTGATGGGCAGGGTGCTGCCGCGTTCGTAGGAGATCCGTACCGCGCGCGTGCCGCTTTCCGCACGGTCTACGCACACCACCAGATCTCCCGCCCGGCGGGTGAGCAGAACCGTCTCACCCGCCTCCTCGGCGAGGGCCGCCATGGCGGGCAGCGCGACCTCCGACAGGCCGTAGCTGCGCCGAGCCAGCCGGGCGACCTCCAGGACACGCAGGCCCAGCCGGAAGCCGCCGCTGGGGGCCTCCTCCAAAAAGCGCCCGGCCACCAGACTCTGCAGGTAGCGGTAAGCGGTGGAGCGGGCGACGCCGAGGTGTTCCGCCACCGCGGTTCCGGAGACGATCAGCCGGGTGTCGTCGAACATGGTCAGGATGTCCAGCGCCCGGTCGGCTGTAGAGTTGCGGTCGCGGTAGCTGGAGGACTCGTTTCCTGACATGCGAGACACTGTAACCGACGACGGGGGCTTGTACGGGGCCGCGGCCGGCCCCGCCTACAACCGGTCCTTGACGACGGTGTTGCGCAGTTCGCCGATGCCCTCAATCGTCGTGACGAGCTCCTGACCCGGCCGCAGGAACACCTTGGGGTCGCGGCCGGCGCCCACCCCTCCGGGCGTCCCGGTGCAGATCAGATCGCCGGGCAGCAGCGTGATGATGGTGCTGACGTACGCGATGACGTCGGCCACGTCGAAGAGCAGGTCCGCGGTGTTGGACTTCTGCATGGTGTGGCCGTCGACGCTGCACTCGATGGTCAGTCCGGCGGCCCCGGGCGGGAGTTCGTCGGGTGTCACCAGCATGGGTCCGACGGGGGTGGTGGCCTCGAAGGTCTTGCCGGAGAGGAACTCCCGGGTGCGGTGCTGCCAGTCGCGCACGGTGACGTCGTTGACGACCGTGTACCCGGCTACGTACTCCAGGGCACGCTCGCGCGGCACGTGGCGGCCTCGGCGTCCGACGACGACCCCCAGTTCGGCTTCCCAGTCGAGGTCGTCGCTGACCGGCGGCATGTGGATGTCGTCGTGCGCGCCGACGAGGGAGCCGTCGTACTTGGCGAAGAGGGTGGGGTGGGCGGGGGTGGGCCGGCCCATCTCCTTGATGTGGGTGGCGTAGTTGAGGCCCAGGCAGACGATCTTGTTCGGGTGTGGCACCAGAGGAGCGAGCTGGGCCTCGGCGAGCGGAACGCGCTCGCCGTCCCAAGCGGCCCGGTCCTGCCAACCGTCCCCGCCGGACAGCAGTGTGCAGACATCGGCGTGCGGCAGAAGGACCAGCTCGTCTCCTTCCTGCCGGGCGACGGTGGTGGTGTGGTGGCCGTCGTCGAGACGGACGGTGGCGAGCTTCATCGGCGTGCTCCCTGAGGGTCGGGCTGGACTGCGGGTGTTGGGGGGGTGTCGCCAGGGGAGGCGGGGGCGGTCGCGTGGGGTGACATGGCTGTGTGCCCGCCGTCGGTGGTGAGGCGCCGTAGTTCCGCCCCGACGAGCGCCGCTCGGTCGGGGGTGAACACGGCGGCCACCACTCGGTCGGGACGGACGAGTACGAAGTGCCCTGTCACGTCCGAGAAGAGGGCGTCGAGCCGACCGTCGGCGTCCGTGATTCCCGTCCGTCCGCCGCGGTCGCGGGCGGCGCGGTCGTCCAGGTAGACGTCGACGTGAGCGGCCTGCGGAAGGGCGGCCCGGGCTGCGGCTTCCCAGGCCGCGTCGCTCAGACCGATCCCCAGCAGACTCCAGCCCCGGCCGGTGACGTCGTCGAAGCGGGTGAGCAGGTGCCGCGGTCCGCACAGCACCTGTGGCTGCGGCAGCGGTGTACCGACGAGCGGCTGCGGGGGGCCACCGAGGTGGACGACGGCACCGTGGCGTATGCGGGTGTCGGGGCGGTAGCGCATCTCGGTGAGGTAGCGGCGTCCGGGAGGGATGCGCATGACAGCGCGCACCAGTAGGTCGCGGGCGCGGGCGCGGCCGCGGCTCGTGGTCATGACGATCCGGCCGAGGCGTACGGAGAGGTCGATCACGGCGCGGGCGTGCGGGCGGCGCTCGGTGTCGTACGTGTCGAGCAGGGCGTCACCGGCACGGCCCGCCAGGACCTCGTCGATCTTCCAGCAGAGGTTGGCGGCGTCCCGCAGGCCGGAGTTGAGGCCCTGCCCGGCGAACGGGGGCATCATGTGGGCGGCGTCGCCTAGCAGGAAACAGCGGCCCTCGCGCAGCCGGTCCGCCAGCAGCGCGTGGAAGCTGTAGGCGACCGCGCGCTCCACCTGTTCCGGGGTGATCTGCCGGTAGGGCCCAAGGAGTTGACGCACGAGCTCGAACGGAGGCGGCGTGCCCGCTTCGCATTCGCCCGGCCTGAGTCGGAACTCGTAGCGGCAGCGGCCCCCGTGGCCCGGGACGATGACGACGGGGCGGGCGGGGTCGCCGTAGTGCATTCCGTACCGTTGGTCGTGCGGGTCCTCCAGGGTGTCCGCCACCAGCCACACCTCGGGGAAACTGCGCCCGTGCATGGGGATGGACAACAGGTCCCGCACGGTACTGCGGCCGCCGTCACAGCCCAGGACGTAGGACACCCCGACGTCCTCGGTGGTCCCGTCCGGGCTGTCTGTCCGCAGGGATGCGCGCACCCGGTCGCCTTCCTGGGCGAGGGTTGTCAACCGGGTGCCGAAGCGGACTTCGACGGTGGGCAGTCCTCGCAGGCCCTCGCGCAGCACCCGTTCGAGATCCGGCTGGGCGAAGGGGTTCTTGAAGGGGTGCCCGAAACGCTGGTCGCCGGTGCCGCGGGCGTGCAGGAGCGGGCGTCCGCCGACGCCGAAGTACTTTGTTCCGGTGCCCGGCACGATGATCGGGTACACCGCCTCGTCGACGCCTGCCGACTGAAGGGTGCGCAGCGATTCGTCGTCGAGGCTGATCGCCTTGGCGTCGTTGCTGGTGGTCGCGTTGCGTTCCACCAGCAGCACGCGTACACCCCGTGAGCCCAGCAGATGGGCGGCCGCGAGGCCGGTCGGGCCGGCACCGACGATCAGCACGGCCGGCTGCTGGGGCGTTGGTCGTTCTGCCATGAGGCTCTCCGTCACGGTGGAGGGGCTACTGGACCGGCTGGTAGGCCGGGCCGCCCTCGGCCAGCAGCCGCTCGGCCTCGGCGAAGATCTCCTCCGGCGCCTGGTCGAGGTCGATCGTCTTGCGGAACGGCTGACGCACGTCGCGCTCGATGCGCAGATAGACCTCGTTGCGGTTGCCCTCGGGGTCGAAGAAGTAGATCCCGATCGCGTTGCCGTGGGTGACCTCCTGCTGGACCTCGATCCCCTCGGCGCGGAACCGGTGATGGAAGGCGATGATCGACTCCAGCGAGTCGACCCGCCACGACACCTGATGGCTGAGCTTGGTTCCGGCAGGGGCGGTCCGGCCCCGCTGAAGCACGAACTCGTGGTGCTCCTCGTCCGGGCGGGAGGAGAAGAACACGATTCCCCGCTCCTCGTCCTCGTCGGTCACGGTCAGTCCCAGGACGCGGGTGTAGAAGTCGCGCATTCCCTCCAGGTCGTTGACCCAGAAGCCGGTGTGCCCGAGGCCGGTGATCGCCATGCTAGGACTCCTGTCTCGTTATGCAGGACGTGAGCTTTGTGTATCGGGACACTAAGTCCCCCCTGTCTGGCTCGTCAATGAGCAATGTGCAGTTCGAACCCCTTGACTCGAGTGAAAGTGTGGAGGCATTGTCCTGCTCAGCGATTTATGCGTCCGAGTATTCAGGACGTGCAGAGCAATCTACCGCTGGAGGCATCCCTCATGACCCATTCCGATGCCGCGAGACCGGCTTCCCTCGACCGCAACACCTTGATCGCCGCATGCCTCGCCATCTGTGTGGCCCAGATCGGTATCCCCCTCGCGTCCCCGATCATCGGAGAGATCCAGCGGGACCTCGGGGCATCGGCCGCTGCCCTGGCCTGGATACCGGCCGCGTTCATCCTTCCGACCGCGATCCTGGAGTTGAACTTCGGGGTTCTCGGTGACCTGTTCGGCCGCAGACGCCTGCTGGTCGTCGGCGGCCTCCTGATCACGGCCGGCTGTCTGGTGGTCGCCTCAGCCGGTTCGCTGACGCAGCTGATCGCCGGCCAAGCGGTCGCCGGGCTCGGCGCTGCGGCGATCTTCCCCTCCTCGCTCGCGGTGATCGTCGCAGGCACCCCGGCGGCCGCAGCTCGTGCGCGAGCTTTGTCCTACTGGGCGGTCAGCCTTGCTTTCGGTGCCATGATCGCCCCGCTGATCAGCGGGTTCACCGCCGAGCACACCCACTGGGGCTGGGCCTTCGTCCCGCTCGCCGTGTTCGGTGTGGTCACCGCGGCCGTCAGCGCCCGCTGGATCACCGACTCCCGACAGCCGGCCGGACGCGGGCTGGACTGGCCCGGACAGATCACGGTCGCCGTGTCTCTGCTCGCCCTGCTCTACGCGGTCATCGAGGGGGCCGGCGACGGCTACTCCGAGCCCCACATCGTGATCGCCTTCGTGGTCGCCCTCGCCGCGTTCCTGGCCTTCCTGGTCGCCGAGCGAAAGTCACGGGCGCCGATGCTGCGGCTGGAGCTGTTCCGCACGCCCGCCTTCGCCGCTGCCGCCGCCATCGGGCTGCTCGCCCTGTTCGGCTTCATCGGCACGGCGTACGCGCTGAGCATCAAACTGGAGTCGGTCTACCACCTCTCCCCGCTGCGGGCAGCCTTGCCCTTCGCCCTCATCCAGGCCGTGCCCCTGCTGCTCACCCCGCTCCTGCCCAAGCTGCTCCAGCGGGTGCACCCCCGGACACTGCTGGTCGGCGGTCTGCTGTCGCTGGCGGTAGGCGAGGGCTGGATGGCTCTGCTGCCCGGCGACGCCACCGACCTCGCCTCGATGACCGGGCCGATTCTCCTGCTGGGGGCGGGCTTCATCACGATGTTCTCCGCTCTGACGGCGGTCGCGGTCGGAGCCGCCGACATCCGGCATGCCGGTATGGCCAGCGCGGTCACCAGCCTCGTCCGCGAGACCGGCCAGGCACTCGGACCGGCGGTCGTCGGTGCCGTCGCCCTGGGCACGGCGAGCGGGGTCCTCACCGACAAACTGGCTTCCTCCGGGCTCCCCGCGCAGGCCCTGGGCGTCGCCAACGCCGTCAACGACGACGGTGGTGCGCTCGCCGCCGCCAACGCCGACCTCGGCGAACTGTCGCGTACCGTGGTCCCGCTCGCCCGCGAAGCCCTGGAAACGGGCCTCGACCTCGGCATATACATAAGCAGCGGTGCCAGTCTGGTCGCCGCGGTGATCGCTGTTCTCGCCCTGCGGCACACCGACTCGGCGCACGGGACACCCACCAAGGGCGCGACCCCGGCCGCCGAGCCGCTGCCCCATTCCTGACCGTCCACCGCGACGGCACCCCACGACAGGTCATCCGCACGTACACAGGACGGAACGGAACACGATGGCTCTTCTGGACAACAGCACCTGGGAAGGCCGGATCTTCTCCGGTGAGTGGATCAGCGGCTCCGGCGAGATCTACGACGCCGTCGAGCCCGCCACCGGCAAGACGCTGGGCCGGGTCGGCTCGGCCACCCCCGCTGACGTGGACGAGGCGGTGGAGCGGGCGGTGCGGGCACAGCGGGAATGGGCCGCCCGGCCGTACGCCGACCGCGCCGCCGTGCTGCGCCGCGCCGCGCGGCTCTTCGAGGACCATCAGCCGGAGATCGAGACCTGGCTGATGCGGGAGTCCGGGGCCATCCGGCCGTTCGCGGCCTTGCAGGTCACCAGCGGTGGCGCGGAGGAGTGCCACGAGGCCGCGGCTCTGGCCGGGGCGCCCTACGGCGAACTGCTGCGCTCCAGCCAGGAGCGACTGTCCTTCGCCCGCAGGGTTCCCGTCGGGGTGGTGGGCGTCATCGCCCCGTTCAATGTGCCGATCATCCTGGCGATGCGGGCCGTGGCCCCGGCACTGGCGTTGGGCAACGCCGTCGTTCTCAAGCCGGATCCCCGCACGGCCGTCAGTGGTGGTGTGGTCTTCGCCCGCGTCTTCGAGGAGGCGGGCCTGCCGCCCGGACTGCTGCACGTCCTCCCGGGTGGAGCGGACGTGGGCGCTGCCGTGGTCGAGCACCCCAGGATCCCCGTCATCGCGTTCACCGGCTCCACTCGCGCCGGCCGTGCCATCGGCGTCGCCGCGGCCCGCCACCTGAAGCGGGCCCACCTGGAACTGGGCGGCAACTCCGCCCTCGTGGTGATGGACGACGTCGACCTGGAAAGGGCGGCCTCGGTCGGAGCATGGGGGTCCTTCGTGCACGCGGGCCAGATCTGCATGGCCAGCAGCCGCCACCTGGTGCACGCCTCGGTCGCCGACGAGTACGCGGCCCTGCTCGCCCAGCACGCCGCCGCGCTCCCCGTGGGCGACCCGGTCGGCGAGAACGTCGCCATCGGACCGCTCATCGACGGCGGACAGCGCGACAACGTGCACCGCATCGTCACGGACACCGTCGCGGCCGGAGCCGGGCTCGCCGCGGGCGGTACGTACGACGGCCTCTTCTACCGCCCCACCGTCCTCACCGGCGTACCGCTCACCGCGCCCGCCTACGCCGAGGAGATCTTCGGCCCCGTCGCACCCGTCGTTCCCTTCCAGGACATGGACGAGGCGGCCCGGCTGGCCGCGGAATCCGAGTACGGGCTGTCCCTCGGTATCCTGACCCGGGACGTGATGAAGGGCCTGGCCCTCGCCGACCGCGTGCCCACCGGCCTCGTCCACATCAACGACCAGACCGTCAACGACGAAGCCGTCGTCCCCTTCGGCGGTCTCGGCGACTCCGGCACCGGCTCCCGCCACGGCGGTACCGCCGCCAACCTGGAAGCCTTCACCGAACAGCAGTGGGTCACCGTTCGAGGCGAGCTTCCGCACTACCCGTTCTGAGACACCTGTGTCCTAGCCTGCACCTGGAGTATGTACATGAGCTTGTCCTGGCCCACCGACAACAAGTTCCTGAACGGTCCCTTCGCGCCGTGGACCGAGGAGAACGAGGCCTACGACCTGAAGGTGGACGGAGAGATCCCGCCCGACCTCCGGGGCGCCCTGTTCCGTGTGTCTGGCAACCCCCGCTTCCAGCCTCGTGACACCGACCGCTACCACTGGTGGGAGGGCGACGGCATGGTGTGCGGCATCTACTTGCGCGACGGCAGCGCCGCGTACCGTACCCGCTGGGTGGAGACCGACTCGATGAAGGTCGAGGTCCGGGCGGGAGAGGCGATCTACAGCGGTTTCGCCAACGGCGGCAGCCAGGGCCGGCTTCCCGAGGGGGCACCGCCGGGGAAGAACGTCGCCAACACCAATGTCGGAATCTTCGACGACCGGCTGCTGGTGTACTACGAGGGCGGACTACCGCACGCTTTGGACCCCGAGACGCTCCGCACGCTCGGCACGCACGACTTCCATGGCGGCGTCGACGTCCTGTGCACCGCGCACTACAAGATCGATCCCGACAGCGGGGACATGCTGTTCTTCGCCGCGATCGGGCCGACCATCACCTGGTACCGAGCCGACGTGAAAACCGGCCGGATCGTCGACTCGCACTCCTTCGACATCGGCGTACCGGTCCTGATGCACGACTTCGCGGTGAGCCAGCACTACGCCGTCTTCTTCGTCACCCCCGCCCAGTTCCGCCTCGACCTGATCGCGCAAGGACAGCCCGGGGTGGTCTGGGACGAGGACTCCCTGGAACACGGCGTGCAGATCGTCCTGATGGACCGCCGTACGCACGAGGTCACCTGGCACGAAGCCGGCGGGTACTTCGCCAACACCCACTTCTTCAACGCCTACGAGCAGGACGGCGAGCTGATCATCGACGGGCATCGCATCACCCGGCTCGGCACCCCCGCCGATCGCCTGGCCGCACCCGTGGGCTCCCATGACTGGTTTCCTCCCGCTCTGCCCTGCCGCTGGCGCGTCGACCTCACGACCGGACGCGCCACGGAGGAGATGGTCAGCGGGATCGCCGGAGAGTTCCCCAAGATCAACGATGCCTGTCTCGGGCGGCAGCACCGCTACGGCTACTTCGTCACCACGCGAGGCCTGACCCCGGACACCATGTCCGACGGACTGGCCCGGCACGACTACCTCCTGGACAGCACCACCGTCGTCGACGGCCCGGACTATCTGACCAGCCCGAGCGAACCCGTCTTCGTCGCGCGCGAGGACGCCTGCAGCGAGGACGACGGCTACCTGTTGTCGTTGTGGTGGAACCGGTCCACCGACCTCAGCGAACTCCTGATCCATGACGCGGCCGACCTGCGAAAGGTACCCTTGGCGCGGGTCAAGCTCCCCAGCCGGGTCCCCTTCGGCTTCCACGGCAGCTGGGCCGACCACATCACCCTCGACCGAGCCGTCGTGGCCACAGCCGTGGGGTGACATCCCCCTGCCTCGCGAGGTGGGGGCGGGTCACACCAGGCTCGCCCCCACCGCACGGCTTCGCGGCGCGAGATTCACGAGAAAGAGCTTCGCCTTGACTTCCACGGGTGAAGGCCGACGAGTACGTCGCCGCATGCGGACCCGGCGTGCGATCCATGCGGCTGCCCTGCGGGTCGTCCAGGAACACGGCTTCGACAGGGCCACCGTCGACATGATCAGCGCGGAGGCGGGTGTCTCGCCGCGTATGTTCCTGAACTACTTTCCCAACAAGGAGGCCGCCGTCCTGCCGGGGCCGCCTGACGAGGTGCCGAGTGCGCTCACCGCGGAGTTCGCCGTGACGGGTGCTGCGCATCCCCGGGACGTGTTCGCGGCTGTGACCCGGGTGATCGTCCGAGATCTGGCGGAGAACCCGCCGCCACGTCAGGAGATGCTCGCGGCGTTCGAGCTGACGCGCAGCCACCCGGTCCTGCTGGCCGCGTTGTCGGCACGCTTCGAGAGCCTTCGGCGATCAATCGCCGAAGTCGTCGCGCAGCGCCTCGGCCGGCAACCCGAGGACGAGATGCCGGCCTTGATCGCCGCGGTCGCGGTATCCGCCGTTCGCATGGGCATACAGCGATGGGTGAGTGCGGACATCCCCGGCGACGCCGCCGACTCGCCGGCACCGCACGTCGAGCACTGTGCGGAACTTCTGGGAACCGACCTGGTGCGGGACGCCGTTACGACCTGGCCCTGACCAGCCCGGCGTCGTACGCCATGATCACTGCCTGGATGCGGTCGCGGGCCCCGATCTTGGCGAGGACCCGTCCGACGTGCTTCTTCACCGTGGACTCGGTGAGGACGAACCGTTCGGCGATCTCCGCGTTGGTCCAGCCCTGGCCGATGGCCACCAGCACCTCACGTTCGCGGTCGCTGAGGGTTTGCAGCCGGGGGTCCTGCGGGGCCGGTGCGCCGGCCGGTGCGAGGACCTGGTGGGCGTAGGCGTCCAGCAGCCGGCGGGTCAGCCGGGGGGCCACGACGGCGTCGCCGGTGGCGACCGCGCGGATGCCCGCGACGAGTTCCTCGGGGCGGGCGTCCTTGAGGAGGAAGCCGCTGGCTCCGGCGCGCAGGCCGTCGTAGGCGTACTCGTCGAGGTCGAAGGTGGTGACGATGAGGACGCGGGTGCGGCCGCCGGTGGCGATGATGCGGCGGGTGGCCTCGATGCCGTCCATGCCGGGCATGCG